>JAUVCV010000010.1 GCA_030595665.1 Methanogenium sp.
CAATTGCGCTGGAAAACCTGAATGTTACAGGGATGTTAAAGAATAGCAAACTGGCACGACACATATCCGATGTAGCGTGGAGTTCTTTTGTCACCAAATTGGAATATAAAGCACGGTGGCAAGGCAAAACCATTATTCGTATTGGTCAGTTTGATCCATCTTCTAAGATATGCAGCAAATGTGGATACTACAAAAAGGATATGACACTATCTGATAGAGACTGGGTCTGTCCTGATTGTGGGGCACATCATGACCGGGATGTCAATGCGGCTATCAACATCAGGAAATTCGCTCTTGATAAACAAAACCTAATTGGAATATAATATATTTGCACCCTCGGGACGAGGGGAAGGGCCTGTGGACTCGTGAACAATGGTTCGGGGCATGAAGCAGGAAGCCTCTGGGTCTTTAGCCCAGAGGTAGTTCACGTCATACTGGAGATTTGCGGCACCGAATATTTTCCCTTCATCGTCATCATCCTTTCATTCTTCATTCCTGACCCGGAAAATGTGGAAGAATGTGAGGGTGAAGAGGCAGGCATGATGGCGTAGAAAAACAGATAAAATTCCGAAAAACAATTATTTTTTTCAAAACCTGCTATTTGGTTGGGAAATGCATAAATAACTCAGTATCGGATCATTTCATTCAAAAATGGCATCCGCACAGAAGCCCGGTGTGGGCCGTTCTCAACCGGAGACATCCAATACGTCCTCCCCAAAATACCTTTCAATATGGCCCCCTAAGTAGTTCGCAATATGTCCTGTTTTTTGCCAATAAACGGCATTATGGTGGTATTTTTCAGGAAGTAAATGTGAGCTGAAAATACGGCCAATTTACCCTTTAATTACCTTCAAATCAGGTTAAGTGAGGGTGAAAAACAGGTCACAAATAGAACAATAGACAGGATCTTACATTTTCCCCATTCATCCAATCGGGTTGGACATGCACCCGCCCCCCTTTGCTCCAGATATTTCTGCAACCACCACAAAAATCACGTTTCAATGGATTGCCAGAATTAACGCCCTGGCTTATCCGAATATTTTATCCCACTGAATTTTCCTGCAAAAACCGGTGGTACTGCACGCCCACCATAATGCCGATGATAATTACCCCGAAGATTGTGATCGCAAGGATCATGAAATGATGTTTCTCCTAAAAAAATATATCTGCTGCAAAGGCAGGAGAGAATACAATGGACCTGGCGGGATTTGAACCCGCGGCCTCTACGTTGCGAACGTAGCGATCTACCCCTGATCTACAGGCCCATCCGGAATTACTCCAAATAATATTGGTGGGGGTGATTATCTATGTTTTTAAAGGATAATCTCGATGTCGAGCTTTTCTGCAAGTTCCTTGTAGCGGTTCCGGATGGTCACCTCAGTGACTCCGGCGACCTCTGCCACTTCACGCTGGGTCCGGCGTTCGCCGCCCAGAATGGAGGAAATGTAGATAGCTGCTGCGGCGACACCGGTGGGGCCCCGTCCGCTCGTCAGTTCACGTTCGCCTGCCTGACGGAGAATTTCAACCGCACGTGACTGGACTTCTCCCTTCAGGTTCAGCCCGGAGCAGAACCGTGGGACATAGTCAATCGGTGAGGTGGGGAGCAGCTTTAATCCGAGTTCACGTGAGATGAACCGGTAGGTCCTGCCGATCTCCTTACGGGAGACACGGGACACTTCTGCAATCTCATCAAGGGTACGTGGGACATTACACTGACGGCATGCTGCATAGAGAGCAGCTGCGGCGACTCCTTCAATGGACCTGCCACGGATAAGGTTCTTATCGACTGCGTCACGGTAGACAACTGCTGCTGTCTCACGGACATTACGTGGCAGACCAAGAGCGGATGCCATCCGGTCAAGTTCAGAGAGTGCAAACGCAAGATTTCTTTCGGTTGCGTTTGAGACACGGATACGCCGCTGCCATTTTCGCAGCCGGTAGAGCTGGGCACGGTTCTTTGATGAAATCGCACGGCCGTATGAGTCACGGTTCCGCCAGTCAATCATCGTGGAGAGACCTTTGTCGTGAATGGTAAAGGTCATCGGTGCACCGACACGTGACCGCTTCATCCGCTGGTCATGGTCGAACGCACGCCATTCGGGGCCGCGGTCAATGACTTCATCATCGAGGACAAGTCCACAGTTCTGACATACCAGTTCTGCACGCTCGTTGTCCTGCACAAGCTGGCGGCTGCCACACTCCGGACAGACGGTCTTTGTCATCTCTTCTGTCCGTGATTTCAGACCCTCCCCTTCTACGGTTCTTTTCCTGAGTGTTTCCCGCTGGGACTGGAGTTGTTTTAGTTTTTCAATTTCCTGCATAATTCTTCATCCTTATTCTGTATACAGTGTTTCACCCACGCTGCATTCCCACTGACCTTTGCAGACAACAAGGGCATATGGTGTTCTGATATTGCCGAACACTTCTACCAATTTTCCGACAGGTTTCTTTCGCAGGTCAACAACCTCACTGTGGAGGCGAGGCAATTGCCCTCCGTCAATGGCGATGACGGCAGTGTTTTTGCCACAAATATTTCGTACTTGACCAACGATCTTCACGATATAAAACCTTCCAAAAATCTGGCACCCTAGAGGTTCGTAACTGTTATAAATTGAATCCTATGGTATTTAATGCTTGACATAATTTTTATATATTGTATGATGAAACGTGAGGGCAATGCATGCTCTTTCGCATGCAAATATCGGGTATATGGCTCTTGTGTTTCATTCGGATGCACACCCCTCGGGCGGCAATTATTCTATGCGCGCTTTTTTTAGAGGAATGGCAGGTTCTTCCCTGAGAGAATTGAGACACTCTCTACTTCAGTGAGGCCCGCGCCGCGTGCAACCTGCATCCGTTCGGCCATTCCCATCAGGTCAGACGGTGCATGGGTGTCCGAATTGACTGCAAGCAGACATTCCTCTGCCCTCGCCACACAGACAACATGGCCGTTGGTCCGGTTATGCCCACCTCTTGAAGTGATCTCAAGTGCCACCCGGTTTTCACGGGCTAATCGTGCATCAGCTATTGATATGAGGCCGGGATGGGCCAGTACATCGACATCCGTGCAGGCACAGGCTGCAGCATTAGTCCCCGGTGCCACAGGTTCAGTTATTGTCTCACCATGCACGATGATGATGTCTGCCCCGGCATCCCGTGCCTCATGGGCAAGGATGGGGATTTCCACTGGTGGCACATGGGTTATTTCAACGCCGACAAGAAGGCGTATCCCATATGCCCGGGCTGTATCGCGCATCGGGTCAAGAGTGTGGACAAGCGAAGTGATGTTCGAACGGTCAGCGTGATCTGTGATGCCAATCGTCTGGTATCCCAGCACTGCTGCCCGGCGAATAAGTTCAGCCGGGAGCAGTTCGCCGTCAGAGTAGATGGTGTGGGTGTGGAGATCATACATGGCAGTTCTTCCCTCTCATATTTTCTGTGCGATTTTTTTCATCAGTTCTTCTTTTGTTCCCTTCCATTCGACAATGACTCTGCCTTCCTGTTTTCCCCAGTATGCAGGATGGTGGGCTCCCTCTTCAATCCGTGCAGAGAGGCCTGACTTCTTTGCGGCCTTGTGGATTGCCCTGGTATGGGGGGTCTCCCGTGCCATTTCCTTGGGTACCCGGCGGCCCTGACCGCGGGTGAGAGCACGGTCAAAGTAACATGGGTAGAGTGTCCGCTCAGGATTCATACAGTATATAGACTTTGTGAAGGTATAAACGATACTTTGTCATACCTATTACCATGCACCACATTGACGTCAGTATTGAAAAGGACATCTTTGAAGCAAATAATCGTCTTGCTGCGAAAAACCACGCCACGCTTGCCGCAGCAGGCATTCGTGCCTTTGACCTTCTCGGTGCCATTGGGTCTGGCAAGACCTCACTTGTGGAACAACTGGTACCTATGCTGAAGGAACGCGGACTGAATGCAGGGGCTATCGCAGGTGATGTCTATGGGGATGATGATTTCCAGCGGATTGTTGCGACCGGTGCCCCTGCGGTGAACGCAAATACCGGTAAGGAGTGCCACCTGGATGCCCACCTCGTGGAGCATGCCATTGGTCATCTCCCCCTGGACGAGATTGATATTCTCTTCATAGAGAACGTCGGGAACATGGTCTGCCCGACTGACTTTATCCTCGGCGCGGAGAAGCGTATTGTGGTGGTCTCCACCACTGAGGGTGATGATGTCGCAAACAAGCATCCGATGATGTTCCGTCAGAGTTCCTTGGCTGTCATCAACAAGGTGGATCTGGCAGGATATGTTGGCTGTGACGTGGAGCGGCTGGAGTCTGATATTCACCGGTATAATCCGGAGATGCCCGTATTCCGAACCAATATGAAGACTGGTGACGGGATGGAAGCCCTTCTTGATGAGATTCTTCGGTGATCAGTGGGATTAAATAGATATGGGGGCAATATTTATAGACTTCAGCGAAGGGCTTACCCCCTTCTGAATACGTTTCATATAATTCAGGTGTTTAAATGCAGTGGCATGGCAGATCAGTTCGGAAAGAAACCGGTGGCAGAATCCGGTTTGCACGTGGTAAGAGAAGCAGCGAGATTGGCAGTTCACCTGCTGACTCGCATATTGGTGAGGACCGCACAAAAATTATCCGCACAATGGGGGCAAACCAGAAGGTTCGGGTAATGCGTGCACAGTACGCAAATGTGGCAAACCAAAAGAGCGGTGAAACACGTCGGGTGACAATTGAAACCGTTGACAAGAATACTGCAAATCCAAACTTTGTGCGGCGGAACCTTCTCACGAAGGGCGCCATCATCAAAACTGAGATTGGCGAAGCACGTATCGTAAGCAGGCCTGGTCAGGACGGCGTTATCAACGCTATCCTCATCTAATAGTTTTTTTTTATTATCGTTCTTCTGAAGGGGAGCGTATGCTTTTATTATGCATATAATCCAAAGATTGGTGTAATGCGCAGAATATACCATCGTTTCCCAATGAGAAACGACTTGGTTTTTACAATACAGCGACCGTTCATTGACGTGGTGTCCGCAATATGTGCTCTGCATGGTACACATGATGTTGGTCGGACGTCCGGGGGGGAGATGGTGCGGATTGATTTCAGTGGAGCAGTGGCAGAGAAGAAGATCACCTTTGTAGCAGCAGACCGCATTCCCGACCTGCTCTCTACAATTACGGAGGCGGTTGATTTCCAGATTGAACTCAAGGAAACAACGCTCATGTCAGATCGTCGGATTCCCCGTTCAAAGAATGTCTTCCTTCTTCGTATCACAGAGACAGGGATGGCCTGTGAGTGTACTGTGGTGAAGACCAGTACCATGACCGGTCAGGATGCGATGGACCTGAAAACTCTGCTTGAAGGTGTGGTATAGGTGGCTCTGCGAACTGCTGTGGCGGCGCCTTTTCGGCATATGCACCGGGATCGGTTGCGCCGCCCTGAATTCGTTTATTTTCTTGCAATCGACCGGCGCTGGATGAGTCGTGACCAGGCAGGATCTCTCATCACGATTGCCCTCCGTGAAGGTCTTCTGCGAGAGGAGGGGGGAGTACTGGTGCCTTCCTTTAACCCGTCAGAGGTGGAAATCCCACTGGGGTTCCGTCCTTCAGAGGATATCTTCCTTCAGGGGGAGAATTATTGTGAAACCCTGATGGTCCGCATCGCTGAGGCGCGGGGTGTGTCGCAACAGGAAGTGGCTGCGGAGATCCATCATCTCATCAATGAGCGGTTTGACGGCCGCCTTCTCCCTGAGGCTGGTGCGGTTATCCTTGCCCGTAAGTATGCGGTGCCGTTTGAGGATCTCATTGAAAAACTGCGTGAATCACTCAGCGGTCCTGGTTGCTGAGTGAAAAATCAGAAAAAAAAATATTAGAAATTTTTCAGGGTTACTTTGCTGCTTCTTCTGCAGGTGCAAAGTAGTCCTTCAGGCTCTTTTCGCCATATCCAACAACTTTTGCATTGATCTGAACAAAGTCCTCGTTGATCTCTGCGCCACGGATGGTCATTCTTCTGCGCTGACCGTCGTAGGTAGGGCGGAAGCCAGTACCATTTGCGAGGAGAAGTTTCCTTCGGGTGAGTCCCGGGAGATCACGACGTGCGGGAATTCCTGTCTTGTCGGTTGCTCCGGTGATTGCGATCTGATACCCTGCGAATCCGAGTGCGTCGCCTGCAATGATGTCGCCTACGCTTTTACCGATGAGTGCTCCTGCCATGCCGCCGGTCGCCTCAACCTTGTATGATATGCCCTCCTTTGGGTCAGAGAGAACTACTTTGAAGTCTGTCATATTGTTATGCTCCTTTCTGAAAGTGTCTACTATGTTCGTTTGAATGATATTAAAAATTGTGGGGTGTGGATGTTTGCCTCTTTGAACACGTTACTTGCCCCAAAATGGCCGCTCTTTCCGTTTAATGCGTGTATACTCCTCTAAAACATCGATCATCCCGCCAGTGAGGTGAGTGGTCATCTCCCCTTCGAGCACCTTGACGTGGTGTTCGGGGATTTCGACATAGAGGTCATCCCCCACATTTATCTGGCGACCTATCGTTGGTCCTTCAATGGAGATTGCAACCTCAGCACCCTGGTTCGCCTCGTTGATATTCTCCTGCCCCATCTTCATCTGTTTAATCCGACCGATCCTCTTTCCTGACGGGAGGACGAGGTTGACACCTGACTGCAGTTTTCCGGACAGTACGCGGACACCGACTACTGCCGGGTTGGACTGCCGGAAGACACAGTCCGGGAGGAGGGAAATCTTTGCAGGGAGGATGAGTTTCTCAAAACTCTCCTTGTGCATGAGGCGGCGTGTCTCCTTTTCCCAATCGATGTAGTCGTCGATGAGATGATAAATAACATCTGACTCAAAGAGGCGTACATGATCCATCGTAGGTTCGGCAAGGATGTCGATGGCATCCGGGAGGATGGGAGTGTTGAAGGCAAGAATGATGGAGTAGAGAGGGTCTTTGATGGTGGAGACCTCCACAATGTCATGCCGGGACACCGGGCCAACCTCTGCCTGCATGATGGGAATCTTGTTCTCCTCCAGTTCCTTGGAGAGCGCTTCCAGAGCACCGATGGTGTCTGCCTTGATGAAGACTCCTTCCTCAGAGAGGTTCACCTGTATGTCCTGTATCTCGTGGAGGACGGAATCAATAATCTCTTCTCGGTCGCCTCGTACCACACGAATGGGCGAACCGGCGATGGCTCCCTCCAGTTTCGGGGCGGAGACCTTGATACCGGCTGCCGCGGTCACCCTTTTTACCCGTTCAAACCGATCTTCTGTGAGGATCTCCTGCATGGGGCGGGGTTGTAACAGGGAACGGACCTTTGTCTCGATAACACCGTGTTCTCCTCCGACCACAATCTCGTCCCCTACATTTAGCTGTCCGTCAATAAGGATGACATCAAGGGTGGTTCCGAGGCCCCGTTCCTCTTTCACCTCCAGGACAGTGCCGTATCCTGGCTTGGTGGTGGAGAGGGTGAGGTTTTCTGTCAGATACCGCTGTGCAAGGCCTATCATTATCATCAGGAGGTCAGGGAGACCTTCTCCGGTGATGCCTGAGACCGGGACTATTGCGATATTCTGGGCGAAGTCCCGGATCCGATCAAAGCGGTCGCAGTTGAAACCCATCTCTGAGAGCTCGCCGACCAGTTCATAGGTCTTTGTCTCAATCATCCCCTGGACCCGTTCGTTCTGGGCCGCATAGGTCTTCATGAATGGTGCATTCTCCTGCACCCGCCAGCCGTGAATCCGGTCTATCTTTGTGGCAGCGATGACAAAGGGTGTTTTGAAATTTCTGAGGATCTGGAGCGCCTCTTTTGTCTGCGGCTGGAACCCGTCGTTGATGTCTACTACAAGGATGGCCATGTCGGCAAGTGCCCCGCCACGGGAGCGCAGTGTAGTGAATGCATGGTGACCGGGTGTGTCAATAAACAGTAGTCCGGGGACGTCAAACTCCGCCGCATCACTGGTGCCGCTCATCTTCCGGATTGCGTCCAGGGGTACGATGGTTGCCCCGATATGCTGGGTGATGGCGCCTGCCTCGCGGTCCACCACTGATGAACCGCGGATCCGGTCGAGGAGTGATGTCTTTCCATGGTCTACATGTCCCAGTACGCAGACCACGGGTGTACGAATGGATGATGTAGCTTCTGATGCGTTTTTCTTCTTCTTTTTTGCCATGCGTTCCGGCCTCCGTATCTGGTATTGTTATTAAAAAAAATTCAATTCATTCGCTGCTTTTCTGGTATGAACCGTTCTTCAGCTTTTTCATATAAATAGTTCACCAGAAGTATTAATGGTGTTCGTGTGGGTGGCTGCCGTGCGTACTTCCTGTGGGTGGTGAACTCCTGTTTTTGTGTTTCATGGCTCTTTTTTGGTGTCATGTGGGGTGAGGGGGGGTGTTGGAGGAGCCCTGGGGCGTGGGGTGACTTTGGCAAAGTCGCAGGGAGGGGTGAGGGGTGGGTGTGTCCGTTCTTGTGCCAAATTATGGTTTTCCCCTCTGTTGTGCGAGAACAAATAAGATAGGTTAAATACTGTCCGTATCAAAATAAGAGAGGCATCTTGCCGGGGTAGGGTAGTGGTTATCCTCAGGGATTGTGGCTCCCTGGACTCGGGTTCAAGTCTCGGCCCCGGCCTCTTTATTTTTTTGGATTCGTTTAGAATGCGTTATTTTGAGTTGTAACCGTATTTTTCTGGCCTGTTTTATTTTTGCTGTCTGCTCTAAATGCGATGGGGCCCCAGATTATGTTTGGATGCGGATGACAGCAGATGATATGCGTGATGATGTTATTTTTTCTGAAGTGTGAGTGGTTTCGTAATCAGAGTCTGGTGATGGTGGTCTGGGGTGCTGCCCTTCTTGTCTGGTATGAATTTTATCTTCAGGTTGTTGCAGGGTGTGCCCTTTGGGAGCAATCCTGGGCCTGACTGGATGATGTGGGTGCTTCTGGTGTTTGGCATCGGTATGCCTGCACTTCCCCTCCTCCTCCGGCTTGAGGTGGAGGTGAGGGGCGACCGTTTGTCCTATCGGATGTATTTGATCCACCTGCAGTTTCGAAATGTGGCCTGTCACGAAATTGCAGCAGCGGAGGCCACATCATACCGGCCGCTGTGGGTGTATGGTGGTTGGGGTATCCGGCGGGGAAAGACAGGGCCTGCCTATACTGTGTTTCAGGGAATTTTGGGGTCAGGATCTCTCTCATGGATGGCACGTCCCTTCTCATCGGGTCACAGCGGGGGGGCGAGCTTGTTGCTGCGCTTTCCTATTGTATTTCTGAATAGGTCCTCTGTGCGGAGTGACGGAATATATTTGTGCATGAGTGGGCTTCCCTCACACATGGATGGGTATGGGTGTATGCATATTCCTGTCATTTGGTCAGGGGTTCTTCGTGAGATGGTGATGCTGCGATGCTCTTCCTCCTGAACTTTGGCCTGTGCAGCAATACTAAAAGATAAACGTTGGTAATCTCAAAATAGTAGGGGTTGAGACAGGGATCTGTCTCGGATGATGTATATGCGTGTCCTCTATATTGACGATGATGAAGGATTTGTACACGGGGCAGAAAACTCTCTCTCTGATCTCGGAGGGTTTCATGTCGATGTCTCGATGTCATCTGCTGATGCGCTCGAAAAACTGCGGGAGAGCAGATATGATGCCATCATCTCGGAACACGCACTCCCTGTGATAGATGGAATCGGGACTCTGAAAAATCTCCGTCTTGCCGGTGATGCTATTCCCTTTGTCTTCTTTACTGCTGCCCATGGTGAGGATACTGCCATTGAAGCCCTGAATGCGGGTGCTGATTTTTACCTCCGGAAAGGGGTGGACTCCGTGGCACAACAGGGGTTCCTCATCAATACTGTCCGCTGGCTGGTGGCAGGGAAAAGGGCATGCTGCCTGCCAGTACCGCTTCAGTCTGAACTGCGGATGATCCTGGACTCATCAGATGAACCGATCGTCTTCACCGGACTTGACCGCATCATTCTCTGGGCAAACAAGTCCTTTCTTGCCTCTCATGGGGTGGAAGCCCATGATGCCGTCGGCAAACATTGTTATGAGGTGGCGTGGGGGAGGGATGTCCCCTGTGTCCATTGCAAAGTCTCGGAGGTCATTTCCGCCGGGAAAAGTGTATCTTCTGAAGTTGCCTACCCGGATGGTCGGTTTGCTTTGGTCACTGCCTATCCGGTCACTGACAATGAGGGGGTGGTATGGGGGTTTGTCGAGAAGGAGACTGACATCACCGCAATAAAAGATGCTCAGGAGGCCGTCCGGCAGGAGAAAGAGAAATATACTCTCCTTATTCAGTCAGCCAATGATATGATCTATCTGCATACTCTGCTGCCGGGGGGAAATCCTGGGAGAATTCTGGAGGTTAATGATGCTGCGTGCATGAGGATGGGCTATTCGCGGGAAGAATTCCTTCAGATGGGGATCTATGATCTCAATGATCCCGATCTGGATGGGCATCTTAATTCCCTCATCTCTGAAATTGGTGGAAAGGGTCGGTCTATATTTGAATGGAGGCACCTGACGAAGGCGGGGGATGTGGTGCCTGTTGAGGTGTCCGTGAATCATTTTAAGCTGGATGGTACACCTGTTGCGCTCTCTGTTGTCAGGGATATAACGGAACGCAAAGAGGCAGAAATGGCCCTCAGAATGCGTGAGCAGGAATATCGGGATCTGGTTGAAAATATGAATGAGGTTATTTTCCGGCTTGATCCCAATGGAAAATTTACGTATATCGGCCCGGCAATTGAGAAGATGGCGGGGGATGTCAGGTATAGTCCGTCAGAGCTGATCGGGAAGGATTTCATTGACTATATCTATCCTACCGACCGGTCCCGGGTACGGGCACAATTCCGGGAGCGTCTCTCTGGGATTTCAAGAAAATCGACGTTTCGGCTGCTGACGAAGGTGGGGGATGAACGCTGGGTGCTGGAGTCCAGCAGACCGATCAGGGAAGATGGTGCGATAGTGGGTGTTCAGGGGGTATTTCTTGACATCACAGACGTAAAGCGGATGGGCGCCGCCCTGAAGAAGGCGAACAAGAAACTGAATATTCTCTCTAGTATCACACGGCATGACATCCTGAACCAGATCACTTCCATGGATTTGTATCTGGAACTCATTGAGGATGATTCGGAGGACCCACAGAAACGGCGCGATTTTTTTGAAGCAGCGGAGGGGATCATGGGGAATCTCGAACGGATCATCACCTTTACCCGTATGTATGAGGATCTGGGCGTAAATGAACCGGAATGGCAGGACATTGCTGCCGTTGTTGAGCAGGAGATGGTTCCGATTTCTGGTGGGCTGGCGGTCACAAATGAGGTGTGCGGTCTTGAAGTCTATGCCGACTGCATGCTGGGTAAGGTCTTTTCAAACCTGGTGGGGAATTCAGTGATGCACGGGGGGGATGCACATGGTGTCACCGTTTCGTTTGAAGTGTATGAGGCTGAAGGGTGTATCATTGTCACTGATGATGGTGTGGGTATTCCGACAGATATGAAGGAGAAAATCTTTCAGAAGGGTGTTGGGAAAAATACCGGATTCGGGCTCTTTTTGTCCCGCGAGATTCTTGATCTGACGGGGCTTTCAATACGGGAAACCGGTGTGCCGGGTGTCGGTGCCCGTTTTGAAATTCTGGTCCCGGAAGGAAATTACCGGCATGTTTCCCGTGCCTGAGGGGACAGTCTGTGCTGGTGTGGCAGGGGGCTCTTTTTTAGTCCCTTTCAATTTTCCGTGCAATTGAACAGAAGTACATCTCCCCGTTTGCATTCACAAAAGTCCGTGAGAGGTCGACATCAAAGATGGTTCCGTCACGTCTGCGGTGGACGGATATGGTTCGTTCTTTTCTGCCGGGTTCCGGTTTGTTCCACATTATCTCCCATTTCTCGTGGGTGATTGAAGGGTTCACGTCATAAATGGTGCACTCTGCGAGTTCGTCTTTGCTATATCCCATGAGTTCCTCTGCAGTCTGGTTTGTCAGGCAGATGCTCCCGTCATGGCTGAAGAGGAGGATGGAGTCTGAAGCCTGGTCAAAGGCCTGTCGGGTGAAGAGCAGTTCCCGTTCCAGATCTTCTTTTTCTGCAAGAACTGTCATGAGTGCCTGATTTGCCTGCTGCATCTCTGCTGTCCGCTTCTGGATATTCTCTTCGAGGTTCTGGTGATACTGGCGGATCTGCTCTCTGCATTGTTTCAGTGCTGTGATGTCATGCCCAATGGCATGGTAACCGGTGATGGGGCCGCCCCTCTCTCCGAGGGCCCGGATGGTCCACGTTTCCCAGCCGGGGGAACCATCGCGGCGGATGGCACGGATGTCTTCTGTCACCGGCTTGCCGCCGGGCAGGAGGGATGCAATGAGGGAGTCAAGATGGCGGCGTTCATCCGGCCGGAATGCCGGCAGAAAGCGGATTCCTGTTATGCTGTCTGTTGAACGCCCGGCATGACGGCAAAACGCTTCGTTCGCACAGTCAATGGTCATCGCGGGAGAGATGAGGACAACCCATTCGGTAAGGTCTTCGCTGAGTGTGGTGTAGCGTTCTTTCCAGGTATTCTGCTCTTCTTCTGCTGCGGCGCTTTCGGTGATGTCCGTAAAGGTGACAGCACACCCTCCTGCACCACTGCTGAAGACAATGGGGATCAGCTGGATGACAAGGTCGGTCTTCTGCCGGTTCCGGGTGATGCTGGTGGAGTATTCTCCCGGTGTGCCTGCCACTGCATCCCGGCATTTCGCAAGGAATGTCTCATCGCGGAAGAGTGGGGCGGGCACTGCGGTATGGGGCATGTGGTCTGTCTCCTTTGGGAGGTGGAGGAGGTGGGTGGCCTCAGGTGTGGGCCCTGTGATATCCAGCCGGGATGTCAGGCAGAGGCGGGCGGGTGGCGTGACAAGAGGGAGTGCCTGCACCGGCACTCTCCGGGCAGGGAAGTAGACCTTTGCCGGTCCCATGTGTTTCCGGTCAATCTCCCCGGTGGCCACCAGCATGTCCAGATATTTGGCGGTGGTGTTGCGGTGCATACCGAGGGTGGTGGCAATCTTGGTGATGGTCATCCCAGTGGGTGATGTCTGCAGCAATTGGCGTATTGTCTCTGTTTCTTTCCAGTCTGGTGTCATATCTCTCCTTATCTGTCTTTTCAATCAGTTTGTTATGCAGTGCATATCCGTTGTGCCTGAACAATATTTATACCTCGTTACGTTAATATGGGTGTGGCAATGCACTGCAGTTGCAGTTGTCCCCTCCCCTTTTTGGTTTTCATACCTCTCGGGGAGAGTCAGCACAACAAAAAATATGCATGATTAATCGTGTAGGTGAAATAAAATGTCAGGTTCATTTGATGTAAAACTCGAAGAAAAGGTCTATCTCCCTGACCCTTCAGTCCGTGAAAGGTCATGGATCGGTGATTATGATACTGAGTACAAACGCTTCCTCCGTGATCCCGACGGGTTCTGGGAGGGAATAGCGAATGAACTCGACTGGTTCAGGAGATGGGACCATGTAAAAAAGTGGGATCCACCCTATGCGGAGTGGTTCACAAACGCACAGCTCAATATCACCCACAACTGCCTTGACCGGCATGCGACAGGTGAACGGCGCAACAAGGTGGCCCTTATCTGGCGGGGGGAAACAGAGGGGCAGGAACGGGTGCTTACCTACCACCAGCTCTACCGGCAGGTGATGCGGTTTGCAAGTGCCCTCAAAAAGATGGGGATTGAAAAGGGAGACACCGTCTGCCTCTACATGCCGCTTGTGCCTGAACATATCGTCGCCCTCCTCGCATGTGCGAGAATCGGTGCGGTTCATAACATCGTGTATGGCGGGTTCGGGGCAGGGGCGCTAAATTCCCGTATCCGTGATTCCGGGGCAAAACTGGTGATCACGTCAGACATCGGATACCGCCGCGGCAAACGTGTGGCACTGAAGACGATCGTTGACGAGGCGGTGGTCGATGCCCCGACGGTGGAGAAGATTATTGTTCTCCGCCGGTCTGATCCGGGCCCGGAACTCTTCAGTGAGATGGAGGTGGACTTCTATGAAGTGCTGGAAAGCGGGGACGCCACCTGCGAAGCGACGGTGATGGACGCAGAAGACCCGCTTTTTATCCTGTATACGAGTGGGACGACCGGCCAACCGAAGGGCATTGTCCACACCTGTGCAGGATACATGGTCGGCACCTACTACACGACAAAGTATGTCTTTGACATGAAGGAGAACGACGTTCACTGGTGTACGGCAGATCCCGGTTGGATCACCGGCCACAGTTACATCGTCTACGGGCCGCTTGCCATGGGTGCGACGGTCCTCATCACCGAGACCGTGCCGGACTACCCGGACCCTGGCATCTTCTGGCGCATCATCGAGGACTTTGGGGTGACCATCTTCTACACCGCCCCGACGGCCATCAGGATGTTTATGCGGGTCGGTGAGGAGTGGCCAGACAAATACAATCTCGACTCCCTGCGGATCATCGGTTCGGTGGGTGAACCCCTCAACCCGGAGGCATTTGAGTGGTACTACCGGGTCATCGGAAAGAGCCGCTGCCCCATCGTCGACACCTGGTGGCAGACGGAAACCGGGATGCATATGATTACAACAATGGTCGGTGAACCCATGAAGCCGGGATTCTCCGGCAAGTCCATTCCCGGCGTGGTCGCGGATGTGGTCGATATGGACGGCAATTCGGTTGAGCCGGGGACAGGCGGGCTGCTTGTGATAAAAGAGCCCTGGCCGGCACAGATGCGGGCGGTGAATAACGACGACGCCCGCTACCGTGCCTACTGGGAAACGATAAATGGCTATTACACTGCAGGCGACCTCGCCGTAAAAGACGAAGATGGTTACATCATGATTCTCGGGAGGTCAGATGACATCATCATCGTCTCCGGCCACAATCTGGGAACGGCAGAAGTGGAGAGTGCGCTTGTCTCCCACGAAGCGGTGGCAGAAGCGGCTGTGATAGGTCTTCCCGATCCGGTGAAAGGCCAGATGGTGAAGGCGTTTGTCATCCTCGTAGATGGCAACATGCCCACAGAGAAACTGAAGTCGGATCTCATCTACCATGTGCGGATGGGTATTGGCCCGATTGCGATGCCATCTGCAATCGATTTCGTTGATTCGCTCCCGAAGACCCGCAGCGGCAAGATCATGCGCCGGGTCTTAAAGGCACAGGAACTCGGGATGGATCCGGGGGATATCTCGACACTGGAGGATTAACTCCTCCCGTTTTTTTGCAGCAAATGCCTCCTGAATCGCAAACCGGTGAGTAGAGTGGATGGCTCTGTATGACAGGGGTGATGGCACTGATGATATCGGTATGTGGTAGCGGGAGTGGTTGGCAGAAGGAGTGATCGTCATGGATGCCACCGGGGCGCATCCTCCTTAAAGCAAAACTGCTGCCGTCGTCCGGTTATCCGTCGGATCACAGACGATCGTCGGGGACGGCACAGGGATATGGGTCGGCCGTACGGTCGGCTCAAAGGTGGAGGGCTGATATCCTCCTTCGTTCTCCCCGGAGGAAAAGGAGGTGCACCCACAGATGCTGCAGAAGAGTATAAAACAGACCGCAACAGCTGTGAAAAGGGTAATGCGCCGGATGAGAGGTGGGGGGCCGGATGTTAGCATGTGTTATAATCGTGTTTAGGACGGTGGAGCATTTATGGATGTTGGTGAGGGAGATTCGGCACAGAAGGTGGGGCGGTTCACACACTCATTTTCAGTGCCTTCTCCAGAAGGCGGGGTGGCATTGGCCGGCTGCCTTCGTGCCTGACGTAGGTGGCTGTCCCGAGGCATGTGTAGGGTTCGGCACGGTTCTTTATCTCCTTATACTCCCGCACGAAGAGAAGCACCTGTGTCCCTTGTTCAGTGATCATTCAGGCATACCTGCGGAGTAATTCCGTTGCCCGCCTGACTGTCTCTCCGTCCTTCTTCACTTCCGCAAGATATGCGTTAAATATCTGGTCTGTCACCACATGCAGGCCCGGTTTAAACAGATCGGCATGCATCTTAAGGTCAAACGACCGTGCCTCTGCCTCAGTCAGGTGCAGAGACTTATACTCCCCGGTATGTGGGGCAAAGACAGGGTTCTCTGCATCCGGTGTCCGCAGGGCGAGGTCTGCAAGCGGTGTGCCGGGGATTGGTTCAGCGATGGAGATGAAGACATCGTCAAGGGAATATTGTGCGATCAAGTCCTTTGTTTCTTCAAACTCTGCGGCAGTCTCGGTGGGGTATCCGACAATGAAACTGCCTGCGACGTGCAGACCGTGGGCGCGGCAGGCATCGATGGCTTCACCTGCCTGTGCTGCCGTTGCCCCTTTCCCCATCAGACGCAGCACCCGGTCACTCCCAGATTCGAGACCGAAGAAGACCCAGCCTATCGTATAGTCACGTATGGCGTCAAGGACAGTGTCAGAGATGCAGTCCACCCGGATGTCAGGTGAGGAGACGTTTTTTGGCCCCATAATGTTTGCCATCCCTTTCAGGAGTCCTGCAAACGCATCGTCATTGAGTTTTCCGTCTGCATAGCCATAGAGTGACCCTGTCCCGCCGGAAACTGAGAGTCGCCGGGCGCCGGAATCTTTGAATGCCTGCACTTCACTGAGGATCTCATCGAGCGGACGTGACCGAATCTCACGCCCGAAGAACCGGGGCACCTGACAGAAGGTGCAGGCTCCTATACATCCCCGCTGCGTCTCGATATAGGCTGATGCACCGCGGACATCCTGCATGCTGATATCAGACGGAATGAAAGGCAGCGGACGGGATACCTGACAGGGGGGTGACGGTCCGGTTGAGACGATGCCGTCCGGGCCCATGAAAGCAATCCCCGGTACTTTTGCAGAGACGCCATCCCGGAGGAGGGCCAGTGCCCCCTCTTCTCCCTCGCCACAGATGACAGCGTCCGGGGCAAGTTCGCCAAGGACCATCTCCGGCACTGCCGAGACAGGTCCGCCCACATATACCCGGCCACCGTCATGCCGGTATGTGGAAATAAATGATTTAAGTGCATCACCCATCAGGTTCTGGGTGGAATACAGGCTCAAAAAAATCGTTTCTCCCGGAGGAGCCTCCAGTGTGCGAGTGAGTGTCACTTCATGTCCTGCATCACGAACGATGCCAGCAATGACCATTGCGCCATACGTGTACATTCCCGGGGAGATGACGAAGACCTTCATTACCACTACTTTTGTTCTCTGGGTAATATTAACGATGTAGATTCAGGTTCCGGGAGAAAAAAAAGATGGGATTATTCCTGTTTGCGTGCAGCAAGAATGACTGCACAGGCACCGAGAGCACCGATCACCGCAAGCATGGGTGCCGGGCTCTGGGTGGCAGTAGGTGTCGGGGCAAGGTTTGCCGAGACCGTTGATGTTGCACCGTTGTTCACCTGTGCTATTTCAGACCAGGTGGTATATCCGGAGAGTTCAAGTGTGACCGTGTAGCCACCGGGGGTCAGATCACTGAGTGTCACCGGGGTGATACCTTTGTTCACATTGTTCAACAGGACCGTGGCACCAGTTGGTGATGATGTGATAGTGATCGCTCCATTGCCAGTTGGGCCACCGCCAAGGTTGGCGTTCACCGTTGTGGTCTGGCCGGAGTTGACTGTAACAGTTGAGACTGAGTCCGCGTACCCGGAGAGGGTGACTTTCACAGAGTGACTGCCTGCTGCAATGTTGTTTGCAAGGAGGACCCGGCCGGGGTTGGTTGTACCATAGTAGATGCTGTCAACATAGACTGAGGCATACGACGGGTTTGAGGAGATTGAGATGGAACCTGTGGTAGCCTGTGGGTCTGCAGTGAGTGTCGCTGTCACATAGCTTACCTGATTTGAATGGATCTGAACGGTGTTTGCCCATTCCTGAAATCCGGGCATGGTGACTTCAAGAGTGTGTGCACCCTGGGAAAGACCGCCGATGGTCCGTGGGGCTGTACCCTTGTATGCACCATCAAGGTAGATGTTTGCATTGGATGGGGTGCTGGAAACAGAGAGTGTACCATACGTCACCTGTGACTGCAGGGAAGCATAGGTGGTCGTTGTCTGTCCGGCGACGATCCTGACTGTGTCCCGGTAATCATTATATCCTGAGTAGGTGAGCCTCAGGTCATTGTTCCCGGCAGGGAGGTTTGATACCGTGTGTGGGGTCGTACCATAGTAGACGCTGTTCACATAGACTGCTGCACCGGATGGGGAGGAACTAACCTTGATATTTCCGGTGGTGGGTGTAATTGGGTTTACTGTCAGGTAGACAGACTGGTGTTCTCCTGCACCCGGGGTTCTGGGCAGGGATTTTGATGCAGACGAGAACCCGCTCTTTTCAGCCCTCGCCGTGTTATACGGTGCTGCGGTGGAATACACTCCGACACTCAGGATGCCCCCGGTGGTTGTTCCCTTGTATACTCCGTCAAAGTAGATGGAACAGCCATCCACATTGGTGTAGACGTCATACCATCCCTGGCCACCGCCAATGCCGGGACCCAGAGGGAGCTCAGCCATTGCAGCAGGGGCTGCAGCAGTGATTATGAACATGCTTATAATAAGCACGTAGAATTTTCGTAACATGATGATCAGTGAACGATTATTTTGACGGATATAAATAATCTGCTGTTTCCAGTCCCGGATAAATGAGTGATTTATCAATTTCAGGGGAAAAATACTGTTTTGAGGGGCCGGGAATTTCCCAAAATAAGTATATGGTATCAGTATTTCCCGCGCTCACGTCTGCAGAAGAAGATACAGGACAGTGCCACAAGCACACCGGCAGGCAGCATGAGTGAGGGGGATGACTGCCTGGGGACCGGTGAAAGGCTCGCTGATACATATGAGGTTGAACCTGTCGTCACCTCGGTAACCGATGACCATTATGTGTAGCCTGCAATTGGCTGTTCCCCAGTTGCTGCTCCTACCGGAAAGACCGCACCTGCGGCAATCATGCAGGCCATAAGAAAAAGTGCAAACCATTTCATTTTTGATCAGACACCTCCTATCCGGAAAATGGTAGTTATATCTATGGCAGACTCGCTCACTGCAGGGCGGTCTTCTCCACCACACGCATATACCGGTTGAGTGCGGCAATGCCAACCGCAAGAACGCCGGACATTATGGCAAGGACCACCCAGTGTTCACTCCCGGCCGCTCCGATGGAGAGGAGGACAATCAGGTTTGCCGGGTTTGCGGGCAGGGAGAGGACGCCTATTAAGATCACCACGAGGGCTGTAGAAAAGATAAACTGGGCACTCGTCCGTTCCCGGTAGTGGAGGGCTACAAAAGCGGAGATGAGGATCATAAGTAATGATGCTACGCTCACATGCAGAAGAATTGGTACAATGCCTGCCACATGGATGCCGTTTATCACCATCAGGCCGATCCAGGCGACCACCTGCACCGGCACAATCACAAAACAGGCGGCCACTTTGCCCCAGACCATCTCGGCGAAGGTAATGGGTGTGGAAATGAGGGTCTCAATTGTGTCATGCTGAAATTCTTCGGTGATCATGTCGATTATCAGGGCTGCTGAGATGATGGCAGGCATGAAGATGAGAAGCGGGATGAGGAGCCCGTAGACAAATTCATAGAAGTTTGTGCCAGGTAACTCCGGGGGCAGGTTCACCACGATGGGGTCAGATGATATGCGGTCTCCCCGGATGTCACGCAGGCTCTCTTCGTATGTGACAAAGACATTTCTCAGTTTACTGTTCACAACTGATGACTGGATGTCGTTTTTGATGGTATAAAGGGTGATTTTCACGGGGTCATCTGCGTCCGGTGCGGTATCCGGCACCCAGATGACCGCACTTAGTTTGCGTTCTTCAAGAGCGGTAACCGCTGTCGCAAGGTCCATCTCATAGATGATAAAGTCTCCGCTCTCCCGTATGAGTTCTTCCAGTGGTGAGGGTGACCCGGTGTATGCGACCGAATACTGCTGCCGGGAGTATTCCGAGAGTGCATCCGGGTCATACATTGCAGCGAGGCCGACGATGAGAAATGACGAGAACATCGCGATGAATAACTGCAGGAGAATTGCGAGGATTATCGTTTTCTCGGCATTGATAGATCCCAACTCCTTTTTTGTGATAACGTAGATATGCCGCAGATCCATTTTCAGAAGCCTCCTGTGATAAAGTAGAGATTATACACCCCATGGACGAGGGATGCCATAATCAGTGCTATAGGGTAGACTCTCCTTCCGAAGACCTTTAAGAGAGAGATGGTGATGAAGGCGCCGGTGAAGTGCAGGGTGAGTGGCATCCAGAGGACCTGAAGGCTGGAGAAAAGGGCCGCGCCGAAGATGGACTCTGATATCTGGGCGAGCGTGGCAAAGAGAAGGAGTTTCTCACCCAAAAAGAATCCGGCCATCACGGCGAGGGAGGCGAAGATAACATTTCTCCACGTGAGAAATGCCGGCCGTTCCACAGCAATTGCATAGATGCCGATTGACTTTGCCCATTCCTCGATGAATGCCGCTGCAAAGATGAGGACCACAAGGGAGAACGGCATTGGGAGGTTGAAGAGGAGGACGAGGAACATCAGCTGTGCCATCAGAACAAAGGGGATGGAAAAGAGGGTGATCCCGAAGAGTGAGGCAAACGGATGCTTTTCTGAGACTGCGCTCCCGATGTACTCCCGCACCTTTTCCCGCAGGGGGTGAAGGGTGAAGAGGCGTTCTTCGTTGAAGTTGACAATGCATATGGCAAAGAGAATCGCCGCTGTCACCCAGAACAGGAAGGTTGAGTAGAAGTAATTGGCAAGTGTGAACGGGGTGCCTTCAATTGCATAGATGATCAGAGTCAGAGGGGAGATGAGGGAGATCACATGGATGTTTGCAAAAATGCTCGGGAAGAAGAGATACGATGTTGCAACAGTTGAGAAGAAGATTGAGATAAACGAGAGTTCTTTAAAACTCCGTGCGGCCATTCCGATGAGGAGAGCTGCTGCAAGGAAGAAGAGGATGACCGGGAAGACGGCTGCAAGGACGATTGCTGTCTCACCAGTGGTAAGGGAGAGGATGGTGGTTACTGTAATCATCAGCACCAGATATGGCAGCATCTTTCCGATGACGATGGCTGATGGTCGAAGCGGACTTGAGAGGAGTATTTCCCCCTTCCGTTCTATCCGTTCGTTCATCACTGACATCATGTAGAACTGGGAGGTGAAGTAGAGGGGGAAGATGAATACAAAAACCAGTACAATGGCATCAAAGGGTAGGGGCGGGGTGAGCTGGGAGGGGGTTTTGAAGTCGCCTAGCGCCCCCTCCCCTGCAACCACGTCGGTATAGCGCGCAACTGTACTGTCTTCGCCTTCTGAAACGACTAGTTCGGCCCTGAGTTCTTCTTTGGTATACCCGATATCAGCGGAAGGTTCGTCAACCGCCTGCACCGGACGGTTGGGGACCGGATTCACATATGGGTTAGGGGCGCCTGAAACCCCTGTGCCTGCTTCAGTGGCGGTGAAATCAAGTTCACTTCTGATATACCGGACATCAATCCAGAGGGGGTATGCGGCGAAGAGGTCGTCCTCGCGATTATATTGAGTTGTCAGATACCTGTCATAGTCAGTTTGAAAGGCCTTCAGGGCGGCATTGCCCCGATTGGTATTCGCAGACCGGATGGTTGGCGGGGCGACTGTCAGGTCTGTCCCCTCCGGCGTCCCTGAATACACGGTGAACCGTGGGTCCCCGAGGATGATGGAGCCGGTATCCGATGAATCGACACCTGCTGTGTACATCCGGTCCTGCAGGTGGATTCCACTCTCCTGGGTGTAGCCGGTTACCACAATGAGGAGGATGAATAGTGCTACAGCTACCGGGATGACTTCACGTGGCATAGAGGTTGCAGACCGGCGCACTTCCCATTTTCCGATGGTCAGTATCTGGCGCAGTGGTGGCAGCATTCTTATCGTGAGGTTGCAGTCAATCCTATTTTAAGTATTGGCACTTTCGATAGGGAAATACTGACAGAATGTTGATTGCAGGTAAAATTGCAGTCAGAAGTGGGAGTATGCTGCAGGATGGTATTCCCTGACCCCCGGGCTTAAATTATATAACTCCCAAGCACTTTACCATCGGTGATAAAATGATTGAGGCACGGGGATTGGTAAAGGATTACGGCACATTCCGGGCATTGGATGAGGTGAGTTTCTCCTTTGAGGATCCGGGTATATTTGGAATCATCGGGCACAATGGTGCAGGGAAGACCACACTTCTGAAGTGTATGGCAGGCCTGATTCAGCCGACTGCAGGCGACCTTGTAATCGAGGGCATTGATGTGAGGCGCAACCCCGCACGCCTGAAGGAGATGCTTGGTTATCTCCCGGAGGAGTCCCGCCTGTATGAGACAATGACGGTGGAGAGCTATCTTAGATTCTTCGGGGATATTTATGGCATTCCTGCAGACGAGTGCCGTATCCGGAGTGATAAACTCCTATCTTCACTCAAACTAGATCCGCAGGGGAAGCGCATAGGGGAACTCTCGAAAGGGATGAGGCGCAAGGTTGCAATTGCCCGTTCTCTGCTGCATGAACCCTCTCTCCTGATTTATGATGAGCCCACATCAGGTCTGGACCCGATGACCTCGCGCTACATCATTGGCTATCTCGCGCATCTGCGTGACACCCGGCAGAAGACCATCCTTCTCTCCGCCCATAATCTCTATCAGGTTGAGGAGATCTGTGATCGTGTGCTCATCCTGCGGCAGGGAAAGATCGCCGCCTTTGGGACGATGGACGAGCTCAGAGAGCAGTTTGGTTCCCTTTCTTACCATATCCGTTTTGTCACAGCGAATCCTGCCGCTCTCCCTCAATCGCTTAGTTTTGAAGAGGAAAGCGGGGAGTATGTGGTCGTCGCCGAGAGCATGGATGACCTCAATTATGTGACTGCGGCAGTCGCCTCTGCCGGGGGTACTTTGAGGGGCATCGAATCGCGCTACCCCAGTCTTGAGGAGATGCTTCTCATGATTGGGAAGTGATTTGGAGGTGCCCTCCCTTTTTCCGGGATGATGTGTCACGCAGAAGGGGAACAAGATGTTCAAATGTCTAAAATCTTCAATAATCTATTAAAACAACAAAAAAAACTGTTAGCGGGCCAGAAGGGATTTGAACCCCTGACCGCCGGATTAAGAGTCCGGCGCTCTTCCTGACTAAGCTACTGGCCCCAATAAAGTGAACAACTAATGTGGTAAGTTCTGAGCGATATACTTTTCGGACATCCTTATTAATTCTCGTAAAAACAGAAACTTGTGGTATCATGCCGGAGAATCATCCTAACGGAACTCAGTCGGCGTCATCGGTGGATTACCTGATACTTGGGTGCGGCAGTATCGGGTACAATGTGCTGTACGAACTTCTCAAGGAGACCGATGATATCATCATCATTGATCAGGACGAGAAAAAGGTGCAGGATCTCCGTGACCAGAAATATGAGGCGTTCTGCAGGGATATCAGCGATCCTGGTATGTTGAGGGACATTCCGGTTCCAAAAGTGGCATTTGTTCTCTCTAGTGAGCAGAAGGCGAATCTCTCTGCGGTGCGGACGATAAAAGAGGGAAACCCCGCGGCCTACATTATCGCACGTGCAGTGGATTCAGGGGGGAAAGATATCTATGATGCGGTGGGTGCCGATGTGGTGCTGCACCCGCAGGAAGTCTTTGCCAAAAAAGCCGTGCATCATGCACGCAAACTTCAGTCCTCGCGGCAGGCGCATAAACTCTTTGAGCTGCTCGCCTCATGGCGGGGCACACTGGGCATTGTAACGCATACAAATCCGGATCCTGACACCATCTCCAGTGCAATGGCACTCTGTGCTCTTGGAAAGGCGGCATCCAAGGGAAATCTCAAATGCCGGATTCTCTATGATGGGAAGATTGGTCATCAGGAGAACCGTGCCTTTGTGAATCTGCTGGATATCCGGATGGATCGGATTTCACCGGAAGCACGTGCAGAATGTGATTATGTTGCGATCGTCGATTCTCCGGGTCCGGGAATCAATAATGCACTCTCAAAAGATGACCGGATCAATATTGTCATCGATCATCATCCGAACGATGATGCGAAAAATGGATATGATTTCCTCGACCGTCGGCCGGATATGGGCGCGACGGCGAGCATGATGACCCAGTATATGCAGGAACTGGATGTCTTGGTGGATAAAAACATCGCAACCGCTCTTTTTTATGGCATAATGGCCGATACCCGTGGTTTCAGGCGTAACACTTCTCCTCTTGACCTCACCCTTTCTGCCTTCCTTCTGCCCCTGACGGATAATGAACTTCTGGCAAAGATCACTTCACAATCAGTTTCGCAGGAGACCATTGAGGTGATGGGTGCGGCAATCCGGAACCGGAAGATTGTCTCCGGTTATCTCTTTTCCAATGTCGGTTATGTGCGCAATCGTGACGCCATTCCACAGGCAGCAGATATGCTCATTCAACTGGAAGGAGTCAACACCGCAGTGGTTTATGGCATCACCGATCAGCTGATCTCCTTTTCCTCCCGCAACAAGGACCTGCGTCTTAATATCGGCCAGGCGATGCAGGAAGCCTTTGGTGAGATCGGTGAGGCAGGCGGGCATTCTGGTATGGGTGCTGCAAATATTCCCCTGAGCGTCTTTTCGATGGCACGCAACAAGGATGTCCTGCTGGATCTCATTATTGAACCTATTCTTCACCGGTTCATGGAGATTGTCGGCGTGGAGGAAGAGGAATCAAATGAGGTTTGAGGACTGGGAACCTCACTATACCGATATCTGCGAAACATTTGGCTTTGAACGGGAGGGGGATGAGGAGGCCGCACGCCTGCTTGCCACCCTGTCGGATGTGGATGATTCCGTGCTGCTTGCAAAGCACATCAAAGGAAATACTGTCACGGTCTGCGGCAATGCTCCCTCCCTTCTTCGTGAGACCGATTCTATTGAGGGGACGGTTCTTGCAGCCGACGCCGCAGCAGATGTACTCTTCAAAGCAGGTATCCTGCCGGATGTGGTCTTTACTGATCTGGACGGTGCGGAAGACTCATTTTTTGAGATGAACCGGCAGGGATGTGTGATGGTGGTGCATGGGCATGGAGATAATATGGCCCTTCTCCGGCATTGGGTGCCACGGTTTGAGGGTCCGCTCGTCCTTTCCTGCCAGACACGGCCTTTTGGGCATGTGCATAACTGGGGCGGGTTCACCGATGGTGATCGTGCCGCCTTTGCAGCGGATGCCCTCGGGGCGGCAGAGGTCCGGTTTGCCGGATTCGATCTTGACGATCGGTCCGTGCCACCGATGAAGCAGGGAAAACTTATCTGGGCACGGGATCTGTTAGCCCTCATTGGCTATGACCTCTGACACACCTGAGGCCTGGATTGTAGACGGCTATGTCGACGAACCGGCATGTCTGGGTGTCTCGCCCTATATTTCCCCGAATATCCGGGCAGTGGCAGGTGTCTGCATCGAAGCCGGATACCACGTCCGTTACCTGACCATTGATCAGCTGAGGGGAGATTCGTCTCTCTTCACACCGCTTGACCGTGCGGCCCTCGTGGTGATGATTGCAGGGGTCACTGTGCCCGGCACCTATTTTGCCGGCACACCAGCTACCCTAACCGAGATTCGGCAGGTGGCGGCCACACTATATGGCCCGGTGACCGTCCTTGGGGGACCAGTCACCTTTGGCTACAGCCCGGGTGGTGGGACTGCCGCCATCCGGCAGGCCATCTCCGGGTTTGACCACCTGCTGGAAGGGGACGTCCCGGCAGCGCTGGCACACCTTCTTGCGGGAGGCAGCCCTGAGGGAACCCTCTCTTATCCTGACTTATCACGCTGGCTTGTTGCAGGGAGCGGCATTATCACCGAACATCCACGGTTTCCGTGGCTCATTTGTGAGATTGAGACTGCCCGTGGTTGTTCCCGTGCGATGACCGGCGGGTGTTCGTTCTGCACCGAACCGTTTTATGGCCTGCCGCAATACCGCTTGGCAGAAGACGTCCATGCAGAGATTGCCGCGCTTGCCGGCCATGGGGGGGTGCACTTCCGCCTCGGACGCCAGCCTGACATTCTTGCCTACGGGACAAAGGGGAAGAAGGAATTTCCTGCACCCGATCCAGTGGCACTTGAGGCACTCTTCGCTGGTATCCGGGAAGCAGCGCCCAACCTCAAAACCCTGCATATTGACAATGTCAACCCCGGCACCATTGCCCATAATCCGGACGCCGCCCGTGAGGCGCTTTCTGTTATCGTTCGTTATCATACTGCAGGTGACGTCGCCGCCTTTGGCATGGAAACTGCAGACCCTGCGGTCGTCATTGCAAATAACCTCAAGGCAGATGCTGCGATGATGATGGACGCGATCCGCATCGTAAACGAGGTTGGGGGTCTCCGGGACAGAGGTGTCCCCCACCTTCTGCCGGGCCTGAACTTTGTTTGCGGCCTTGCCGGAGAGACAGAGGGGACCTATGATAAAAACGAGGCATTCCTCGGTGACCTTCTTGCATCCGGTCTATTGGTGCGCCGGGTGAATATCCGTCAGTTGATGCCTTTTGAAGGCACGAAGGCGTGGGATGATAATACGCTTGGTAAGCATGACGCCCGGTTCCGCACCTTCCGTGAGCATGTGCGCCAGACGTTTGATAGCCCTATGCTGCAGAAGGTATTTCCGGCAGGTACACTGCTGCGCGAAATCTTTGTTGAGGAGTGTGGCAGAGTCTCCTTCGGACGGCAGATGGGGTCATATCCCATCCTCGCGGGCATGCCGGCAGAAATCTCCGAAGGAACCGTGCTGGATGCTGTCGTCTGTGATCACGGGCGGCGGTCGTTGACTGCCATGCCGGTTCCGGTCAATATCAACACCCTGCCTGCCGCAGCCCTCCGGTTTATTCCGGGAGTTGGAAAGAAACGGGCCACCTCCATCATCGCCAAACGCCCATTTGCGTCTCTGGCCGCATTTCAGAAGATTGTCGGTGAAACGCCGCTTGACCCGTATCTTACATTCTGAATGGTATGGTCCGAACTCTGTGTGCGCTCCGGGCCTGTGTGTGCTCTGAACCTATGGTTTAAGCAGACTGTGGACGGTTTTGGTGCCGCTCACTTCCCGTATCTCCATCAGTTTGAGAATATCTGTTCTGGTGACAATACCTGTCACCTCCCCATTCTCGACGACCGGTATGCGGCCGATGGTGTTGGGTGCAAGGATTTTAAGGGCATCGTAAAGGTCATTGTCGGGTGTAATGGTGATTACCTCTCTCGTCATGATATCGCGAACCTGAAGGGCATCCCTGTCGATACCAGAGGCACTCTGGATGTCATGCAGGGTGACCATTCCTGCGAGGCTGCCGCGCTCCATCACGGGAAACCCGAGGTGGCGGGTGGAGTACATCCGCTCCATTGCTTCTGTGACCGGCATCTCCGGGGAAACTGTAGTTACCGGTGAGGTCATCGCATCACGCACTGTTACGCCTGCAAGCAGCTGTGTGTAGCGGATCATGGTCACCTCCTGTCCTGCACCGAGATAGATGAATACGGCAATCAGGATGAGGATGACATTGAAGGAAATCAGGCCAACGATGGCGAATATAATCGCTATTACCCTCCCTATTTCGGCTGCGATGCGTGTCGCCTTTTCAATCGGAATCCAGATAGCAAGCAGGGCGCGGAGTATCCGTCCCCCGTCCATCGGGAATGCCGGCAGGAGGTTGAAGGCGAAGAGGATGATATTGAGCAGGCCCAGGTAGCCAAAAATATAAAAGAAGAGGCCGGCGATTGCCGGGTCAGGGATGGAGGTAAGGCTTGCGTATGCGATGCCCTCGGAGACAAGGCCGATAAAAAGACTCATCAGGGGGCCTGCGATGGCCATTGGGAGTTCGTCCCGTGGCTGCGGTGAGACCTCATTTTCTATCTCTGAAGCACCTCCCAGGATAAAGAGCGTAATGGAATTGACCTTCATGCCCTTGTGGAGAGCAACCACCGAATGAGCCATTTCGTGAAGTAAAACGCCCACAAAAAGGAGAAATGAGACCAGCACGCCCAGAATGTATGGCATGAATCCCTCTGTGATAAGCGATGCATCAATAGGTTTTGAAAGGCCGAATACCTGTTCTACGAGATTTATGGTAAGTTCGATCTGGGTTCCGATAATAATGGCAAAGATCGGAATGATCAAAAAGAAGGTATAATGAATCTTTATCGGAATGCCTGCTAATTTTCCGATCTCAAAGGAACTGTCCATATGAATGGATTATATTTTTAATATTTAATGATTATACCTTCCAATGATTACGATGAAGAGCGCAATAACCGAATTATTCGGGATGAAGGTGTATACCGAAAACGCCGTCTATGTGGGTGATGTGGACGATGTTATCATCAACGTCGATACAAAAAAGATGGAATCGCTTGCGTTGGGGAACGTGAACCGGGAGGTGCTTGAACTCACGAATTTCAAGGGGGTAATGATCCCATACCGCCTTATCCGGGCCGTTGGGGACATTGTTATTATCCGTCACCTCGCAGGAATGTCACGACCTGAAATCATTGAGGACTGATGCTTCCGGATGGACGGATGTGATCTCTTGATCCCGAAAACTCCGGAGATGACGAGTATGCAGGAACGGGAAATATTCAGAAATCTCTCCATTTTTCCGCCATTTATTGTCCGGCTCGATGGAAGGGCATTTCACCGTTTTACCCGTGATATGGAGTTTGAAAAGCCCTATGATCGGAGATTTTCTGACGCCATGACGGCGGTATCCGAGCAGCTCCTCTCATCATCCGGTCTTGAACCGTCGTTTGCCTACACCTTCTCAGATGAGATATCTCTCTTCTTTCCCCGTGTGCCATTCAATGGGCGGGTGGAGAAGATAGATTCGGTATGTGCCTCATATGCGGCAAGTGCTCTCACGCTCGCCCTTCACCTGACCGAACCGGTGGCGTTTGACTCACGAGTCATTATTGCAGACGTCCCAGCGACCATCGCCTACATGGCAATGCGTCAGCGGGAGGCGTGGCGCAATCACATCAATGGCTACTGCCAGCATGCGCTCATTGGAGAGGGGATGACAGCAGTACAGGCGGCGCGTGCTCTTCGGGGGATGAAAGGCCCCGGAATGCACGAGATGATGTTTGAGCGTGGCATAAATCTTGCAAAAACACCGGCCTGGGAACGGCGCGGCATTGCCTGTTACCGCACAGAAATCATAAAAGAGGGATATAACCCGGTCACCGATGAAACGGTCATGACGACGCGCCGGGTAGTTGTTCCGGATGATGGCCTCCCACTCTTCGGTGAACCAGACGGAGATGCCTGGCTATGCTCACATCTCATTTGAGATAAATATGACAATCTTTTAAAAATGGTTTATTTTAGAAATCACGGTGTGATTTCTCATATATACGTATGAAATCTGACGATTTACTGTCCGCGTTTCTGGATGTGGATGGTAATTGTTACTCCCTCCACATTCCATTCTGTTGTCAGACCGCCCTCTCCTGTCTCCCCTGCGACAGGGGTGATGGAAAGTGTTGTGGCCCGGACTTCTCCGGCAATACCGTCTTCATGGATACCTGCGAGAAGGTCCCGCACACGGTTGTCTGTGATGACTACATCTGCGGTGATGAAATCTTCCACATTCAGGTCGAGCTGGCGCCGCATCTCCTGAATTCTTCGCACCACTTCACGGGAAAATCCTACGCCTTCCAGCGTGGGAGTGAGGGTGATATCCACACAGACGGTGGCCCCTTCCATCTCTGATGCAAAGATATTCTCCGGCATTTTTTCTGAGAAGGCGATGTGTTTTTCCGTGATCGTAAATCCGTCCACCGATACTTCTCCGTCTCTTTCGATAGCAGCCTTCAGGGTTGCGGCATCGGCCGCTTCGATTGCGGCCTTCACTTTTGGCCCGTCTTTGCCAAATTCAGGGCCAATGCCTCGCATCACTGGTTCTGCGGAGCATCCCATCCGGTCCCATGCACCGCGGACAATGGTGATAGCCTGGCTGTTGGCCCGTTGGCGGGCGAGTTCATCCATCTGCGTGATGGCGTTTTCCACAGCATCGCTGTCTGTTATGACAAAGGCTTCACCGATTGGCCAGCGGAGTTTGCGGCCGCCTTCCTGCCGGGCGGTTGCTATTGCCTCGTCAAAGGAACGGATGACGCCCATCTCTGCTTCAAGGGTCGCATCAATGAGTGTAGCATCTCCTGCGAACCACGACAGCATGTGAATACTTTCCGGGTCTTTGTCTGTGCGGAGGTTTGCAAAGATATTCTCGGTGATATGTGGTGCAAACGGTGCCAGATTTGAGCAGATGCGCCGCATGACGTAATACATCGTCTCGTATGCCTCACGTTTCTCGCGTGCGTCTTCTTCAAGCCACATCCGCGGCCGGACAAGCTGCACATACCAGCGGGATACATCTTCTAAGATGCAGGTGAGGCAGGAGCGGGTGGCACGGTGGAGCATTCCGTTATCCACATCCTCCCCGACCTGTGCGGCAAGGCTGTTGACGCGTGAGATGATCCAGCGGTCCTCTTCCGGCATCTCCGGGAGATGTGCCATGACATATTCTCCGTCCCATGTACCGTCTGCAGCCGTTTCCGGTGCGAACGCGTCAAGAATCATGTATGGCAGTGGGAAACGGTAGACATTCCAGAGGATGTTGATCGTCCGGTTTGTGGTTTTGATACCTTCCCAGTTGAACTTCAGGTCATCCCACGGGGCACTTGCGGAGAGCAGATACAGGCGGAGTACGTCCACTCCTACCTTTGCCACCACTTCCTCGGGTGAGATCACGTTGCCGACAGATTTGCTCATCTTGCGGCCTTCTGCGTCCAGCGCAAAGCCGTGCATGAGGACTTTGTTGTAGGGTGCCTGGTCAAAGGCGATGATCGAGGCGCCCAGCTGGGAGTAGAACCAGCCGCGTGTCTGGTCCTGTCCTTCGGTGATAAACGCCGCCGGCCAGAGCCGCTCGAACTCTGCGGTCTTCCGGGGGAATCCGAGAGTGGCCCATGAGGCCATTGCTGAGTCAAACCAGACATCAAAGATGTCTTTGACCCGGTGCATTGTCCCGCCACAGGTACAGGGGATGGTCACATCGTCCACATAGGGGCGGTGTGGGTCAGTGAGATGCGTTCCTGCGGCTTCATTGAGTTCTGCGACTGTGCCAAAGACTTTCCGTGCATCGCAGGCATCGCACTCCCAGACGGGAATCGGGATGCCCCAGTAGCGCTGGCGTGAGATACACCAGTCACGGGCGCCCGCCACAAAATCATGGAATCGTGCTGAACCGGCCCAGTCCGGCTGCCATTCTACCCGGGCAATCTCAGCGAGCATCTTGTCTTTTATTTTTGGGATGGCAAGGAACCACTGCTCTGTTGAGATCATGAGGATCGGGGTCTTGCAGCGCCAGCAGTGTCCGTAGCGGTGGGTAATCTTCTTCTTTGCAAGGAGATTGTCTCCGAGGGCATCCATCACGTCCTGGTCGGCATCCTTCACAAATTTGCCTGCAAATATGCCGGCATCTGCGGTGTAGATACCTGCGTTGTCCACCGGGCAAAGGCTCTCAAGCCCTTCTTTTTGGCCTACGAGTGAGTCATCCCATCCATGTCCCGGCGCCAGGTGCACAAGACCGGTGTTCTCCATTGTGACAAAGTCGGCATAGACGACCCGGTGGTGGACATCCTTCTGGATGGGCACCTGCTCTTCCAGTGGTGAGCGGTAGTGCATGCCGATGAGGGCGTCGCCGGTGACGGTCTCAAGGATGCTGAAATCCTGATACCTGCCTTTCCTGAGCACTTCTTCCACAAGTGGCTCACCGATCCAGAGAATCTCTTCTCTGCCGTCTTTGACTGCCCGGACGCGGGCATAGGTGAAGTCATCGCGGACGGCGACAGCCACATTGGCAGGAAGTGTCCACGGTGTGGTGGTCCAGATAACGAAATATTCGTTTTCACGGTCCTGTACCGGAAACTTCACAAAGATGGACGGGTCTGTCTCATCCCAGTATTCCACTTCAGAGTCGGCAATTGCTGTTTCACAGCGTGGACAGATGTTAACCACCCGGTATCCGCGTTCAAGAAGACCTTTTTCTTCTGCACGCTTCAGGGTCCACCATGCTGCCTCGACATAATCGGGGGTGATGGTCTGATAGGGATTTTTGAAGTCCATCCAGATGCCGAGATCACGGAACTGGTCAGACATGATCTCCTTGTGGGTGATGGCGAAGTCCTTGCACTTCTCAATAAATTTGTCAATGCCATAGGTCTCGATGTCCTTTTTGGAAGAGAAACCGAGTTCCTGTTCCACTCTTACTTCGATGGGGAGGCCATGCATATCGTAACCTGCCCGGTCGATGACATCGTAGCCCTGCATGCGGCGGAATCGCAGAATCGAATCCTTGAGTATTTTATTCCATGCCGTGCCGAGATGGATGTGGCCGGTTGTGTAGGGGGGTCCGTCCACAAAAAACCAGGGGGGGCTGCCCGCATGTTGTTTCTTGACCTGTGCGTAAATATTGTCGGTATCCCAGAAGGAGCGGACTGCGGCCTCCACCTCCTCTGCGTTAAAACTGCTAGTGACCTCTCTCATACAATAATTCCTCAAACTATATGTCCAAAGATTTTGTCTCTGCAGAAAGATAGGTATTTGTGTGGGTGTACATGTGTACGAGACATACGGGTGATGATGAGAGAATGGATGATATGCCCCCCCTTCGGATTGCAGTCATCAATGCTGCATTCTCTGATGATGAGGAAGAATATGTGACAGGAAATGTGGGAAGACTGATTGTGCGAGCAGGTACCACCCTGATCTGCGGTGGCTGTGGGGGGTGCCGATGAACATAGCTCTCATCCATTCGGCACTCGACCCGGCGGGCTGCAATATTGCAGCGCATCTTGCTCCCCGCGTTGGTGCAGAAGGGTGTGATGGTGAGGTGCGTACCTGGGCGGGGCACATTCTCCGGTTCATGACCACGCCGGGGCGGCTCATTTATGAGGAAAACCTGGACGAACGGGCGGCAGCAGATCTGATCATATTTCTCTCCCGTCATACCTCTCAACATCCGGTACCTGTCCTGACGGTCCATGTCACTGGCAATTATGGCGATGCGGCGCTTGGCGGGGAACCCCGCACGCTCTCCCGCGCCGCCCCTGCATGGATGCATGCGGCATTATGTGCTCTTGCCTCCCGTGCCCCGGAGGGATTCCGTGTCTCCTATGAGGTGACACACCATGGGCCGACCGGGCTTTCCACTCCCTCGTTTTTTATTGAAATAGGAAGCACTGGGGCTGAATGGACTGACCCTGCCTGTGGTGAAGCGGTCGCAGATGCCCTTGTGTCAGTCCTCACAGGTGGTCCTGGTGATGTCATCCCTCTCATTGGATTCGGGGGCAATCACTATGCGGCACGTGAGACTGATATCGCGCTTGCGGGCCGTGCGGCATGGGGTCATATCGCTCATACACGGGAAGTGGCCGGCATGGACGCCGCGATGATCCAACAGATGGCGGGGATGACCGGAGCTGTTGCGGCCTATATCGACAGGAAAAGTCTCTCTGGGGATGTTCTGAAAAAAATATCTGCTCTTCTCCGGGAATGTGACATCCCCCGGGTGTCTGAGAGTGAACTGCGGATGATTGGGGCACTTCCCCTCCCGGTATTCCTCCGTATGCGGGAGATGGCACAGGGAGATGCGCCTGGTGCTTCCCTCAGGGTAATGGATCTCTCCGGGGATGGTGAACCCATTTTTGTCCGTATTCCTGCCCAACTCCTCCGTGAAGCACTAAAATGTAATGAAAATGAGTATTTGCGTTCTGTTTTGGGAATGCCTGCTGTACTGGTGATCTCTTTGGTGGGCGCACCTCTGCCATTTGTCCTCACATATGGCCGGTATGAATTGCAAATACTGCATCTTTTAATATCATCGTGTGTCAAAATCTTAATCAGCGATGGATATGCCCACGCCAGCGATGATTTCATTATCATACGAAAGGTGAGTTTCGACCCGGAAAAAGCATGCAATCTGGGGGTTCCGAAAGGACCACTTTTCGGCAGTCTGGCGGCAGGACAGGAGATCGAGATTGATGGCACAATAATTTCGCCGGAGATGGTCTCTGTACGGACTGAGCGGGTGATCCACGTCCCGGGATTGGAGAACTACCTATGAGATCAATCGTAGAAGAGGCAATAAAACGGACAAATGAGGAGTCCGGATATATCGTTGACGCGTCCAACGAACGTGATCTGGAGCTTGAGGAGATCCTTAAAGAACTTCAGACACGGATCGCGGTCATCGGGTGTGGTGGCGGCGGTTCGAACACAATGACGCGGATGTCAGAAGAGGGCATCCACGGTGCAAATATTATTGCATTGAATACCGATGCCCAGCACCTGATCCGGACGAAGGCAGACACAAGAATCCTCATTGGCCGGAAGCGCACCCGTGGTCTTGGTGCCGGTTCAGTCCCGCAGGTTGGAGAAGAGGCCGCCCTTGAGACCATTGAGGAGATCAACAAGTCTGTGGGTGAATGTGATATGGTTTTCATTACCGCAGGACTTGGCGGCGGCACCGGCACTGGTTCTGCCCCGGTAGTTGCAAAAGCTGCCCGGGAGACAGGTGCACTTACGATTGCCGTCGTTACCCTCCCCTTCACTGTAGAGGGTGCAATTAGGATGGAAAACGCAGAAGCAGGCCTCGAACGTCTCCGTGACGTTGCAGACACTGTTATTGTCGTACCGAACGATCGGCTCCTGGAGGTCGTCCCTCGCCTGCCTCTGCACGCAGCCTTTAAGGTCTCTGACGAAGTTTTAATGCGTGCAGTAAAAGGCATCACCGAGCTGATCACTCAGCCCGGTCTGGTGAACCTTGACTTTGCCGATGTGCGGACCGTCATGGAACGTGGCGGTGTGGCGATGATTGGTATGGGTGAGAGTGACAGTGAAGACAAAGCAATCGACTCGGTAAAGAAAGCCCTGCGTTCCCCTCTCCTTGATGTTGATATCTCTGGTGCGTCCGCTGCCCTTGTGAATGTGGTTGGCGGCCCTGACATGACGATGTCTGAGGCGGAAGGTGTGATTCAGGAGGTCTATGACCGCATCGATCCGGAAGCACGGATCATATGGGGTGCTCAGATTGATCCTGATATGCAGGGCAAAATGCGTACAATGCTTGTTGTAACGGGCGTGAACTCTCCCCAGATATATGGACGTAGTGAGATGTTCTCGTCAAAGAGATCCACTTCAGAATTTGATATCGATTTCCTCAGGTGACAATAAATGGCCGATTTAAAAACAGTAAATGAAGAAATATTCAAGAAATACTGGCGTGTCCTGAAACTTGCTCGGACACCCACCCGTGATGAATTTAATAAAATCGCAATCGTTGCCGCAATGGGTATCCTGATCATCGGGATGGCTGGATTTATCGTATACGAACTAATGGCATTTGCTACCCTGTGATGACAATGGCGAGTGAGTTCGGAAACAAGATTTACGCGCTCAAGACGACGGCCAACAAAGAGCGAAAAGTCGTAGATGATATCGTCGAGGTCCTTGAGGATCATGAGGAATTTGTTATCACCGCGATTATGGCCCCGGATGAGGTGCGTGGATATGTCTTCATCGAGACCCCGGATGAGTATGCCCGGATGGAACAGCTGGTCCGCTTGGTTCCCAATGCGCGTGCAGTGGTGAAAGGCGAAACAGATTTCGCTGAAGTTGAGCATTTCCTTGAGCCAAAACCGGCGGTGAGTGGTATCGAAGAGGGAACCATCGTCGAGCTTATTGCAGGTCCTTTCAAGGGTGAGAAGGCTGTGGTTAAGCGTGTTGACGCAGGAAAAGAAGAGGTTACTCTCGAACTGTATGAGTCGATGGTGCCCATTCCTATTACTGTACGCGGGGACAATGTCCGCGTTATCGAGAAGGCACACGAAGATTAACCTCTTCTCATTTTTTTTTATATGCCCGTAGTTTTAAGTGGTTGTATGCGGACCTGTACTGACCCACGCCAAGTGTTACCTGTCTACAGGTGGCATTGAGGTTTGGTGATATTACAATGGGAGAAGTAGTCGAGGTATTGGTACCCGGCGGAAAGGCAACGGCTGGTCCTCCATTAGGGCCTGCCCTGGGACCTCTCGGAATCAATGTGAAAGCGGTTGTTGATGAAATCAACGCCAAGACGTCTGAGTTTAACGGTATGCAGGTTCCTGTAATCGTTACTGTTGACGACAAGAAGAACTTCACTGTTTCCGTAGGTGTCCCTCCCACCACTGCCCTCATCATGAAAGAGGTCGGTCTGACAAAGGGTTCTGGAGAACCCAATGTCCAGAAGGTAGGAGATCTTCCGCTCGAGGCTGCTGTTCGCATTGCCCGTATGAAGGCAGATGGCATGATCTCATACGATCTGAAAAACCGTGTAAAAGAGGTTATCGGGACGTGTGTGAGTGTTGGTGTCACGGTTGAAGGGATGGATCCAAAGGCGATCTTCCCGAAGATCAATGCAGGCGAATACGACAGCATTCTCAGTGAATAGACTATGAACACCTATAGAAGATCCGGATTCCGGGTCGTAGAACTATGGAGAAAATGAATGGTTGATAGGGTCCAGATTCTGGATGCCGTGAAAGCGGCAATGGAGGCAGCGCCTGAACGAAAGTTCCAGGAGAGCATTGAAATTTCAGTGAATCTCCGGAATATCGACATGTCGCAGCCAAAAAACCGTATTGATGAGACGATGATTCTTCCACAGGGCACAGGACAGCCACAAAAGATCTGTGTTCTTGGGAAAGGAGATATCACCACTCAGGCGAAAGCTGCAGGTGTAGACCTCATCATCGGACCTGAAGAGATCGAGCGTCTGGGAGGAGAACCCCGTGAAGCCCGCTTATTTGCGGAGCAGTATCGGTTTTTCCTTGCAGAACCCGCTGTCATGCCGCTTGTCGGTCGTTGGCTCGGTACACGCCTCGGTCCCCGCGGTAAGATGCCCACTCCTGTTCCGCCAACGATGGATGTCGGCCCTACGGTCGAACGTCTGCGCAAATCTGTTAAGTTCCGTTCAAAGGACAGAACCACCTTCCATGTGAAGGTCGGTAGTGCTGGTATGGACGCAGATGCGCTTGCAGAGAACATCGAAGCGGTAATGCACAGGGTTGAGGGATCACTGGAAAGTGGTGCAATGAATATCCGGTCAGTGTATGTGAAAACGTCCATGGGTCCGGCAGTGAGGATTATATAATGGGATTATATACAACCAACCTGCCACAGTGGAAACAGGATGAAGTAGCACAGATTGTCTCGCTTGCAGGGGAATACTCACTTACAGGTCTTGTTGACCTGCATGGTATTCCTGCAAAACAGATGCAGGAGATGCGTCGTGACCTTCAGGGTAAGGCCGTCCTGCATATGACGCGAAATACTCTCGTTGAGCACGCCTTTACAGCGATGGGTGAGCCAATTGATGGCATCCGCTCATACATTGACGGACACAGTGCACTAATTTACACGAACGACAATCCATTCCAGTTGTACAGGAAGCTCCAGCAGACGATGACCAAGATGGCAGCACGCCCCGGCGATATTGCGCCTGAGGACATTGTCGTCGAGAAAGGTCCCACCAGCTTTAAGCCGGGACCCATCGTTGGAACATTCCAGCAGGCAGGTCTTCCTGCCGCAATTGAAGGTGGAAAGGTTGTTATCCGCGAGAGAAAGGTCTTTGTCAAAGCAGGTGAAGAAATCAACGCAAAGCAGGCTGAAGTCCTGTCTAAGCTTGATATCCGCCCAATTGACGTAGGCCTGAGTCTTCAGGTGGCCTTCTACGATGGCACATTCTTTGAGCCGTCCACGCTGGCAATCGATGAGACTGAATATTACAACAATGTGGTTCTGGCAGCCCAGCAGGCATTCAATCTTGCTGTATTCGCAGCCTATCCGACTGCACAGACGATTGAGCCTATCTTTACAAAGGCTGCAAGCGAAGCTCGCAGTCTTGGTGTTGAGGCCGCAATATACACGAATGACATTGTTGAACTGATTATCGGACGTGCATCCCTTCAGGCAAAAGCTCTGAAAGGGATGACTGAATAATATCATAATTTGAGGTGAATACGAAATGGAATACATCTACGCAGCACTTGTTCTGCACAACGCAGGAAAAGACGTAACTGAGGAAGCAGTCAGCGCAGTTCTGACAGCAGCAGGAATTGAAGTTGAGGACTCCCGTGTAAAGGCACTCATCGCAGCACTTGATGGTGTTGACATTGAGGAAGCTGTCGCAAAGGCAGCAGCAGCACCAGTAGCAGTTGCAGCAGCACCTGCAGCAGCAGCTGAGGCAGCACCTGCAGAGGAAGAGGTAGAGGAAGAAGCAGAGGACGAAGAGGGCGGCATGGCTGGCCTTGGCGCTCTCTTTGGCTAATCCCCTCCCCTTTCTTTTAGATACTGCGTTTGTTTTTGGTTTGGCTGTTTTCTGTTTGTTCCCATTTCTCTGCATAAAAATCGTGACTCATTTATGGGCTCACGTCTGATGTGTATTAATGTCACGTATCAGCTGTGGGTTTCAGTTATTCAAAGAAACTTTTGGTATACTCAAAAAAGATCGGGAGATGCTTCTTTTTCCGATTATCTCAGGGATTGTTATTCTGCTTGTGGTAGCAACGTTTCTTTTGCCGCTTGTTTTCTCGGGCATGCTCGCTGAAACAGGTTCGGGCGGTTCGATTCTTTTTTATGTCCTCCTGTTTCTTTTCTACGTTGTGAGTTACTTCATTGTAATCTACTTCAACACAGCACTTGTCAGCTGTGCCCTGATACGTCTGGATGGCAGGGATCCGACGTTCATGGATGGCATTCATGTGGCATCTTCGCGAATCGGAAAGATTCTCTCGTGGACGCTTATCGCAGCAACGGTGGGTCTCATCCTGCGGCTCATCCGTGGTGACGGGGACAACCTCCTTGTCTCGCTTGCATCCGCTCTCCTCGGGGCGGCCTGGTCACTTGCCACATTCTTTGTGATACCGGTGATTATAATGGATGATGAGGGTGGATTTGCTGCGATTCAGCGGTCGTGGAAACTTTTTAAATCGACATGGGGTGAGACCGTGGTCGGTTCATTCTCGCTGGGACTTATCTTTATTCCTGCAGTTCTCCTGCTTCTGGCAGGTGTGCTCGCGATGTTCATAGGTTCGTTTGAAGTGAGTCTTGTGATCTTCGCATTCGCCTTCCTGATCTGGGTGGTTTCCGCGGTTCTCTATGGGGCACTGCAGGGCATATTTGTCGCCATCATGTACCGATATGCAACGACAGGTGTGGTGCCGGATGTGATTGATCGGTCTCTTGTTGAAGGTGCCTTTGTGCCGAAGGGGTCGCGTCAGTGATCATCAGGGATCTGGGAACGTGTCCGGTTTTTGATGCCCGGGATGGCACCCATCTCTGTGAACTGTTGCACCCTTCCCATTTTTCCGGTGCGGTGGGCACCCGTTTCAGTCTTGCCCATGCATATCTGGAACCAGAGGAGGCCTCATATCCGCATCGTCTCGTGGAATCCTGTGAGGTGTAATACATCCTTGCTGGCATAGGTATGATGCATATTGGGGATGAGGCAGCAGAGGTGCATGCCGGGCAGGCGATCTATATCCCGGCTGGTGCGGTGCAGCACATCGTAAATACCGGTGGCGGGCGCCTCTCGTTTCTCGCAATCGTTGATCCGATGTGGGCCGAATTGGATGACGAACGGGTAGTCTGAATCCGTCTCGCCGGGTCCCCATCGCCATGTTTATCTCCTGTATGGCGCAACGGCATACTATGAGATGGGGTGGTCATCCGGCTCTTCTCTTCCTCGTCATTTTCATATCTATCTTTTCTGCAGGACTTCTTCCGGGTGTTTGCAGTGCTGTTCCTGTGAGTGGCAATGTATCTGCTGAAAATCTGACTGCCTCATTCTTTTACAGCGAGCACTGTATTGCCTGCACGAAGGCAATGCCGATTGTGGATGACCTCGCAGCGGAGTATCCATCGGTCACGTTTGTGCAGTATGCTGTCCTGAACAGCACAGAAAATGAGTCGCTCTTCTTCTCGTTTGGCAAGGCGTATGGCAACCCTTATCCTCGGTATCCGACGGTATTTCTGAGTGATGGTTCATTCTTTGAGGGGTATGGTGCCATTTCAACAGATCTGCCTCTTCACCTCGCATCCCTGGCTGAGATGCCTGCCGTGAGTGGAGATCTGGTTGTTGCAGATACGGTTGTCATAGAATCGATATCGATTCCGTCTGTAAATATCTCTGAGGTGCCGGTCTCTCCTATTCTCCCTCCGGTGGGTTTGGTTATCGCAGCCGGTCTCATCGATGGCATCAATCCCTGTGCGGTGGCGGTCCTTATATTTCTCCTGCTCACCCTTCTGGGCGCAGGGGGGAGGGTGCAGATTCTCCGGTTTGGGGCTGCCTATGTGGCAGGCGTCTATCTGATGTACTTCCTCTCCGGTTTTGGTCTTCTCACAGCAGTCCGCGTGACCGGGCTCTCTGGGTATTTTTCCTGTGTGGCAGGGATCATTGCCATTCTCCTCGGGGTGGTGATGGTGGTGGATTCGTTCCGGCGGGGCGGGGCGACGCATCTCCACGTTTCTGCCTCCCGACTTGCATTTGTTCGTCAGATTGCAGTGCGCCGGGGGATCATATCTGTGTTCATAGTGGGTGTCGTGGTTGCCCTTATTGAACTGCCCTGCACTGGGTGTGTCTATCTTGCCATCCTTGCAATGCTCTCCGGTTCGGATGTATGGGCTGCAACAGGGCTCCTGGCTCTTTATAATTTGATGTTTGTTTTGCCACTCCTCGTGATCATCATTGCTGTTGCCGCAGGGTTTCCCCCGGGACAAATTACTGTGATGCGGCTGGAGTACCGGCAGCTACTCCGGCGGGTTGGTGGGTGTGCACTGATTCTTCCTGGAGCAGCAGTTCTTCTCTGGTTCTCTGTGTAGTGGGCATTAGAGGCATATGTGCTTCATCCGGGTAAACTCCCTGGGATATGCTGTGGGGCGTTGCGTGGGGTGGCTCATATGATTGAATTGTATCTTTTTGGGCATGGGTAATGAGAACATTTATATCATTGACATGCATATTTTGTGTACGAATTTGATGTGCAATATGGCATGTCATGTTGCATATGATGTGGTCGGCATACTATTCTGGGGGAATGGATCGGTCAGTACAATGGGGGAGAAATAATTCCATGACAGAAACGCCCGGAAAAATCCTCGTAATGGATGATGATGATAATATCCGAACGATTACCTGTATTCTGCTTGAAAAGATGGGATACAATCCGATGGCAACTCCGGACGGTGAAACTGCTGTCGAAGAATATCGCAGGGCATTCCTTGTGGGTAATCCGTATGACGTGGTGATTATGGATATTACTGTCCCTGATGGCATGGGGGCAACGGAGGCAATTAAGAAGATGAAAGCTATTGACCCCGGCGTGTGTGCCATTGTCACCAGTGGACTGGTGTCAGAGATGAACTACGATGACTTGTATGGACAGGGATTTTCAGGCGTACTGAAAAAGCCCTACCGTTCTGTAAATCTTCGTGAAGTTATTGATTCTGTATTTGAACCCAATAAATAAAACTGCAAACCCCTTTTTCCCCTCATTTTCCGTTCTGTTTCAGGGCAGTGCCGGCCCAGACACACTGTCCATATGAGATACACCCGTCCCCGAGGGGGTAGTCTGTATTGAGAATGTAATCGTGCCCTGATGCTACGATGGTTTTGCGGATGGCGGATTCTATTGCATGGTTGTAGGCCACACCGCCACTCAGGGCAATTTTTTTATACTCTTTCTCTTCAGCGGCCATAACTGCAATCTCGGCAATGCCTGTTGCAAGGGTATGTTGAAAGGATGCAGCGATGTCCGCGGTCCGTTCATGCTTCATCCGGGAGAATGCCTCTCTGAGGAGGGCTGAGGTGGAGAGGATGGTCCGTTCGTTGTCCTGGGTGAACTCACGGTCCCAGAGGGAGGCAGTGCCTGGAATTGCGGTGGTTTCCAGTACCTGTGCCGGTTCTCCGTCGAAGGTGCGTTCCCGGCAGACGCCGAGGAGTGCTGCCGCTGCATCCAGGATTCGGCCTGTGCTGGAGGAGAGGGTGACGTTGAAGCGTCGTTCCACCTGTTTCTCCAGCACACCAAGGGTGGTGAGGTCCCATCCGCGGGTTGCGAGAAGTGTTGCGGTCTCTTCTTCGGGGAGAATGCCATAAAGCATGCGCTCAGGGTATCGGGTGGCAAGGTCTCCTCCCGGCATCATCACTGGTTCAAGATGGCCAACGCGGGTAAGGTCTGGAACTGTGCCTGCAAAGACTTCTCCACCCCAGACTGTTCCGTCCTCACCGTAGCCGACCCCGTCGATTGCGATGCCGATGCATGGGTCATTGGTGGCAGCGGCGATGTGTGCCTTGTGATGCTGCACCGGCATGAGGGTAGCTCCCGTCTCCTCTGCGAGTTCGCGGGCATAACGGGTGGAGAGAAATTGGGGGTGCAGGTCGTGGGCAATCACATCGAATTTTGCTCCCAGCAGATGTGCTGTTCGTTCCACCGTTTCTTTCAGGTATGCGAGTGTCGCCGGATTGCGTACATTGCCCACATGGGGCGAGGTGATGCAGTAGCTGTCCCGGTATATGGAGATGTTTGCATTGAGTTCCGGGCCGGTGCCAAGGATGCAGGCATCCCCAAGATCCCGTTTCTGCCGTTTCGGTGCGAGTCCGCGGGAGAGGCGGAGAATCTTGCCATCGCGCACTACAGAATCATCGCACCGGTTCTGGATAATCCGGTTGTGGGTAAGGATGTAGTCCACATGCCCCGTGAGTTTCTCACATACCTCGCGGGTATCGGTGATCATCGGGTATCCCGGAGGGTTGGCGCTTGTCATGACGAGCAACGGGTGTGTGAGGTATCTGAAGAGAAGGTGGTGGAGGGCAGTATAGGGGAGCATGCAGCCAAGGGTATGCAGTTTGGATATTTCTTTGAGGGTCTTTGGGTCTTTTTTGACGAGGACGACGATGGGGTGGGCGGGGCCGGAGAGGCACTTTTTCTCTGCCTCTGATATGATGGCCACCTGTTCTATTTCCTCTTTGGTTGCCATCACGGCGAGTGGCTGTTCGGGCCGTCCGAGGGTGCCCTTCAGGCGTCCTGCCGCCTCTGCGGTGCAGGCGATGTGGAACCCGCCCAAACCACGGATGGCGACGACGGCGCCGTTGTCCAGAAGGGATGCTGCGGTATGCAGAGGGTCACCCGGCACAGAGGTGCCATCGGTGTGCAACAGAGAGAGTGTTGGCCCGCAGTCAGCACAGGCAATCGTCTGTGCATGGTGGCGGCGGGATGTAGGGTCGGTGTATTCCTCTTCGCATGCGCCGCACATGGGAAATGCGTCCATCCGTGTACGTTCCCGGTCGTAGGGCAGGCCGCAGATGATGCTGTAGCGGGGGCCGCAGTTCACACAGGAGGTGGCCCAGTACCCCTCATACCTGCCGCCAGGGGTAAAGATGTCCCTGATGCAATCGTCACAGGTGGCGACGTCTGCCGGAATAAAGCCTGATAATGAGCCTTCTGCACTCCTGAGGATAACGAATCCGGTCGGGACTGGTTCATCTGAATCGGTTACTCTAACCGAGTCAATATGTGAGAGGGGAGTGCCCTGAGAGAGGCAGCGCACAAATTTTTCAAAATTGGTTCCCTGTGCAAGCACCAGTACTTCACTGCCGAGGTTGCGTACAGTGCCCTGCATCCCAAGATCATGAGCCGTTTTATAGACAAAAGGACGGAATCCGACTCCCTGAACGATGCCTTTTATTGATATTTGCCCTCTGATTCGCATAACTGGTGTCTGGAGAATCTTTATTGTTTTATACGCTTAATATTACATGGGTTTTTACTTTGACAGGGCATAATCGGATTGTTAATGATCCACTCGAATTAGTTCCGCTCATTGTTACTTTCAACAACTCAAAATTCAAAAGAGCCTATGACCTTCTCACAAAACAATGGATGACTGAGGAAGAGATCTGTGCTGAAATAGGCACGGAATGCGTGGCAGAATGCCTCGGACTTCTGATGAAAGGAAATCTGATTGAGGAGCAGTGGCGAATGCCGCAACCGGGGGAGCGGCCCTCTAAAGAATATAAAACAACATACAGCCGATTCAGGGCAGGATTCCAGTGTTCCATGGAGGATCTTGGGGACATTCTTTATATCTCGACGTCTACGGATGAAGAACTAAGGGGCATGGTTGACAACCTTGAGCAGGATGTACGGTCAGGAGTAACGTCCTACAATGACCTTGCACGCAAATACAAGGTGAGTCCGGTCTACATCAAGGGGCTTGCCAAACGGATGCCGAATCTTGATGTGAAGGGCCAGGGGCTGGTGCTGCTTGACGAGTCACACTGATGACCCGTACTACACTGTGCTTAAGAGCAAACGTGAGGCAACACGATTTCAGATCTTAGTTGAAATTGCAGCTCACCAGCCCTCAGTGCGTCAGCAGGAGATTGCCGCAAAGATGGGTGTCACACCGCAGGCAGTTAGTGAATACATTCGTGAGATGGTAGAAAACGGATTTGTGAATTCAAACGGCAGAGGCCGGTACAATGTCACAAAGAAGGGTGTGGAATGGGTAACAACCACCGCTGAAACACTTGATACCTATCTTAAGTATGTAACGACGGATGTCATCCAGGAGGTCTCTGTATGGACCGCCATCGCAAAAGAGCCCATTGTAAAGGGAGATAAGGTTGGTGTCTTTATGCAGGGGGGTCTCCTGTACGCCTCAAAAACCGAGCAGACTGCTATGGGTGAAGTGATCGGTGCAGCAGAGCCCGGAGAGGATGTCGGGGTGGCCAAGCTCTCCGGCATCATCGCACTTGAAGAGGGAATCATTCGTGTCTGTAAGGTGCCACGTATTCAGCGGGGAGGTTCACACAGTGTGTCCCCTGACCGCATCCTCGATGCCCTGGAAGGCATGGACTATATCGGTGCGGTAGGTCTTGAGGCAATGGTGCTCCTGAAGAGTGTCGGTGTCACCGAGGACGCCTTCTTCGGCGCCCGGGAAGGCGTGCTGGAGGCTTCATTCCATGGCATCAATTGTGCGATGGTCATCGTCGATGAGGAGTTCACCGGGTTTCTGAAACGGCTTGAGAGTGCTGGTCTTCCGTATGAGATCTGCGATTTGAGCATTTCATGAGTATTATTGTTAATCCCAGGCGGGGACCGTACCGCCTCTTTTTTTATGACGGCCGACGTGTGACGGGCAGTGGTGATCTGGACCTTTCAAAGACCGGCAAGGGCTGTCGTCCGAAAGAGTTTCGTTATCGTGATGCAGGCAGGCGTCAGCCACGGCATGTCCCCACAAAGGATCTGATCCGGGAATTCAGAAAACAGAAAGTCTATCTTACAGGGGAGGATGGGGCGTTCCAGTCCATGTGCAATGATCTACAGATCCCCGTTACCATGATCCGGCTCTGCCGGACCTGTCTTTTGGGCGATAGGGTAACGCCCCTGAAAAAGAAGAATGCGGTGAAGTACGGTCATGAGGAGATTTGCATGGGTTGTGCCAAAAATGAACTCCGTCGTGAGGCAGGCTACCTTGGGGGGATGGGCATGAAGTCCATTGGTCATCTGGAGCAGATGCTGGAGATGTATCAGGACCTCGATCGGGTCCTTGGCATGCTGCAGCCGGATAGCAACAAACCCGCACAGACACTCTATGACCGGCTTGAACCCCATGCGATTAGTAAAACGCAGCCAATTACAGATCTTCCACTACCAAAGAAGTTTGTAGAGGCATCCGGTGTCAAAAACCTGATGCCGGTCCAGCAGCTCTGTGTTGATGCCGGGCTTTTAAAGGGCAAAGATCAGCTGGTGGTGGCGGCAACAGCAAGTGGTAAGACCTTTATCGGCGAGATGGCAGGGGTCAAAAATCTCAGTGAGAGTCGGGGAAGTATGCTCTTTTTAGTTCCTCTTGTTGCCCTGGCAAACCAGAAGTATCGTCGTTTTTCAGAACACTATGGCGATTTTATGAATGTCTCACTTCTGACCGGTGTATCACGTATCCATCTCCCGGGGAACCGGGCGAATGCCCGGCGGAGCATGAAGTCTGATATCATTGTCGGCACCTATGAAGGAGTGGATCATCACCTCCGTATGGGCAAAAACCTTGCAAAGGTGGGGACGGTCGTCATCGATGAGGTGCAGATGCTGGAGGATGCTGACCGGGGACACCGGCTCGACGGGTTGATTGCCCGTCTGCGGCATGTTGCCCCGAAGGCCCAGTTCCTCTTTTTGAGTGCTACCATCGGGTCACCGGATCTGCTTGCGAAAAAACTGCAGAGTGAACTCGTCCGGTATGACGAACGGCCGGTGGGGCTTGAACGCCATCTCATTTTTACAGAACGAAAAGAGAAGATTCCTATCATCAGAAAGATGGTCGCTGAGGAATTTAAGAAAACCTCGTCCAAGGGATTTCGTGGGCAGACAATTGTCTTCACCAATGCACGGGCCCGGTGCCATACGGTGGCCGAAGCCATTGGGAGTGGGGCGATGCCTTATCATGCCGGACTTTCTCCACAGGAACGGCGTAAGGTGGAGAAGATGTTTGAGAAGGGAGAGATTGCAGCGGTGGTGACGACGGCGGCGCTTGCAGCAGGGGTGGATTTCCCTGCATCTCAGGTCATCTTTGATGCCCTTGCAATGGGTATCTCGTGGCTGAAGGTGCAGGAGTTCTCCCAGATGATGGGTCGTGCCGGCCGGCCGGATTTCCACGATCTGGGTAAAGTGGTAATCCTCGCGGAACCGGGTGGTGTCTATTCACGGGAGTCCGGCGGTGGCACGGAAGAGGAGGTCGCAATGCGTCTCCTGAAAGGTGAGATGGAGGAGGTGTCTCCGGTCTATGATATTGAAGGTTCATCCGAGGAGTATGCAGCAAATGCTGTTGTATGCGGTGGTGAAATGGGATGCCTGACAGAGATCTGTGTATCAATGGTCGGTGAACTTGAGGATGTCTGGCTCCTCATGAAACAGGGAGGCTATATCCGCGAGCGGAAAGGGAAGATTGTCCTCTCTCCTTTGGGGCAGGTGATGGCTGAGCATTTCATCGGTGTTGAACGTCTCTCCCGGATTCTTAAAATGGTCAGAAAGACGAAAGATCCTCTTGTGATTGTCGCTGAACTTGACTGCGTGGAAGATGAGGATGCGTGATGGAATGGTGCCCTTGTCGGGTGCTGTTTTCCTTCTCATACTTTTTCTGCTGAATATCACTGATTAAACATCATTTTTTTGTTTGAGGATATCTCTGATTTATCCGTTACATGGGGGTACATCCGGGTGAATCGGGACGATTTCTGAAAAAATTATTTTGAGTTATGTTTATTGATGCGAGGGATAGATTATGTCGGGACCTCTTTGTGTGGGTGTATTCGGATGTTCGGAAAAAGGCAGTCTTTATCCGCCTGTGTTCTCTAAACTGACCTAAGAGGGGTAGTTCCCATGGATGAAGATATGAAATATATGCAGGCAGCGATTGACGAAGCAAAACTGAGCCTTTCCGAAGGTGGTATCCCCATTGGTTCCGTGCTTGTACGGGATGGGGTGATTCTCTCACAAGGGCATAACCGGAGAATTCAGGACAATGATCCCCTGATGCATGCAGAGATTAATTGCATCAGAAATGCCGGGAGAATCGGGCGGTATGGGAATACGATTCTGTATTCAACACTCATGCCATGTTATCTCTGTGCGGGAGCAGTTGTTCAGTTCGGCATCCCGAAGGTTGTTGTGGGGGAGTCGTCCAACTTTGGCGGTGCAGAGGACTTTTTACAGGAAAAAGGTGTTGAGGTGGTGAATTTCGGTCTGCCTGAACTGGAGAAGATGGTGGCAGATTACATTGAACGCCATCCTGAAATCTGGAATGAAGATATCGGGACATTATAACCCATCGCCAATGGTGGTGGTGGCAATTGCTTTTGGATCTCTGAAATATGGCTCTGCAGAGCGTGGCTGAGGAGTAAACTGCCTGTTTTATTTTTAACATATTCACCCCATCCATATTTCTAGGGTATCTACCCTTTGTTTTCTCCCTTCCAATGAAGTCTTATAACCATTCCACCCATCTTCAGGACAATAATGACCAACTTTTTGGAACACTCCCGCGATATATTTCGGAATTGAGCATTCAAATATGGCATTTAATAAAAAAAGAGTGATACACCGCTGCCCCAACACCACAGATTGAACAGTGTCCGAGTGACACCGACGACCGGTGAAAAGACGTATGATCCAGGATGCCGGGCAGGGGCAGAGTGGGCCGGACGCCCTCCCTTTGTGCACCGTCGCACTCCCTGCAGGAGTATTGCAATCTGGATCACATCCAATATTTCTCGCCTGCGTGCCGGAATTCTGCAACGGTCGACTCAGCGTTGAATTCACTGGTTCTTTTGCACTCCCGCTGTGATCACAGACACCATCACTCCCACATACCGAGACAGGTGGTGCCGTGGTGTTGGGTGTTACCGGTAATCCATGCAACCTTCCTATACTCTCTGTACGCCTCTCTTCTCTCTCTTCCCCTGTACAAAAAATAGAGGCAGAATGGGCTTCCGGTTTGTTTACACAATCCCCTGAATCCTGGTGCAAAGAGGGTGGAAGAGTATAATTCTCCCCTACGCCATCTGCCATATCATCGTCTCCATCAGAATCGCTGTTATCCACTTCTTCATGCGGTCGGGTTCCTGGGAATTCATATACACACCTCGGTCTGAACGGGGTTTATAAAATCCACTGCCATGTGAATGCATTAGACTTAGGATATCCGGTGAATAAAAAAATTGAACAATTCTTTTAAGGAATGATGCTGTATACCATTCATCAGAACGTTCCGGCAAAAATCTGGCTTTATGTGGAATATTCTGGAACAGGAGATTATACAATGGATTCAGCAACCAGGATGAAATGTTTGGTCTGCGGGCATATCTATGACCCGAAGAAAGGTGACGAAGGGGTATCTGTTGGGACAGCATTCGCTGATATCCCCGTGGAGTGGTGCTGCCCGGTATGCGGTGCCGCGAAGACAAAGTTCAGTGAGGTGATATGAGGTATGGTCGTGCGAGAGATTCTTCCCGGCATAGATGCAGTGGGTGTCATTGACTGGCACCGGATGGCATTTGATGACTTAATAGACCTCCCCGACGGGATAACATACAATGCCTATGTCGTCCGGGGAAGTGAGAAAACCGCACTGATCGACACCGTGGAATCAGAGTTTGATGAGGAATATGTGGCAAATCTCATCCAGGCAAAGGTTAATACCGTGGATTACATCGTGTCCAACCATGCAGAACAGGACCACTCTGGTTCCCTTCCCCTTTTGCTTGAGCTGTTTCCTGCGGCAAAAGTTGTCACAACAGAGAAGGGCAAAGAGCTGCTCTGTTCCATGGTCTTAATTGAAGAAGAACGCATCATGACCGTAGAAGAGAATGACTCTCTCTCTCTTGGGGATAAGACCCTCGTCTTTTATCCGATGCCATGGGTTCACTGGCCGGAGACAATGGTGACCTGGGTTCCGGAAGACCGCATCCTCTTCTCATGTGACCTCTTCGGTTCGCACCTTGCCACCTCAGATGCCTTCTCAGACGGGTCCTGTCGGTTGCATGAGGCTGCGAAACGCTATTTTGCCATTATCATGCAGCCCTTCCGGGGAAAGATCCGTGATTACCTGGATGCGGTGGATGCCCTTAGTCCTGCCATCATCGCACCGAGTCACGGGCCGGTGTACTGTGACCCGGCAGAGATTCTCTCCCTGTACCGCGACTGGTCATCTGAAGAGGGCAAAAATCTTGTGGTCATCCCCTTTGTCTCCATGCATAATAGCACAAGGTGGATGGTGGACCGGCTGGTGGATGCACTCATACAGCGGGGTATTCAGGTGCGTCCCTATGACCTTGGCACCGCCTCGCACGGCATGATTGCAATGGATCTCATCGATGCCACAACCATCGTCATTGGCACCCCTACGGTCCATTTCGGGCCGCATCCCAAAGCTGCACATATTGCGTTTCTCACCAATATTCTCAAACCGAAGGCACGATATGCGGCGGTCATCGGTTCATTTGGCTGGGGAGGAAAGACGGTGCAGGCACTTGGTGACATGATGCCGAAACTCAGCGCAGAGATGCTTGAACCGGTATATATCAAAGGAAAACCTCAGGAAGAAGATCTTGTCGCTATTATAAACCTGGCAGACGAAATCTATAAACGCCATCAGGATAATCACCTCGTCTGAAGTAAGAGGTGAGTTTTGATGGAGAAAGTTCCTGTGTTTTTTAAGTGCCCCGGATGCAGTGGCACGGTAATGGTGATGGATTCCGGAATGTGCAAGGCACCATCGACTGGTGCTCTGTCGGTCAGTTGTTCCGGAAATGAGATGGATATGCTCTCTGAACAGACGGCAGACTTTGCCACCGAGAAACATGTGCCAATTGTTGAGAAGGTGGAGGGAGGGATTAAGGTCAGCGTCGGTTCAACAGCCCATCCAATGACAGATGAACATTACATCATGTGGATTGGTATACAGGCGGGAGCCGAACTGATGATTCATTACCTGAAACCAGGCGATGCACCAGAGGCAATCTTCCCCTGCCCGGACACGAACGTGAAGGCGTATGAATGTTGCAATGTCCACAACCTCTGGGTCAACCGCTGAAACGGTTCCCGGTCGTCCTATTTTCCTTATTTCCCCGTAATTATGTGTGTCTGCTGCGACGCGGTTGGGATATTGCCCCCTGTTTTGTAACAAAAGCATAATAGTCGCCCTCCTGCAATGTGTACATGCGTATGGACCGTCTTCACCAGTACCTGACACTGACCACAGATATCGGCACAATTCTCCGGTATATCGGTGCCGGCACCTGTATTCCACTTGTGGTGGCCCTCATATTTCAGGAATATGATATGCTCCTTCCGATGGCGTCAGTGCCGTTGGTCCTCATATGTCTCGGGACGGTTTTTATCCGGCTTCCGGCAACAGACCGGGAACCACGTCTTTCAATGTCCCTGTTTTCGGTGGCTGCCATCTGGCTTATTTGTGCTCTCGTGGGTGCGCTTCCCTTTGTATTCGGTGCTGACATGCCCTATATTGACGGTTTTTTTGAGGCAATGTCGGGGTGGACAGATACCGGGATGACGATGGCTCCCGATGTGGACGCCCTGTCTCACACCCTTATTTTCTGGCGGACGCTGATGGAATGGTTTGGTGGTATTGGAATTGTGGCGTTCACTGTTGCCCTCTTAAACCGTTCCTCTGTCTCACGCCACCGCCTTTACAATACTGAACGCATGGAGGGGCGCAGTGATGCCTTCATGCCAACTGTGGTGGAACAGGGGGCACAGACATGGCGGATATATCTGATCCTGACTCTTGCCGGAGTGCTTCTTATTCTGTTATCTGGTGTGCCGTTATGGGATGCCATCAATATTGCAATGACCGCCATTTCAACCGGCGGGTTCACCATCCACTCCGGAGGCATCCCGTCATATAACAATGTCTTACTTGAGCTGCTCATCATTCCCGTGATGTTTGCAGGGGCGCTCCCTTTCAAGATATATTATCTGATGTACCGCAAAAAGGAGGTGAGTCTGTTTAAAGATGAACAGGCCATCCTGCTCTTTTTGCTTTTCCTGCTGGGATTTGTCATCATTGCTGCTGACCTTATGGTCTTTAACGGCCTGGACCAGGGTTCTGCAGTTGTAAATGGTCTTTTTATGGCTGCGGCGGCAGTCACATCCACCGGGTTCCAGACCGCAGATCTGACTTTATGGGAACCGGTTTCTGTCCTCTTTCTTACCATGCTTGTCTTCATTGGCGGGTCATCAGGCAGTACATCGGGGGGGGTGAAACTCTCCCGCGTTTTGATCGGCCTGAAAGGTATCAAATGGTGGTTCAAGCGATCTTTTATCAGCCCCAAGGCATTGCTTCCTCTCCGCTATAATGGCAAAACATTTCAGCGGGCAGAGGCTGAATTCCTGGTTTCCCGCAATATGCTGACGTTTATCCTTTTCCTGTTGCCAATACTCTTCGCTCTTGTCATCATCATGCACTTTGAACAGCCTGATATCGATACCACCCTTGTCATCTTCGATGTGGTTTCTGTAACCTGCAACAATGGCATTACCACTGGCTTTGTGACACCTGACCTGACTGTCTGGTCAAAACTGGTTCTCATCCTCCAGATGTGGCTGGGAAGGCTTGAAGTGATGGCAGTGATGGTCTTCTTCATTGGTCTCATACGTGGGTTTGAGTGGTAAGAAGAGAGGGGGAATCCTTAATAGGCATTGTAACCGAGGAACGTCTCACCCTGGGGGGAAACAGGAGACAGATGGTCTGGAAATATTTTACAAAGGTTCGCTATCTGGTAGCGGTTGCAGCGGTCGCGTCCCTTTTCGGCTCAATGCTGATGTTTTTTATTGGTGTGGGAAAGGTTATTTCAGCTTATTATTACTATTTTTTTGGGCATGCGTTTTTTACTGAAGGAGATCTTCCTGAATACCTTACACGGGGTGATCTTGCAACAGTGTCACTCGCACAGTCTATTGACGTCTTTCTCTTTGCACTGGTGCTGATGATCTTCGCTTATGGCATCTGGTATCTCTTTCTGGTAGATGATGCAGATAAAGAACGGCTCAGTTTTCCCGGGTGGCTGAAGATAAAAAGCATTTTTCAGCTGAAGATGATCTTGGGGGAAGTCATTGTCTTTATTCTCTTTGTGCATTTTTTTGAGACGGCAACAAAGACCGGGTATGCCAATCTGACCATTGATAGTCTCATCCTGCCTGCAGCAATTATTCTTCTCTCGGTCAGTCTGATGGTACTCCGGCAGGGGGAGTGAACCGTTCTCCATCAGGAGGAATAAAGAGCATGCACAACTAAACTTTAGTCAATGAAACAGATCGCCCTTTATGGGAAGGGTGGTATCGGAAAATCCACCACATCCGCAAATCTTTCGGCAGCCCTCTCGGACTGCGGGCTGGATATCATGCAGATCGGATGTGACCCGAAACATGACAGCACGCGGATGCTGATGTGGGGTGAATGGATTCCGACCGTCCTTGATCTTGTCCGCGAGCGTGGTGACGCTAATATTTCGGTCTCTGACGCGGTGTTCACCGGGTATGGTGGTATCCGGTGTGTTGAGGCAGGCGGACCGGAACCGGGTATCGGCTGTGCAGGCCGTGGTATCATTGCCACATTTCAGCTGCTTCAGCGTCTGAAGGCACTCTACGGGGACGTAATCGTCTATGATGTCCTCGGTGATGTGGTCTGCGGCGGATTTGCGATGCCGATGCGTGACGGGTATGCACGGGAGATCTATCTCGTCACCTCTGGTGAATTTATGTCGCTCTATGCGGCAAATAACATCTGCAAGGCAATTGCCCGGCTTTCCAAGCGCACACGCAGTGTTTGTTCCCTTGCAGGTGTTATCTGCAATGCAAAGGACATCCCCGGTGAAGAGGAACTGGTGCGTGAGTTTGCCGAACGCATAAATTCACGGATGGTCGCTTATATTCCCCGTGCAAATATCGTCCGGATTGCAGAGGTAAACCGCCGTACGGTTATTGAGTATGCACCAGAGTCAGAACAGGCAGAGGTCTACCGGCAACTGGCCCATACGATTATGGAAAACACCAATTTCACTATCCCTACCCCCCTTGAGATGAATGAACTCGAAGAACTTGCACAGTCGCACCTCACGGTATGAGGGATGTACGGTCATGGGTGTCCTCTCGGTCAGTGCCTTTCTGACAGACGCAGTGACCCTGATCCATGGCCCGGACGGGTGTGCCCATATCAACACCTCTCTCCTGTACTCCACCCTTGCTGAACATGATATCTTCCGCATCCCGGAGATTGTCTCCACCGGCCTCGGTGAGGATGAGATCATATTCGGTGGCGAAGATGCCCTGGAAGATGCCTTGGCAACCGTGTGTGGTGATGATCCGGCTGCAGTTGTTGTCGCAAGCACCTGTGTATCCGAGACTATCGGTGATGATGTGGCGGGTATCTGTAGCCAGTCGTGGGACTGCCCGGTCGTCTATGTGCCCAGCTCCGGGTTTCTTGGTGGCACCTTCGTAGATGGATATACCAGTACACTTACTGCCCTGTCTTCTTTTATCACGCCCCCCAAACCCGGAGAACAAAATCCCTGCAAAGTAAATATCATCGGTGAGAAGAACCTGGAGTTTGAGGCAGAGGACAATTTTCAGGAAGTTTCCCGTATTCTTGGTATGTTGGGTCTTGACGTGAACATCCGGTATGTGCGTGATATTACGGTGGAGGATATCAGTCGATTTGGGGACGCAGGTCTGAATCTCTTCCGGGAGGACAAATTCGGTATTCTGGGGCAGCACTTCAATGCCTGCACCGGTATCCCCTCCCTCCCTGAGTTTCCGGTCGGACTTTCTGCAACACTGGATTTCATTCGGGACGCAGGCCGCCTCACTGGTCGTGACACAACAGATGTGGTCCGGGCCGAAGAGGAACAGCAGTCCTCACTCACCGATGAATTTTCTGATTTGGCAGGTGAGTATGTGACCTTTGATTCATTTGGGTTCCAGTCAGCAGAGATGGAGATGTTTGCCGAGGTGGCAGAGGCCGTGGGTATCCGGGTATCAGCGGAAGGCACGGTTATTCCCATTCCCTTCTGTATGCCGGTGGGCACGCTCGGGCTGCGGCGAATGCTCCGGCAGTGGCGGAGGTTTATCGATGGCTAAACCATGCACTAATCCCATCTGGCCCTGTGCAATGGTCGGTGCAGCAGCGGCGATGGCCGGGCTGGACGGGGCAGGTGTCATCATCCACGGCGCATCAGGGTGTTACTTCTATGCAGACTCTGTCATCCCTGATCCGGTGAACTGCACCTATCTTGTTGAAGATGAGGTAATCTTCGGCACCGGTGACCGCCTGCAGGAGGTGGCAGAGGGTCTTATGCCCTTCAGTGAGAAGATTGTGGTCATCAATTCCTGTGTGCCTGCAACCATTGGTGAAGATCTCGCACCATATTGCGCCGGCTCTGATGCACTCATCATCGATGCCCCCGGTTACTGTGGGGATATGATGGATGGGTACAGGATTGCACTGAAAGCCTTCCCGGCAAAGACTGACCTGGAACGTGAAGGGGTGAATATTGACGGGCTCATATCAACCGATCCCTTTGCCGTCGGCAACAAGATGGAAGCTGAACGTCTTCTCTTTTCTGCGGGCATCCCGGTTGCGGCGAAATACTGTAATGATACGCTGGCGTCAGCCCTCAGTCCGGCAAAGATGACAGTGACAGCGCTTCCCGATGTGGCATCCGGTATCGGGCAGTCGGTTGGATCACTGTGTGGACTGGATGCGATTGGGGCCACCTTTTCTTCCCTGCAGGAGGTGTTTCCCGATGCAGACTGTGCTCCTGTCATGGATATCTGTGAGGAGACTGAAGAACTGGTGGTCAAGGCATGTGACCGGTATCTCCGTGTCAACGATCCCCCGCGGGTGGCCCTCTTTGGAATCGCAGGCTACATGGATATGGCAGCAAATCTCCTCACCACATTCATGGAAGCTGAAATATGTGGTGCAGGTGCCCGTAACCGACCGCCGGAAGACTCTGTATGCACCTGGGCTCCGGATCTGGGGACAGTAAAACAGATTATTGCAGCAGGTGAACCTGACCTTATCATCGGATCCCGGTATGAAGCAACCCTTGCACCCGGTGTGCCCTTTGTGCAGACAACCATACCCATCCGCAAAAGTTCAATGCTCTGCCACCGCCCGCTTGTAGGGACAGAGGGTGTCCTCTGGCTCATCGAGTCTGTGGTAAACGCAGAAAAAAAAGGGTGCTGAATATCTGATTATTATTTTTGTCGGTCTTCCGGACGTATTTCCCGTCCGCAGTGAGGACAGATATCATATTTTTCCGTTGTATTGTGATAGTTTTCTGAATTTTCCTTCTTTTGTATCTCCTTCTCTTCCTTGATCACTTCAGAGAATCCTGATGCGAGAATACCCGCAGGAAGGGCAAAAAGGCCGATGCCAACAAGGGAGATGACAAAGCCCAGTGCCTTGCCCATCGGGGTGACGGGTACCATGTCGCCATATCCGATGGTCGCAATCGTGACAATGCCCCACCACATCGCCTCAGGAATGCTGGAGAATACGTCCGGCTGGGCAGTAAATTCAATCTGGTACATCAGGGAGGCGGCAACGATGAGCACCACCATGATGATGAAGACCATACCTAACAGTGACTCCCTGTTTCGTTCCAGTACCCTGATCATGAGTTGGAATGAACGGGAATATCTGCCCAGTTTAAAGAAGCGAAATACCCTGAGCGTTCGCAGGAATGTGACATTGACACCCGGGATAAGGAAGGGGAGATAGTATGGCAGGATGGATATGAAGTCAATGAGGACAAGCGGAGTCAGGGCATAGCGTATTCGCCCGATAATGGGTTTATGATATTGTTCATCCTCTGTGCATGACCACATCCGGAGCAGATATTCGATGCTGAATGCAACTGCAGTGACGATTTCAACTACGACAAACAACCAGAAATAGTGTTCCAGCATACCCGGGATGGTTGCAATGATCAATTCTCCAACACTGATGATGATAAGACAGATGATGACCATATCAAACCAGAAACTGGTTTTGTCACCCTCCTCGGCTGAAGATACAATTTCATACACACGTTTTTTTATCCGACCCATCTGCCCATCTTCCTCTGTTAGTATTTTTTATCAGATTTATTCAGGGTTTTGGTCTGCTGCTGTTTTATTATTCCCTGTACTTCTCTTTCTGTTGTCTTCAGCGGGGTAATTCCGGCGCATTTATCCGGAGGTATCACAAATAACGGATAATGAATGAAGACTGCCGTCAGCTGGTGCATCTGGGGTTTGGTGTCCTCATTGCCCTTGCGATTTTAGTCCTTGGCAGAGATTATGCTATTATGGTCCTTGCCCTTGGCCTCTTTGGCGGGTTTGTGCTCATTGATCTGGTGGACAGGGGATACCAGGTGCCTGTCGCATCAGAGATGGTTAAGAATCTTGAACGTACCGGAAAAATGCCGGGATACGGCGCAGTCTGCTTTGTTCTGTCTGCACTGTTCTGCCTTATTTTCTTCCCGGTGGACTATGTGGTGGCAGGGGTACTCACCCTTGCGGTTCTGGACTCTTTCAGCACGATTGTGGGGATGCATTTCGGCCGGCACCGGATCTTCAACGGCAAATCATGGGAGGGTACCGCCGGCGGTATCATTGCGGCCTGTATTCCTCTCGCCTTTCTTCTGGCTCCTGTTCCTGCAGTAGCGGCGGCAGTTGTGGCAGGCATTGCAGAACTCTTCTCACCCATTGAAGACAATCTGGTGATACCTCCGGTTGTCTGCCTCCTCTGTTTTGTTCTTGCATAAGAGACGTCTTCACCTTTTTTAGCGGTCTGATACAAAGGCATATCCCCCAGTAACCCGGATTCCCTGAGTGAAGATGAAAAATCCTCGGGCCCGTCATGCTGAAATGCATCCTGCGTCAGCATTTGATGTTGCAAATATCCATTTTTCCACGATATATGATCCTACGCTCCACCTTGTTCTGCAGGCAGATGGTGCCTTTGATCTGTCTGCCCTGGAAACTGCGGTGGAGGCAGCCGGCACGATGGTGCCGATCCTTGGGTCACACTATTGTGAGGAAAAGGACCGGGGATACTGGCAGTGTGGTATGGGTGAGAAACCCGCTTTCTCTGTTCATGAGATCACGGGAACGATGGATCCAAACGATCTCCCGCTTGCGTCAATAGACCCGTTCACCGGTCCCCAACTGGATGTGCGCCTCTGCAGGAGTCCTGAAGAAGATGGAGGAAAGAGGGGGGACATCCTCATTATCTCTGGCCATCACGGGGCAATGGATGTAAATGGCCTTTTTCAGGCAGCATCCCTCTGTGCCGATGCCTACCGGCGGGTCTGTGAAGGGAGACCTCCTGTCTTCCAGGGTCCGTCATGGGAATCCCGTGGCACAGAAGCTCTACGTGCACCGTTTTCAGCAGAAGAACTTGATGCCGCGTATGAACGTGAATCCGTGTGTACCGATGAATGGTCGTTTCCGTGCCGGGAGGGGCCGTGTGGTCAGCTTCTCTGGGACACATTTACGATTGGGGCAGATGAGGTAACTCGCCTCCGGGCCGCCGGGAAAGATGTTGGTGTGACGCTCAATGACAGGATTATGGCTGCTTTCTTCTGTGCCCTGATGAAGATCAGTGGTGATGTGTATACAGATGCACCCCGCCTTACCATTCTCGGCGCGATGGATCTGCGCAGGTATCTCCCTGTTGCACCATACCGCAGTATCGTCAATCTCTCCGTTGAGTATGAGCTTTCTCTCTCTCCTCTCTGTGGTGAAGGTATGGATACAGCCCTGCCCGTCGTTTCGGAAGTGATGACGGAGATGAAGGAGGGAAACTTTGGTCTGGGAATGATGGAATTTTATGAACGTCTCTATGCCGGTGGCGCCGGTGCGGTGAAAGCATTTATGGCCGGCATCGCAAAGGAGTATCCCGTGACCGGGAAGAAGAATCCCTTCCTGAGCAATGTGGGTGCCATCCCTTCAACTGCGGCAGCATTTCAGCATGGTGAAGAGGGCACACCCCTGCAGGTAACCGCTGCATATCTCACCTCCCGTGAAATCTATCCGCCGGGTATCGGTGCCTATGTCTCAACCTATCAGGGGGAGATGACGGTGACCATTCCCTCCTGCGCCGGTGTCCATGACCCGCAGGAAATTCGTGCTCTTGCGGGTGCGATGCGGGCATATCTCCTGGAAGACGTCTCTATCGAGTGACGTATTCTCATCTTTTTTTGCAGGGCTTTCCCTCTCCGGGGCAGGATTATTATTTCTGAGGTCAAAGTATCGAATAGATGAATAGTATTCAGGGGGTTCGGGTCTGTCTTTGGTACCGGTTTTGTATCTGGTGTGACATCAGATGTATCAGCAATGGCAGTAATTCCGTCCTCTGTCGGTCGGAGGGAATGGCGTGAAAGGTCAGATGAAAGCAGGTGTCAAAACCCTTCTCGGAGATCCAAAACCGGCCATTCGTGCCCTTGCCTGGCCCGTGATGGTTGGCATGGTCCTCCAGACGGTCTACAATCTGACCGATGCATTCTGGGTGGCAGGCCTTGGTGCTGATGCACTTGCGGCCGTCGGATTCTTTTTTCCCTTCTTCTTTGCGGTCTTCGGGTTTGCAAACGGTATGGGTGTCGGTGTCGGGTCTGCCATCTCCCGTCATATCGGTATGCATGACCGGGCAGGGACGAACAGTGTCGCCACCCATACAACAGTGCTGGTCCTCATATTCTCCGTCATTATCACCATCGCAGGGCTCTCTGTTACCGGCAGTTTTGAACGGATTCTCGGGGCGACACCGGTCGCTGCGATGGCGGAAGGGTATGCCAACATCATCTTTCTGAGTTCCTTTTTCATTCTCTTTCTGGCGATAGGGAGTGCCATGCTCCGTGGGGAGGGGGATGCGAAACGGACGATGTACGTGATGCTTGTCAGTTCTCTTGTCAATATCATCCTTGACCCCATCTTCATCTACGGGCTGGATATGGGGGTAGACGGCGCCGCATGGGCAACGGTTGTTTCGTTTGTGGTTGCCTGTATTCCGATATTCTGGTGGATTTTTGTGAAACGGGACACCCACATCCAACTCTCTTTTGCCGGGTTTTCGTTCTCCCGCCCTATTTCCCGTGAGATCCTGAAAGTTGGTATTCCGGCATCGGTGCAGCATATTTCGATGGCACTGACGACCTTCTCCCTGAACCTGATCATCCTCATGGTGGCAACAACGGATGGGGTTGCTATCTATACGACCGGCTGGCGGGTGATAACGATCGGCATCACGCCGCTCATTGGGATTTCTACGGCGGTAGTGTCGGTCTGCGGGGCGGCATACGGGGCGGGTCTTATCCGTAAGGCAGAGGAGGGGCATCTCTATGCCATCCGGCTGGGGCTTGCAATCAGCCTTGTTGCTACAGTACTGGTTTATCTCAGTGCTCCTCTCATTGCTCATGCCTTCACCTACAGTGAGGATGCGGCCCATCTCTATCCCGGCCTTGTCACCTTTCTGCAGTCGATCTGCTTCTTCTTTCCGTCAGTGAGTTTTGGGATGTTCTCTGCATCTCTTCTGCAGGGGTTTGGCCGGGGGATGGACTCCCTTGTGATCACCCTCTTCCGGACGATCGGGATGTCGGTTCTCTTCTCGTATCTCTTCGCGGTCACCTTCGAATGGGGTATTATGGGTGTCTGGTGGGGCCTTGTCGTCGGGAATACGATCGGTGCTCTTGTCGGGTTTGTCTGGGCACGGGTCTACACCAAAAAACTCATCCAAAAGAGTGAGACATTGGGTGAATCGGTTTAATGATGTCCGGCAGGCAATTCTCATATCATGGAGATCACGGGTGCACAGCTGGAAAAAATAACGAAGCGGCAGGAGGAGAAGGCGTCACTCCTTTCTCCTTATGCCTGCCGTGATGATGCGGCCATCCGGCGCGACGGCGGGCTTCCCGAAGATCGGATCATCCGGCCGCCCTTCTTCCGGGATGTTGACCGGATTATCCACTCACGTGCATTCTCGCGGTATATCGATAAGACGCAGGTATTCTATCTTCTGGATAACGAGCATATCACCCACCGGGCGATTCATATTCAGCTGGTGGCAAAAATAGGGCGAACCATTGGCCGTGCCCTCTCTTTAAATGAGGACTTAATTGAGGCGATTGCTTTGGGTCACGACATTGGCCATCCTCCTTACGGGCACTTTGGGGAAGAGTGTCTCTCCACTCTTTGCAAAGCGCACCAGATCGGCCCGTTCCGTCATGACGTGCAGAGTATACAGTTTCTTGATACAATAGAGGACACCAACCTCACCCTGCAGGTCTTAGACGGCATTCTTTGCCATAATGGGGAGGTGCATAACACCCATCTTGTCCCTGAGCCGATCACTGACCGGGACGGGCTGTCCCGGAAAAAGGAGATTTTGCTGCAGGGTGGTGATCCGGCCCCCGGTACCATGGAGGGCTGTGTGGTGCGGGTAGCAGACACCATTGCCTATCTCGGGCGGGACCTGCAGGATGCAATCGAGATTGGTTTTCTCGATCCCTTGCTTCCCGGTCTCCCTGAAGACTGCCGGAAGACATTTTCCCTGACGGGCGGCTACCGTCGGTATAATGCGTCCATCATCGACACAGTCTGCCGGGACGTGATCGCCTGCAGTTTCGGCTGTGAAGAAGTCCGTTTTTCACCGGAGATATCGATCTGTGTGAAGGCACTGAAGCAATACAATTATGACAATATCTATGAGAATGAAGTTCTGCACGCTCAGGACCCGATCATTAAAAATCTCTTTGGTGTTCTGTTTGAACGGTTTCTCAGAGATATCGAAGAGGGGCGAACAGAATCTCTCATCTACAAGGATCTCATCGAAGCGAAGTGGGTCTCTCCGGCATACATTGACGCGGCCTCACCCGCAGAGATGGTGCGGGACTATATCGCGGGAATGACTGACAAATACTTTGAGTCGATTGCCCGGGAATTGTTGATCCCGAAACGGCATTTTCGGAATCATGAACCGTGAAAGAGTAGAGGATATATTCCGCTATCTTCCTGTTCTTCGTCCCATCCGAGTTCATGAAGAACTATGGCTGTATCTGTCCGTTCTGTGTGGTCAGAAGAGTCTGTAGAGTTGTTCATGATCATCCTCGTTTTATCAGATATATGGTGTCAGATGAACTTATTTCTCTTTTTGCAAGAGGATAAATTTTAGGTAATATGGATGTGCTGGTTTGCCTGTTGAGCTGGTATTTGTCTAAAATCCTTTCAAACTGTCCCATCACATGAACTGCCTCTCCCTGTGGGGAGAGGATGAGCCCGGCGTATGCCGGGCGGGTGAGAGGGGTATGACGTTTTTTTGACTGTTTGAAAATTTTCTTTCCCGGAATGTCCGTATCTCACCTTCTCTATATGATTCCATTATTTGTTGACACATTCTTTTGCTCCTAGTGCCGAGTCAAACATAAATCGGCGTAACAATAATGTAATATGAGCGATTTAGATCTTCATCAATGAGAAAATATTTTGTAACACTCACTCGCGATGAACGTTACTCCCTTTCAGAGATTGTCTCAAAAGGCAAACATCCATCCCAAAAAGTGCTGAATGCACTCATCCTTCTTGGGTCTGATGAAAGTGATTATCAGAAAAACCGTTCAACAAATGAAGATTTATCCCGGGTTCTCAACATTA
>JAUVCV010000056.1 GCA_030595665.1 Methanogenium sp.
GAATTCTGCCTGTGTCAGTAATTTGTGAGATTATAGATGACATTCCTGTTTTGCTTCACACATTGGAAAATATTAGATCTTTTTGGGGCAGATTGTGAGATATTTAAGGGCATTTGCTGTAATCTATGATTTATGATCTCAGATCAGCGAAAGGGAAGTATCTTATTTCATATTGGTTGGAGGGTTTGTGGACACGTTGAGTGCTGCCTGCTGTATGGGGAGTTCGATAAAGAAATACCATGCGAGTGCGATGATGGTGGCGATTATTGCTATTGCTATTATTGACATCACGATTTTTTTCCGTTTGTCCGATTGTTGAGCGTCATTTTCAGTCATAATAATAAATTATATTTGGGTTTTAGTATTAAAATAGCATTTGTTGTTTCACACGTTTTAAAGTGAAATACTTTTGTCTTATGGCTTGTTGTTTTACGATTTAAAAAAAGGACCGGATTTGCAGGTTTTTATGTTGTAAATCCAGAGGTTTTGCATTGGAGTATGTACACCCGTGAGGCCTCGTCCCCTGACCTTTTTACGGATTCCGTCCGTCTCATGGGTGATGGCCCCCTGTGTGCGGTGATTGAGTTTGACCAAAGCCCTGAACCCTGCCACTCTGCAGCAGGCTTCCCGGGCGTGTCTTATGGGCCATCCTGTTCTCCATAGCAGGTTTGTCCGGGGAGATTTGCCACCCACCGCAACAGATCTTTTCCTCACAAAAATATTAGGGATTATACCAAAAAAGTTACCCCTGCAGGGGGGTTCCGCTGTTCTGGATTTTCACCTGCATTTCCGGACTCAGTTGTTGAACCAGCTCGGCATTGTACGAACCGGAGGGCATGGGGGCCACTTCAGAATTAAATATCTGCAGGGCTGCGACAGCATAGGATCGTGCTGTTGCAGCCGGCGACCCCTCCTTTACTGATGGATCAACGTTTGTGGTGAATATGGACACGGTATTATCGCTGTTACGGACTATTTCAAACGTGCGGAACTGTTGGGGGAACTCCCGCAGTGATGCTGTTTCAATCTCCCAGAAGCCCAGTTCCGGATGGTTGGGGTCCGGGGATTTGAGGGCAGTAACGGTATTCTGGTGACGATGTCCCGCGACCCACAGGAGGAGATTCGGATAGGTATGAAGTTTGGCAATGAGTGTTGTGTCTGATACCGCAGCATATTTGTCCCAGGTCATTAAAGAATTCATACCGGATTCCGGCAGTTCGACGCCAATCGGGATGTGTGCTGCGATGATCATGAGCTTCCCTTCCGCCTGACCCGAATCGAGTTCATGTATCAGCCAGTCATACCGTTCCTGGTCAAGAGACCCGTGTCCATTGCTGGTGCCATCAGGGGTATTCTCGTCCTTCTGGGTGTCATCGAGTACGATGACCCTGATTGGCACGTCTGATTCCGGCTCGAACGAATAACAGGCAAATCCCGTTGTTATATCAGACCGGCTGAACCCGTGTTCTGACGATGTATTGAAAAATTCACCCATCCACTCGGTTCGCTGAAGAAAACGGCGGTCAGGATTGGCAGGTACTGTGGGAGGGCCGTACGGGAAGTCGCTGACAGGCCCTGCACCGGTAATGCTCCCGTAGGGCGTCCGGCCATCGATTGCCCCCATATAGAATCCGCGGCTTTTTATCCGGAGTTTGTCGGTGATAACATTGCCCATGTTGAGAATGGAATCACCGGTAAGGGCATTTTTGATGTAATCGTCCGGGGGGTACAATCCCATCCAGAAATGATCGTGGTTGCCGAGAACCTGGTACCATGGTATTGACGCGTCCAGCCCTGCTGCCTTGTAGCTCTCCTGGTAATCAATGAGGGGTTCGGGAACCGGATCACCATTTGCACCGGAATTCGGGTGGATCGTTTTGCCGTCTATGATATCGATATACCACCGGAGTTCGTTATACTGGCCGCTGTTGATTCCATCCCCCAGAAAAATGCCCAGGTCAAATGGTTTTTGTTTGTGAAGGGCGTTTGCCGTCTGAACCGCTGCATCAAGAACATGGGTTGTATACAACATTGCCGGGGAATATCCTGAAACAATTCCCCATTTATAACCGTAATAAACCGCCTGACCGGGAGATTCTTTGTCGGTGATATGGATGTCGGTCATGGTGAAAAAATGCAGGAGTCGTGCCGTATTCTCTGTTGATGTACCGGAATATCCTCCGGGCATTAAGTCCAGCCGTTTTTCATATCCCAGTCCCTCACCGAACTCCCAGACGCCATAGCCATACTTTGCAAAGTCCTGAACCTGATCCGGGCTCAGCACAGGTGAGTCCGATGGCACAGGAACCGGAACGACGGTTCTGTCAACGGTTGTATACACCTGTGACTCTATGGGATACCCGCATACGGGGTTCCCGTCATTCAGGGAAATAAGAGATCCCCCCGATTACTGCCACCAGGAACGAAGCAATGAGGATCCTGGTTTTTACCTCTCCTTTCATAGTATTATCCTATTTTGAGTTTTAATGTGAAAGTAATGATTATTCTGTCACCGGCTGTAAAGCAGGATGATTATGTCTTATGGTTTGGTCTTCTCTGATTCAGTGAAGCACTTTTTCACTTCAGATGAAATGCAGAAAACCAGACGCAAATAAATGTATGATCGGTGAAAAAAACAACGGAAAAAAGGCTATCCTTTCTTTCCTGCCAGACTAGTCCCGCTCTTTATTTGGATCCTTATCATTCCGGGGGCCAGCCTGGCGGTACTGGCCAACTCCACTCAGACAATTTCACTGGTCGGACGGGAATGCAGGTGCGAAATCCCCTGTATGAAGTCATTTTTTTGCTTTCGCATCTCCTTATAGTGTATATTTATACATCCGGAGATTCCACGTTTTAGAATGTACACCCGTGAGGCCTCGTCCCTCGACCTATTCACCGATTCTACCCGGCTCATGGGTGATGCCACCCAGTGTGGGGTGATGGAGTTTGACCGTCGCCTTGACCCGCATGCTCTTCAGGAGGCTGCCCAGGCGTGTCTTATGGCCCATCCTGTGCTTCACAGCCGGCTTGTCCGGGGGAATGGTCCGGCAGTCTGGGAGATGATCGATGGAGTGCGTATTCCTCCTGTGCAGGCGGAAGAATGTGATGAAAATTATCATTCCCGTGTTGCGGGCCCGGTTGATCCCTACGAACCGCTGCAGTTTCGCGTACGGTTGCTACGCAGACCTGTGGGGGATGTAATCGTCATCAACCTCGTTCATGCTGCCGCTGATGCGTTCGGTCTGCACACGCTCATGTCCCAGCTGCTGCAGGAATACCAGACGCCCGGCAGTATCTGCCCTGCACAAGGAGGGATCCCGGAACGTGACACAATATGGACTCAAAGTATCAAATTGCAGGGAACGCGGGGATCACCGGATATGAAAGTGATAAACCCATTGTGGCCCGATCCGTTCGGCACGTCCGGTGAGCCTTCTGCATTTCACCGGGAATGTATCAGCGCCCCCGAACTTGAGGCAGTTCGCACCCGTGCGAAGGCGCTTGGGGGAAGCATCAATGATGTTATTCTTTCAGCCTACTTCCTTTCCATGAGTGACCTGACAGGCTATATGGGGCCGATTGATATTTTCTTCCCTGTCAACCTGCGCCGGCACAAAAACGACGGGTCACGGGTGATGAGCAATCAGTCCGCCAATGTCTGTTTTGTTATCGATCGCAGGGCAGGAGAAGGGATGAAAGAGATTCTTCCCCGTGTAACGAGGGAGACGAAACTCCTGAAGGGAGATGCCATTGGTATCCGTGAACAGGTCACAATGGATATGGCCTCTGACCCGGAAGGCAGACAAATTCACCAGATGGTGGAGGAGATGGTAGCCCTTCAGAATGCCGGTCACGCGGATATCTTCGTCTCGAATCCCGGGCCATTAACCCTCCCGGATACTGAAGGGCTCACCGATGCTTATACCTGCTATCCGGGATGCTACATGCCCACCACCTGTTTTAGCACCAGCACGTTCCGGGGGCATATGACGATCACGATGGGGTATCAGGACAGTGTTCGGGCGAGAGAGGGGACGCGAAAGGCGATGACGCTCTTCATGGAATATTTGCTGTCAGAGTGAGGAAAGAAATCACTAATTTTTCCCCGTTGTCTGGCAGAAGGGGAGTCACATCATCCTTAAAGATCAGGACGGGAGAAGTGTTGTGATGCCTGTTAATCCCTGGCAGGAACCGGGCAGGAAATACTGCGTGCAATCATAAGGCAGGCAGGCAGGCCTTACCCGTGAAGAATTCCTGAGAAGACTGAAGTGACGAATTTTCTCCTCCACCTTCTGATCACCTGATGCATCGCTTATTCCATCGTCCTGGACAGTATCAGCCACAACCCCACGTGCGGAAATGTTAATGCAGGAGAGATGCCACCTATGGATAAGAAGGATTTGGAATGAGTACAACGGAGGATTTTGTCCGGCATGCACTTGAGCGGCTCAGGACGCTCAGGGGATATGAGAATGTACGATTTATCATTCTCTATGGCTCCGTTGCTGAAGGAAGGGCAAAAGAAACGTCTGACATAGATCTCTGCATCTATTATGACGGGGGACGTGAGGAGAGTCAGATGTTTCGTTTTACTGCTTTGTCTGAACTCTGCGATGACCGGTATGACATTCAGATCTTCAGAAATCTGCCCCTTTACGTCCGCAGGGAAGTCCTGCATGGGCGTGTGCTCTACTGCCCGGATGAGCAGTTCATCTATGATATCGCGCTTGAAACGATTCGGGACTATGATGAATTCAAACATCGTCTGGATGACTATCTTGGGGTAAAGGCGATCGGATGACACTGCCCGTCAGGAGTACCGTCATCCGGATAAAACTCAGTGAGATGAGAGAGAGCATTGATCTGGTGCAGCAGAACCTGCCCGATTCAGCTGATTCCTTTTCCGGGATGGGTCTTTTAAAAGATGGCATCTACAAACGTATGGAGTATGCAATTGAGAATGTATTCGACATATGTGCGATTCTGAATACTGACCTCCATCTGGGTATTCCCGGTGGCGATGAGGAGATTCTTGACAATCTCGTGACGAAGGGTATTTTTCCATCCGAAATGCGGCAGAAATTAAAACATATGAAGGGATTTCGGAATATCGTCGTCCACCGTTATGGAACAATTGATGACGCACTTGCCTTCTCGATACTGCAGAGGAATATTGTGGATTTTTTCGTATTTCGACAGGAAATAGAACGGTTTCTGCAATCATGCGAAGAAAAGTAATTTCTATTTCTTTAGTCCGGCAAGGACTGAAACGTTTTTTTGGTGATTCTGAATTGGATTTGGATTTTTTCGTTTCTGTTTTTCTCTCCTTTCCAAACTGGCAGGCCTTCGCGGAGGTAACCTGTTGTTCCATCTTCCAGAAGCTCTCAGATGGCGGGATGATAATCCAGCAACATGAGAGGGGGGATTATATGATCACAGGCAAAGGTTTCAGGGTGATGGAAGGAATCACAGAGATATATCCCTGCCTTGTACCGGAAGAGAATTGATGCAATGGGTCTGTTTCGCCAGCAGGCCATACATATATTCTCACTGCCGCCGGCACTGTCGGAAAATCCAGTTATCATTGATCATCCTTAAGGAGCAATTACTTTTTCAGCTGATTTGAACCAGGATAATCTATTTCGTACTCTCCTATAACTGAAAAATCCGACAGTGCCCCGTAACTGCTCAAATACATTTCAATCCACACACCCGCGAAGGGTGTGACTTCCTGTGGCTGACATCTTGGCCCCTGCATCCTATTTCAATCCACACACCCGCGAAGGGTGTGACCCGTTGAAGGACCGGGGCATGACCACAGTCCATGATTTCAATCCACACACCCGCGAAGGGTGTGACACGGCACGATATTACTTGCAGGACCATCACCGGGATTTCAATCCACACACCCGCGAAGGGTGTGACGTGCATCAGCATTGACACAATCAAGATTACCAGCATTTCAATCCACACACCCGCGAAGGGTGTGACGCGCCCACTCAATCACCTCGTCCTCGATACTTGTATTTCAATCCACACACCCGCGAAGGGTGTGACGCAAACCAGTTGAGCCTATACTCAGCATCTACTTCATTTCAATCCACACACCCGCGAAGGGTGTGACTGTTGAGGATGGGGTTGTCCTCCAGCGTTGCGCTGATATTTCAATCCACACACCCGCGAAGGGTGTGACGAATTTGACCGCCACATGAGGAGAGATGCAAAAATTTCAATCCACACACCCGCGAAGGGTGTGACTCATTGCTTCCATCACCTTTGACAACCTCTAGGGCATTTCAATCCACACACCCGCGAAGGGTGTGACCCAAGAGATAGATATCCCCTCGGAACTCAAACAAAATTTCAATCCACACACCCGCGAAGGGTGTGACAGGGCTTTGAACTCTCGGTGGAAGAGGCGAATCAATTTCAATCCACACACCCGCGAAGGGTGTGACGGCCAACCTGCTGGCACAGCCAGAGGTTGAGATGATTTCAATCCACACACCCGCGAAGGGTGTGACTGATTGGAGCGCGAATGCGATGCCCCTAAAACAATTTCAATCCACACACCCGCGAAGGGTGTGACCGGGTGAAGCGGTTGAGGCACAGATCCTAAGGTGATTTCAATCCACACACCCGCGAAGGGTGTGACCCAGTCGCTCAGGCGGTCGTATAGGATGCCTATTATTTCAATCCACACACCCGCGAAGGGTGTGACTACCTCAGTCGTCCACCTGCTGCTATGCACTCAGGTATTTCAATCCACACACCCG
>JAUVCV010000058.1 GCA_030595665.1 Methanogenium sp.
GTTCAAGGCCGGTCAGTGCATCCACCTGCAGTTCCCGTGCCTCAATATTGGAAGTGTTTGCCTCGAGCACCCAGTCACTCGTCATCATTGCCAGATCATACTTCTCCACTCCAATCAGGATACCGGAAAGGCCATTCCCTATACCTGACTGTATGTCGGTTTCTTTGTATACATCGGGTGGAATGAGGATGTAGGTGACCAGAATTGCAATAATAATTATTAAAATAGTTTGAATTTTCATAGCAATGCAATTCTTTCTAAAATTGTCGAATAGGGAGGAAATGTTACCATTTCCTCCCTATTCGACGTCTGTTGTATGTTTGATGTGGTTCCCTGCGCCGTGAGATAAAGATTGCCTGATGGGTTCCTCTTTCAAACATTTTTCCTTCTTTGCATTGTAACAGTGATTAGGTTAATGCTCCTGCACCTGCTATCTCATTCTTCAGTTATGGGTTATCAATATCTCTTTGGCCCGGTGCCTTCCCGGCGGCTGGGAGTCTCACTTGGAATAGATCTTGTGCCTCACAAGACCTGCAGCTACAACTGCATCTACTGCGAGTGCGGCAAGACAACTAATCTGACAACCGTTCGGGCAGAATATTATCCGACAGACGCGATTATCAGCGAGATTGATGACTATCTCTCAACGCATCCGAAACTTGATTTCATCACATTTTCCGGGTCCGGTGAGCCGACACTCCATTCCGGCATGGGGAAGATTTCCCGCCATATCCGGGAAAACTATCCGGAATACCGGATAGCACTTCTCACAAACGGGAGCCTCCTTACCGATCCGGAAGTGCGGGCAGAAGCGGTGGATGTTCATGTCGTTGTGCCATCGATGGATGCGGTATCGGAGTCTGTCTTCAAAAGGATCGACCGGCCCTGCTCCTCAATTACTGCACAGGCTGTCCTCTCAGGTCTTGTCACCTTCAGAAGGGAGTTTAGAGGTGAGATCTGGCTTGAGATCTTCATCGTACCGGGACTGAACGATACCGAAGAGGAATTGCTCTTCCTGCGCGATGCGGTTGCAGAGATACGTCCCGACCGGGTGCAGCTCAATGCGCTTGACCGGCCCGGCATATACGACTGGATCACGACACCCACAAAAGAGGAGATGGAGATAATTGCAGAGACACTCAACTTCCCGGACATTGATATCGTGGAGGGGCTCGCCTCCCGTTCAGATATTGCTTCGTTCTCGCAGGATGTCAGTGAATCGATTCTTGGAACCATCCGGAGGCGTCCCTGCACGATAGACGATCTGAGCAGCATCCTCGGACTGCACCCGAATGAGGTGCGCAAATATATCGATCCCCTGCTTGCAGAGGGGTCTATCACCGAGGAACGGGAAACCCGCGGAATATTCTATCGGCCCCGGTAGGCCGGGATGGGGCGCCACTCCGTTCAGCTGATTTTTCGATACTGTTTTTGCTGTGGTTTGTTGGACAAATAGCAATTGTCCCCGGATTTCTGCTGAATAGTGGTTGTAAATGTAATCATTCTCCGGGAGGGGCGCCGGAGGCGAGGGTGTGGGCACTGCCGCTTTTCCATGTCACGGTGGTGGTGGATGCATGGGGTAGGAATTGTTCCGGGATATTTTGTATGATCTCTGTCCCCCCGGACTGGTGATGACTGCGGAATTATTTGAAGTCACAACAATCTTAATCAGATAATCCAGCCATTCATTTGTTGTGATCTGATATGAGCAGATATTCGTTTTCTCTGGCTGCCCTTCTCTGTCTTGTGGCAATTGCCGTTTGTGCATGTGGTTGCACCGACGGCGGGGCAGAAAACCCGGATGCCGTCAGCGGCATCGGGACGGTGGTGTATAATGATCTTGAGGGTGGGTTCTACGGGATTGTCGCAGATGACGGCACCCGGTATCTTCCCCTCAATCTGCCGGATGAGTTTAAACAGGACAAGCTCCCGGTCACCTTTACGGGAATCGTGCAGAAAGATGTGGTTACCATCCAGCAGTGGGGCACCCCCCTTGAACTGAGTGAGATTTCATCCGGTGATCAGGTGGTGAAGATTGGACAATCCAGTATCTGAACTGTTCTTTTTCCCTATTCTCGTTTTTTTCCCTGCGTGTGAGAAGAGACATTCATGGCCATTTTTTGGAGCAATTCAAGAGTCATCTCCTTTTCATCCTCTGAAAAATTGCTAAAAAGGATGTCTGCCCACCCCTCTGAAAGTCCACAGATCACAGGATGAATCTTCTCTCCTTCTTCGGAGACCTGTACCATAATGGCCCGTTTATCCTTTGGATCCTTCTTTCTGAGAATATATCCGGTATCCTCAAGTTTTTTCAGTGCCCTCGTCGTCGTGGTCTTATCATATCCCCTGGCTCGGGCAAGGAGGAAACAGGGGATTCATCTGCTGGGCAAATATGAGCATCCCCTCCACGAGGTGTCTGCCGCATCTTCCTTTTAGATATGTGTGGGACGATCGATTCATGTGAGGAGGGGTATCACATAATGATGTAGTGTCAGGGTCCTGGTGGCGGTGCTTTGGAAGGCGTGCCCCTTTGTATTACAAATCCGTATTGTTCCCTATCTCCGGGATGTCATGTCTGACAATTGAATTTATCATCACATACGCAAATAGGGGTGGTGGTGAGGCCCATGACAGCCCTCACGGAAGAGATGAAAACCGCCTTTGCGACGATGAAGGCATTCCCGGTTGCCACCGCTTCAGCGGACGGGTGGCCAAACGTTGTCCCCATTGGATTTGTGGAGCTTGTTGATGACGAAACAATATGGATTGCGGACAACTTTATGAAAAAAACCCTTGCAAACAACAGGGAGAATCCGAAAGTCTCCATCTATGTCTGGGGGCCGGATACAAAGGGCTGTTTCCAGATCAAAGGTGATATCAGACTGAAGACGTTCGGTGCGGATTTTGAAAAGATGCAGCAGACTGTCCGGGCAAAAATGGTAACGGCACCTGCAAAGGGGCTTATGGTTGTGACCATTCGTGAAGTATTCCAGTGTGATCCCGGTCCGGATGCTGGTGCAAAACTTCTTTAATTTCTATTTTTTCGTTGTATTTCTGGTGTACCAGTGTGCATTATGCTGGAGCCACATGGTGTTAGCGGGGATCATTGTCGATGAGGTGTATTCTGTCAACGTGGTTCCCGAAGAGGACATCGAGCAGATGGGTGAGAATACCTCATATGACACCAGCGGATTTATCAAGGGGATTATTAAAGTCAAAAAGGGTGAGGATAAGGAAGAAGGGCTGGTAATCTGGCTTGATATGGAGAAAGTCCTTGGTGACCTGATCTATAAACATCAGGAATAGTCACATCATTGGGTAATTTCCAGAACCTTATCCAGAGCATTGAAGATGTAATGTCTTCATTCAATGCTCTCCAATTATGCAGATGATTGTGTCCGGCTGTGTCTTACCCCCACAGATGTGCCATGCGTATGCAGCTGATTATATGAAATTTCCAACGCAAAATTATCCATTTGCAAAATGGATTTTTTCATTCCTGTGTGCGCGGGTGGTGACGAAGTTTGTGATAAACCTCATTCTGATATGCAAATGTGTGTGGCATTGTGGTGGGGTGAGGTGGGCTTTGAACAGAATGGCTGTTCAGAATATAGAATAATTAAAAAAAATATTGTCCATATCATTTAATTTTTGGTCGTTGCCTGTATCTATGAATTATATTATATTGATGTAATTCTGTCACCACTATTATATCTGATAATTTTTCTTAAAATTAAGGTTTCTATTCGCAATTTTCGCAGGATTTTTCTGATTGGTATAAGATAATTGGTTTTAATGACATGGATCTGTTGAAACACAGGTGGTATTTATCCCTGATTATTTAATTTAAATATTCAGAATGATGCACGGCAAAAGATCGTTTTTTTATATGGCATATGTATAACACTTTAAATAAGTGTGTATCCTTTGAGGTGTAACCAATTTTGATTGTAACGTTTGCCCACCATAAAGGTGGTACTGGGAAAACAACATCATGTTTAAATATAGCCGGATTTTGGCATGAATGTGGGAAGCGTGTGCTGGTCATCGACTGTGATCCGCAGGCAAATGCAACATCCGGCCTTGGCATTGATCCGTGTTCCGATCGGCTGAGTATATACGATGTGTTCATGTCCTACGCAGGGGATTATCCTGACGTCGGCCTGGCAGATATCATTGAGGAGACAAAATCCGGCATTTTTCTGGCCCCCTCATCACTTGATCTCGTCGGGGTCGAGCCGTATCTCTATGGCATCAACAACCGTGCTGCGATCCTGAAAGACGCGATCGCAGAGCTTGGTGATGCGTATGACTGTATCCTCATCGATACTCCGCCGAGTATGGGACAGTTTGTTCTCAACGGGCTCGTTGCCGCAGACCAGGTTGTTGTTACATTTGATAGTGGCATTTTCGCCCTGAAAGGGGCCGAGGCGCTCTCGGCGATCATGGACGATGTTGAGACATACGTTGGTGAAAAAGTGGTTGCTGATGTGGCCATTCTCACACGTTGGGGCAGTGCCTCTGCCACCCCTGTGTCAGATGAAGGGTTTGGTGCACGACTGAAGCAGCTCTTCTTTGGAACACCTGATTCAGGTGACAAAGATGTGGAAACCAAACGTCTGACTGCATTTGAAAATGATGTGAAGAAATCGTTTAAGATGGTATATACAGTTCCGTTCGATACGAACGTCCAGAAAGCGCAGGTGGACGGGCTTCCCCTGTCGCAATTTGCACCGGAGTGTGAGGCTGCACGGGTCTATCGTGAAATCGCAGAAAAATTAAATTCTCAGTAAAATCGGCTGGGAAATGATCTAAAAAATATTGAACTAATTTTTAAAGGTGTTTGAATATGGAAAAAACCGGAAGAAAAGCATTATTCCAGGCCGCACCGTCAAATGACGGAAATTATGGCGGGAATGAAGTCCTGGAAGACTGGGCGAAAATACTGAAATCCGCTGTTGAGGGAGATGCATCAGCAAAGATTGATATCAATTCCGTTGACGGTTCACTGAAATCACTTGGTGAGACACTCAATCTGGCGATTGAAAAAATATCGACCGATTCTGAAGATATCGTAAATAAAAAGCGACTGATCAGAAATGCGCAGCAGCGATGGAGGGAGATCATACAGCAGAATCCGATGCCGATGCTGCTTGTGAATATGGATTTCAAGGTTGTTACTATCAATCCTGCCTACGAGGAGATGAGTGGATACACCCAAAACGAACTCCGTAAAATGAACCTCCGTGATTTCCGTATCGTTGAGAAAAAGGGAGACGGTATCAGGAAGGCATTATCTACGGGTGTGCGGTCCGCCGGAGAAGTGGTGGTCGATCTTCCGAGCGGAATACGTGTTCTTGAACAGCACTGTATTCCCATCAAAAATGATGCAGACGAAATAAAAAATGTCCTCCTGGCATACCAGGATCTTACTGATTTCAGGCAGGAAATGGTGGAGACACAGTTGCTTACTAAGAAGGCGGAGGCGTTCATCAAACAGAACCCGCAGGCAATTGCAGTGCTTGGTCCTGACAAGTCCCGTATTGACCTCAACAAGGAATACGAGCGTGTCTGGCGGGGAAGCTACGAAGAACTGATGGCAAAGAAGCTCTATGACTTCGACATCACCATGACAGGGGGCGAAGACTTTTACGCTTCCTACGTGACAAAGCGACTTGCAGTAAGCGAAATGGAGCTGAAGTGGCCCAACGGTGAGAAGACGTACGTCACACTCTATCAGGTGCCGATTCTTGATGATAAGGGCGACATTCTCGTCAACTACTACATCTACCAGGACCGCACCGCGGAAGTCGAGGAGAAGAGTGCAATCGAACTCCTGCAGAAGCAGTCGGAAGCGTTCATCAAAGAGAATCCGCAGGCGATTACCGTGCTCGGTCCTGACAAGTCCCGTATTGACCTGAACAAGGAGTATGAGCGTGTCTGGCGTGGTGGCTACGAAGAGCTGATGAGAAAGAAACTCTACGACTTTGACATCACGATGACTGGCGGCGAC
>JAUVCV010000029.1 GCA_030595665.1 Methanogenium sp.
TGTTCCGGGCACCAATAAGATCAGCGTGAAGAGCAAATCCACAACATTCACAAACAAATGATTTCCTGTGTCTGTTGTTCTTGCTGATATGTTTACATCGGGGGCATGTTTGTGACGTATAAGCCGGGTCGATGTAGACTGCAGTTATACCTCTCTCTCTTGCTTTATACTCAATAAAGGTCTGAAGTTCGTAGAATGCCCAGGAGTGGTGAGTATATCTCTGTTTTTTACGGGTTTTTGTTGTATTTCGGATTCCCGTGAGATCCTCCAATCCAATTACATCGACATCATTCTGAACAGCAAACTCAACAATCTCCTTTGATACACGGTGATCCATATCAGTCATAAGCCGTCTTTCCCGACCGGAGAGATGTTTTAACATCCTCTTTGCTGATCGGGTGCCCTTTGACTGTAACCGTTTCCGCATATTAGAATAGATATTTCGGAGATTCTTGGCTTCACCGCCACAGAAAAACGTACATTTCTTATCGGTTGTCGATGCAACGGCAAGGAAATTCTGACCGACATCGACACCCACAAAGGTTGATGACTCGGTAACCTCTTTGGTGTCTACCTCTTTTTCGCAACATAGATGGAAGTAATATGCTCCATCCCGGTGTTTCACCAGTTTGGATGCGCCGAACTTCCAGGAATTGTCAAGATATTCTACCATGTGGGGATACCTGTGGAATCTGAATATCTTCCGACCTTCAAGGGTAGTTAAGCCGATCTGATCTCCATCTATCGTGAAGTCCCGTCTAAACGAGAAGGTCATAGTAGTGGGAGTGAATTCGATTTTCTGCCACTCAGATTTCTTAATCTTTATCTGTTGCCGGAGTGTCCGATAAGTCCCGGTGACTTGCCGGACAACATTGCAGGCCATCTGTGACTTTAGGCTGAATTCCCCTCTAAGAGTAGGATATACTTCCTTCTGAAGTGCCACAGATCCTTTTGGTTTCCCAAGAGCATACACGACCGTAGAGACATAATTCATCCCATCTGTATACGTCTGAACCGTCCGGTCAAGGAGACATGTGTCGGGACAGTCCAGTTTGAGGATGATCGTCTTTACGGTGAGCACAAGTTATGGGTTCACTCAATAATACATATTACTTGTTACATGAACGCAATTCCTCCCCGGCCTGAAGACCGGGGACTCCTTGCGGGAATGTTGAAAAAATAGTCAATGCTGTCTCACCACCGGGGAGAGGTAATCGATCGTGGCGATTGCGGAGGGCTCCGGTCAGGAAGACACCGGCGCCCCCCAATCCCGAAAGAAGATCAAAACGAGTGCGGCCCCGCCCCCCCCCACGAAAAATACATCGGTATCGTGAACCTGCCCGGAAAGGGAACCGGAACGCTGCCCCGGTGTCGGGAGCCAGGTCACGCACCCCGGCCATCTCCGGCGAGGTGGTTCACCGACGGCGTTCGACCGAATTCCTGCTTACCCGGTTCGGTGCCTTCGCAATTTCCTCCTGCTATTTAGATAGTGGGAAATCATTGACATCCCACCAGATTTTCATGCGGTGGGAATGGCCGGGCACCGTGACTGTATCTCCGTCATGTTCAAGGGACCGCATGATATACTCCCGGAGTAATTCTTCCTGTTCGGGGGTGGTGACGAAGTGGCGTGGTTTGAAGTATAGAACTGCCTCGTCTTCTGTATCAAACCGATAGATATGTTCATAGACAAAATGTTCGACATGCGGGAATATGCCCATTGCATACAGGATGTTGAAGATGAGATCAGATTTCGGTGAGGACACATACTCGGTCCCGTGGAGTTGTGGCCAGAGGTCTTTGGCCATTGTCTCCCAGGACGCCTCCCCTGCAAACCAGTAGATATAGACATACCGTGATGAAGCCTCGCACATCTTTTCAATCGCTTCTCTCATATCAGGGACATCAAGAGAGAACGAAGCAAAGACCAGATCGTAGGGGCCTGAAAGATCGTTTGCCACGTCTACATCTTCCCAGCGTTTCTGTACGCAGTCTGCGTTCTCTATTTTTTCGTCTCTCAGGTTCTCCTCAAGCACGGTAAACATACCTTTGGAGGGTTCAACGGCGGTCACATGACTGACCTGGCGGGCGATGGGTATCGTGATTGCACCGGGACCCGCCCCTACATCACAAACCCTCGATTCGGGCGTGAGAGCGAGTCCTGCAATGGTCCGGTTGACCCGCTCACCGTTTTTTTCATACGACATCCGGTAGAATTTGCGGGCGGCATCCTGTTCATCCCACATGCTGGCAGTGTCTTTCCGGTTGTTTATTTCGTGATTCTTCTGCCACTGCTCTTTCCAGCATGCAGCCCAGTTGATGATAGTCTGTGTCATATATTTTCTCCTCAGGTGTTGGGATTGTCTGAGTTATTCCCCATATGGGCATCCCGGCGGTTTCTTTTACAAATGTGCTGTATGAGTTAATACACAGCGGCCGGGCATTTCTGTCATACGGAAAATACAATTGTTCTGATTATGTGTGATATTTTATCTGATAAATAGGAATCTGTTTTCCTGACAGGGACCTGGATTATGTTCTTTTCCGAATGTGTCAGAGGGTATTTTTTCCCCGGTTGACACCTGCCTCTGATGCCCGCTTCCGGTACCATTTTACCGGCCTGACCCAAATCCTGTGTAATACTCTATCTACCGGAGCAGTGACCGATATGATCATACTCGATGAACCCTATGTATCCCGTTACCTGAAAGAGACAATAATCTCTGCCAGTCTGCCTGTGCTCATAAATAATATTTCTGAAAAACAGGACTTCCCGGATGGGACTGTTCTCTTGGACGATACGGCATGTATTGCCCTGATGAAGGACAATCCTGAACAGAAACTCTATAGCAATTCTGAACATGCTCTTCAGTGGATTGCTGATAATCTGGCATTTACCGGACTGCCTGAAACCATCAGACAGTTCAAGGACAAGGTGGCATTCCGCCGCCTCCTCCAGCCGCTCTTCCCTGACTTTTTCTTCCGTGAAGTGGCCGCAGAAGATCTGGACAGCCTGGATGTAAGGAGTATCCCGAAACCCTTCATCATCAAACCCTCCGTCGGCTTCTTCAGCGCAGGGGTACACATGGTTGCGTCAGACGCGGACTGGGAAGAGATTCTTCAGACACTGAAAATAGAGATGAAAGAGCATTCATCACTGTTCCCCCCGCAGGTATACAGTGCTGCGACATGGATTATCGAAGGGTATATCCCTGGTACTGAACTTGCGGTGGACGCCTGTTTCACAGCCGAAGGAGAGCCCGTTGTTCTTGATATCCTCTCGCATATGTTCTCATCTGATGCAGATGTGGACGACAAAGTCTACCTGACGTCCAAAGCGATTATCAGAGAATACCTGCCACCAGTGATGAACCTTCTTCATCAGATTCAGACACTCACCGGTATCAGGAATTTTCCTCTCCATATTGAGCTGCGTGTGGATGCAGATGGGCATGTCGTGCCCATTGAAGTGAATCCGATGCGGTTTGCCGGGTGGTGTACTACTGACATCGCAGCGTATGCCCATGGCATCAATGTATATCGGGCATATTTCGAAGAGAATGGGCCGGACTGGGAGACGCTTCTCGCCGATGACAATGGTGATGTCTATGCCCTCCTTGTCGTAAAGCCACCTCGGGACATCCTCCCTGAGACTATTGCCGGGTTTGATTACGATGGGTTTGCGGCATCGTTTGCCCATCCCTTAGAGATGCGGCCGGTGGACTTTACCTCCTATCCGGTATTCGGATTCTTCTTTGCAAAAATGGAAGGGGGAAACCTGCGGGAAGCAGAGGCATTCCTCACATCTGACCTGAAGGACTATATTCACATCCGGTAAACGGTCCTCATTTTCACGGCATTTTTTCCGGTTTTTTATCCATGGAGGTAGGAATCTCTTCCTTTCCGACTGCTGCCTCACAGACCAGCCCGACCACGACAGAGAATACAATCAGATATATGGTCAGGACTGCGGTATAGAGGCCTCCAAAGTAGTAGATCATAACCGGCATAAACGGGAGTTTAACGGATCGCATATACAGAAACACGCCTGCAAGAGCAGTTCTCATCCCCTTTTCCCGGAAGTCAGCGAGCATTGAGTACCAGACATAGACAGGGCCTGTTGCAATGATGCCTGCGATGATTGCGATGAACCAACCGGTCAGTCCTGATTTTGACCCGAGGTGCTTTGCAATTGTTTTCGGTTTGATAAGGAGATCAATGACAAACATCAGGACAAAAACCAGTATTAGTACAGGGATTATCTGGCGGAGGATTCCGCCAAAGGTCTCCAGTGCACGGATGGCGATGGTGGTGTCCATCATGGCAACAATGCAGTAGATACCGACGACAACCCCAAGGAAGATGACCGGGAACCGTGAATTATTCTCTTTTTTCCCGTTTCCTTTCTCTTTTTTTGCCCCCTCTTCCTGCTTCATAGTATACCTCCCAAAAGAGAGAGGGTGACTTCTGTTAAGATGGCAATAAGAATGGCAAAAATAAATCCACAGATATTGCGTGCAATGGCAAATCGTTTCCCCAGGATGTTCATCTCTACAGGCAGTTGAATAACGCCGACGGTGACCCATGCAATGATGAACGCGGTTACTGCGGTGAGACTGATCCCGGTATTCAGGAGTTCTCCTCCTATGACATAGCTTGTTACCGGGTTTCCGGCAGCAACACTTCCCATTGCAGCACCTGCGATCGGGTCTGCGATCGGGCGACCGGAGAAGATAATTCCATACCATTCAGGTGGTATCACTGTCAGAAGGAGGCTTACCAGCAGCAGGATTCCAAGAATCTGTGGGATCACCTGTAGCACTGACTGGTATGTCTTCTTTCCACTGGCCCGAATATCCATATTCATTCATATGTCCGGAAGAGTGGGTTAAATGTTGGGGTCAGCATCACCGATAATTTCGTTGTGACGATGAGGGATCTGTTCTCCGGCCATGGGGTTGATTTCGGGGGGATGGTGGTATTACGGGTCTTTTAAAACTGAGTAGAAGGATGGGCCGGGAGCATGCCGCAACCTCCGGATGAATCAAAAAATATGTACCTGGCCAGACTTCAGGAAATGCCCTGTTGGTGTGTTTACTTGTACCGGTGTGTCCCTCTAATCATGGCCCGGGTTGCTGTATTCCCCCTTTCGTTGTCTGGTTCATGATCTGGGTGTCAGATTATCAATCAGGGGGTGGGGTATATCTTTATTATGATCTTTCACTATAATACCATTTATGAATATCATCTTTCATGCCGCAAAGAGTTTTAACGGAATCCAGGTATCCTTCCTCTCCGGGAATGACACGGTATCTGAACTATTCAGTTATGAAAACCTGATCGACATGAAAATAAATGTATCCAATCTTATCGAACACCCTGAATATTATGCTGTTGACATGAATGGGCCTGTTATTGTAAGATCCGATTTCTGTAAGCCTGAGATGCACGAAGAATGCAGGCAATGAGTGTTGGCAGGTGAAAAACAGTCACTTATTTTCCTGACTGGATGTTCTCTTGTGGGATTTATTATTCTCCTCTCCGCTGCAGTCTGCTTTGTACTGGGATATCTTCTTAAGAAAAAGGAATTCCTGTAAAACTGAAAAATTCTGTTTTTTTTCTGATGGTTTCATCTTCCGGACTCCGTACCGTTTGCACGGCAAAGGAGTATATGCTGAACGAATGAGGATATAGTGAAACGTATGAGGGTTTGTCTCTTCTGTGTTTCAGGATGGGGGAAAAAAGAGTGAGCAAATCAGGTAGACAATGTTTTGATGTGAGTCTTAAACTGGCGTCAACGGGTGGAGTATCTCATCTGGTGGAGGCCGCCGGGCGGCAGATGAATGCATGCGGTGTCTGTGACACTACGAATGGTTGTGTGAAACGCATTCTGGGAGAGGTAATGTTTGACATTATCATGAACGGATATCCGGATCACCGCGGGTATCTTGCACTCGGGTGTGCGTTTCAAAAAGGCGGGGTCGCAATGCGGGTCACAGACCACGGCACCCCGCGTAACATATTTGAAGAAACAGATAACCCTCTTGCAGGAAGAATTCGTGCAGAGATGGATGAATTATCCTATACATCTGTTTCAGGAGAAAATATACTGCAGATGCGTAAAACGGATGCACGGTAACCGTAATTTTCACTTTTTTCATGGGATTCAAACTGTTATCATGCTTTGACCATGGTTTGATTATGTGCGTATGTAAAGGGGCAGCAGAATTACGTCGCTCCCTGTAGAACCATCAAGGCTGATTAATCGGGAGCCGGGTCAGCCGATGATTATGGTCTCACACGAGGGTTGGCACAAGGAGTATTTAACCGGGTTGCCACCTCAGGGACCGGAAAATAGCATACATTAAGGCGTTTTTTTGGGCTGTTAAATGGTAAAATAGGGTTTTTTTGGTGGAAAAAGGTTATCTCTGAGTTTTCTCAAAGGTCATCCGGCAGGAGGAGTCGCCCATACACATGTGCGTGTCTGAAGTGACGTGGTAATTGGGGTTCAGGCTCTCTGTGGCAGCCGTTCCATAGGTCCTGCAGAGTTCGCATGTGTGGCGGGCTTCCGCCCCAAACTTTTCTGTGTTTGCTGCCATCGGGCACTGCTCAGTGATGATGGTCGCCGAATCACCCTTTTCCTGTATGGCCCGCCCCTGCAGTTGCGGGCCCAGGATTGTCCTTGAGATCTCACGGAACGCTTCAGCAACCTCCATAGCGGAATTGACCGGATATCCAATACTTTTTGCAATGTCCCCCTGCCTTTTTCCAAATTCCCTCCAGATCTCTTTTTCCGCCCTGTCCAGTTCCTCTTGTCGTTCTGGTGCAATCTTCCTGAATGCCTGAGTATAGACGAAAGGCATCATGTCTGAACACCGGGTTGCAATATCCCAGCGCTGTTCTGCCGGGACCTCTTTGAGTAATTGTACCATCTCTTCTTCAACTCCCAGGGGCTCCGTGCAACAGGTTGTGTCTCCCATTTTTGGGTGTGGATACTCTCTGAAGAACCATCTGTTGGAATGTTGGTTTTACTGAGATCACCATTTTTTATCTGTGCCTGGCTGCCCTGAATATCAACGGTTTACCGGATTACCCGCTATTAACAGTTTTGGTCCTCAATGGTGAATGAATGAAAATTATCAGCATTCTGCTGTTTGTATCCTGAAAATCTGCTGATTATTATGGCAATCGTTATTTGATCCGCTCTCCTTTGGGCAGGACGCACTCTATGGTGAAGAGGAGTGAGCAGCCGGATAAAGGGGGAAATCTGGCGATTTATGCCTGCAGAATGGCCGGAAATGGATTATTTTTTAATATTGTTCTCTTCTCTTTTTTCCGTCATCGTCATTGTATTTTTCGCTATTCACTGTTTTTCAGGTCATTGTTGTCGGGTTAATGGCAGGAAAAGTGGTATCTGCACGGAATGGCCGGTACGGAATCAGAAACCCTGTGTTCAGTTTCACAATATGTCAATAGTTCTGGCAGGAATCCGGGGAACATACGTAGTTGAAGAGATGTGCCCGGACAATCGGGATCTACTTTCTATGACGTTTCCTCCTCTTCCTCCTCGTCTTTGAATCCCTGATATATTTTGTCGACGAATTCGACACGGGTGGCGATCATAATTTCGTCACTCTCTTTTATTTTGCCCGGTTTGGATTCCGTTCAATGAGAATGACTTCATACCCGGTACGTATCAGTGCCTGTGCCGGATTGATACCAAGCGCACTTCCTTCCACAATAATGACTCGCATTTTTTCTTACCTCTTCACCGGTGTGTTCCTGGTAACGCCACTGTGAACGGCGGCACTATTTCAATTCTTCTCAGGAGCATCCCATCGAAAAGGTGCATTCAGAAACCCTTTCAGGATCACCGATGATGTCGGTGATACCTGTGCGTTTGGTTCCGGGAGTGCCTTTTCCCCGATAATACTCTCAAAATAGTATATCAGGTAATCTCGAATTCAAGAGCTTCCTTTTCGAGGAAGTAACCGAGAACCGTCCTGATGATAACAACAACAGCAAGCATGATCAGTTCATCCTGTGTCGGGGCGACGATGGTGGCAAGGATGTCTGCTGCAATGAGAAATTCCAGTCCAAAAACAATTTTGCTCGTCAGGCTCATCCGGATCTGGTTATAGGGGATCTTTAATCTTCTGAATTCAAGGAGCACCATCTTCACGATTGCGGTAAGACCTCCATAGATGATGATAATGGCTCCGGTCACTTCAAAGAAAAATGTGAGTATATGGAGGAGCTCAAAAAAAAGGGCGTTTACATCTATGGCCAGAAGACTCATAGGCAAAAGAAGGGTATTGAGGGTATAAATAATTCATTGTCCCGGGGAACGGAGCAATCTCCACCCACTGTCTGGGATGGTATTCCTGTTCTCTATAGACCGAAATACTCCAGTCCTGTCAGAAAACCTCCGATCAGGATGCAGAGCGGGATGATGATGTACCAGGGATTTATTCTCAGGTAATCGGGAATTGTCATGGAATGGAATGGCCCTTTGGATAGAATTTTCTCATTAAGGGTGGGATAGGCCGCAGCAAAGATGCCTGCACCTATGAGAATGCCTGTCACTCCGCCGAAGAGGGCGTCGAGGGAGCCGTGTCCCACCGCCCCTGCGACAGTGCCGGGGCAATAGCCGAGGATGGCAAATCCCATCCCGAAGATGATGCCACCGATGACAGTTGTTCCAATCGAGCCCGGCTTTGGGTGCAGTTCGACCATCCCCCTCTCTTTCATCGCATAGATGCCGATCATTCCCACCACCACTGCGGCGAGCATCACCTTGATCACCGTAAAGTCTGTTAAGAGAAGCTGGCCGAGGATCACGTTGTACTCGGTCACCCCGCTGATAGAGAGGAGCCCTCCGAAGCAGCAACCAATGAGAAAACCGATCAAAAGTTGCAGCCGGTTGTTTTCATGCAGGTGTTCAAACATCATTTATCCTCCTCACCACAGCACCCCGTAGAGAAGGAATGCTGTCACAATGCCCGACACAAAAAAGACGACCACAGCAATCCAACTTGAAATCGCAAGCTGGAGAGTGCCGCTGATCCCATGTCCGCTTGTGCATCCGCCCGCCCAGCGTGAGCCGAGTCCCATGAGAATACCGCCCACAAGAGCGACCGCCAGCCGAAGCCCGGTATCATATCCGAAGGTCTCGCCGAAGAGTGTCGGCACCCATTCAAACGCGAATCCTCCTACCAGTAATGATGCGGCAAACGCTCCCAGAAACACTCCTGCGACCAGCATCCATTCCCAGTCAACAACGGGGGCAAACTTCTGGTAGTAGGGTTTTTCATCCGTCTTCTTTCCCCTGAATATGCGTTCAATCATTCCGCTCGTCCTCGTAAACGCAGTCGAGCAGCCGAGTGGTTTGTTTGAAAGCAGAAACGCAATCCAGCTGAGGATGCCGATGCCCGCTCCTGCAAGATAGGGTGTCCAGTCCATTCTTCCCCCTCCCTGCTACATCTCTTCCTCATCCTTTATCTGGTAGAAATCCTGCGGCGGTATAGGCGTTGAGTCCACCAGCGGCGTTGTATACGTCGGAAAAACCGTGCTGTTTCAGGATACTGCACGCAAGGCTCGAACGGTGTCCTGTGCGGCACATTGCAATCGTGGGCCGTTCGGAGTCGAGTTCATCTGCCCGTGTCCTGAGGTCCATGGCAAGGATGTTGACTGCCCCCGGTATGTGCTGCTCTCCGTATTCATTCGCTGACCTGACATCGAGAAGAACATTGTCGGGGTTCTGGATTTTTTCATGTACCTCTGAGGGAGAGAGCTGATGGATATGGTCGGTGGCATAGCCTGCACTTACCCACGCATGCGTGCCCCCTTTGAGGTAGCCTGTCGTCCGGTCGAGGCCGACCCGCCGGAGCTGGATAACTGCCTCGCGGGCCTGTTCGGGGCTGTCTGTCACAAGGAGGATATCTTTGTCCGGCGGCAGTATCCATCCTGCGTAGGTGGGGAAGTTGGCGCCCATGTCTATGTGATAGCTCCCGGGGATGTGCTGCCCTCCAAAGGTGGCATAGTCCCGGATGCTCATCACGATGGTGTCTGCATCCGTCATCCGTTCATGGAATTCGGCCGGTTTCATCGCCTTCAGCGTGGGAAGGGTTCTGACAGGTGCCGGGCCTCTTCGGTTTATGTCGCTGCACCGGGAAAAGTGGTCTGGTGCCGGTGGCATATCAACGGTCAGTGAGTGGATGAACTCCTCTTTGTCTGTTATCAGGAGGGCCGGGTTGTAGGCGTTTTCATACCCGATGGTCGAAAACCGCATCGCACCCATTGTCTTTCCACAGAGGGATCCCGCACCATGTGCCGGAAATACCAGGCATTCGGGAGGGAGGGTCATCACTTTGGTGTGGAGGTTTTCATACAGTTCTTTCGCCAGTTCATGGGCGTGTCCCGGAAAGAGATCGGGCCGTCCGACGTCCCCGACAAAGAGCGTGTCCCCGGTGAATGCCGCAGTAGGTGTATAGCCCCGCGAGGTGTCGGTGACAACATAGACGAGGCAGTCGGGTGTGTGCCCCGGAGTTGCGAGTACGTGGAATTCCATATCTTCGATACGGAAGTGGTCGCCATCTGAGAGTGCGATATGTGCAAAACTGCAATTGCCTGCGGCGGGAGCATATATTGTTGCACCGGTCTCTTCGGCGAGGTCCATATGGCCCGAAACAAAATCCGCATGGAGATGCGTCTCGAGAATATGGGTGATTTTTCGTCCCTCAGCCTCAGCGGCTTTGAGGTACCGGTCCACATCACGGCTTGGATCAACAATAGCACAGGTCGTATTTCCCCCAATAAGATACGAGCTGTGAGCGATTTTTTCGATAAAGAATTGTTTCAGCAGCATATAATCCATCCCAAATTTCGATGATGCTTCCTATACGATGAAAAATATATAAATCAATCCTGTCGCAATGAACAGAAAGAGGATGGTCATTCCTCCTCCCGCCCGCAGGTAATCGGCATTGTGGTATCCTCCTGGTGTCATCAGGAATGCATTGACCTGGTGCGTCGGAAGAATGAACGAGTTTGAGGCGCAGAGTGCGACAAGGAGGGCAAGCCCGCGGGGGTCGAGACCGGTCGAGGTGCCGATGATTACAACAAGCGGTACCAGAACGATGGTTGCACCCACATTTGACATGAAGAGGCTGAAGAAAGTGGCAAGCACCGCAATTCCGAGGAGGATGAGGAATGGATGTGCCACAGAAAGCATACCCATCATGGCATCTGCAAGCCAGGCTGCTGTTCCGGTCTGTTCCATGGCGATACCTAACGGGATCAGTCCTGCAAGAAGAAAAATCGTCCGCCAGTCTATGGCATGGTATGCCTCGTTGATGGTAAGCACCCCGCCGAGAACCATTGCAATTGCACCGGTGAGAAGACCAAGTCCTATCGGGACACCGGTGAAGGTAAGGGCAATGCCACCCGTAAGGCAGAGGACGGCAAAAGGACCTTTTGATGCTGTCACTCCTTTTTCTTTAGGTATGGTGCTCAGGACAAACTCCGGCCCCTGCCCGATACGGTTGATCTTTTCCCATGGACCGAATACGACAAATGTATCACCCGGATTCATGGGGATATCAGAGATGTCCCGCCGGTGTTCCCCTTCCTTTGTCAGGGAAAGAATCACCTCAAGACCATGCTGTTTTCTGAATGCTACTTCCCGAACTGTTTTTCCGGTATAAGGGGAGTGCGGCCGCACGATTATTTCGGCAAATCCTGCATGTTCTTCCCAAATTTATTCGGTGTGATGTTCAGGGTTTCCTACCGGGACGAGTTCATAGTCTGCCGCAAATTGTTCTGCATCCTCTTTTGTTCCGAGAATGGAGAGTGTCTGCCCCTCTGCAAAGACCAAATACCGCCACGGTGCATAGAGAATATCCCTCCCGGTTTTTACTGCCGCTTCCCACCCTACCACCTGTGTCATGTCCTGCCTTCTCTCTCCGGTAATAGAGGTTGTTCTCCGATGCTTTGTTGAACCGGTATTTTAACCGTTCACTGACTATCATTGATTCAAACAGACCTCCTTTCAGTGAATGATAGTTTACATGTTTTGTGTCCCCTATTCCGGCAAGATGTGCAGCGAGACCTGGGTTGGTAAAGCAGAGTTTGGGTATTTTGGGAAGTCGTTTATTGAAGTTTTTGTGATGGGCTCTTGTGAGGAAAATGATAAATGATGCCTGAAGAAGAGAAATCCATTGAAATGCAACCCATTTTTCACTATATCTCCTGTGATTGGGGCATATTAGAACATATGATCCCTTTTCTGTTTCAGAAATTATTTATTCCATGAAATCAGTGAGTACAATGGGGTGCTGTTGCAGACAGAAGGGAAAATGCTCTTCTGACTGCTACGGCTGAGATTATACCCGTTTTACCTGATCCGGATAATGCCGGCGTAGGGAGCTCCTTTTATTGGTCGCAGCCTTCTCGCATTATCCGCCTTGATTCAGGGAGGATAACATAATGGATTTAGATGTAACAAAAGCAATTACCGATACCTGGTTTCAAAAACTTCAGGAAAATCTGGATGTTGATGTGGCTATTACCGGAACGGGCCCGTCAGGACTCATTGCCGCATTAAGAATTGCAGAAGCGGGCTATAAGGTCTCTATGTTTGAGAGCAAACTTGCCCCCGGCGGAGGCATGTGGGGCGGTGCCATGTTGTTTACCTCGATTGCTCTTCAGAATGAGGCAGTTTACCTTCTTGATGAACTTGAAATTCCTTATCAGAGATATAATGACAACCTCGTCATGTGTGATAGTGTTCTTGCGACATCTGCGCTGATATACCGGGCATCCAGAGCGGGAGTTTTGATTCACAACGGCATGAGTGTTGAGGATGTTGTGTTTAAGGATAACAGGGTATCGGGAGTTGTTGTTAACTGGGGTACGGTTGTAAGAGAAGGGCTTCATGTCGACCCTCTGTCTTTCCGGGCAAAAATTGTGGTTGATGCAACCGGTCACCCCTGCGAGATCTCGGAAAAGGTTGCAAGAAAGAATAATATAACCCTTAACACGCCGTCAGGAAAGGTTTCAGGGGAGCGTTCCATGAATGTAACCGAGGGTGAGGCAGAGACGGTTAAGAATACCAAACAGATCTGTCCCGGGCTGTATGTCTGCGGTATGGCGGCAAACGGAGTTTTTGGTTCTCCAAGAATGGGGCCCATATTCGGAGGGATGCTGCTTTCCGGAGAGAGGGCATCAAAGCTCATCATTGAGGATTTAAAGTGAATATATGAAATTTTGGGTTGTATCTGATAATAACGAACCCTTCTGTCTCATATACAAAAATTGCCCGGGTTGCTGTTGAAAATAAGAGGCAATAGAGATTGCAGGCGATATTCCGGTTGTTGCAATTGGGGGTATCAATGCCGAAAATCTTCGGGATGTCCTCAATGCCGGTGCAAAAAATCTGTGCATGGTCAGGTATATCATGGACGGCGCTCATTTGGAAGAGAGAGTGGCTGAAACGATTGAAATAACTAATTCGGTTAACTGTTCAGTAGACTAAAAAAATCCCTGACCTGTTTTTTTTCAGCGGATTAATGCCCGAGGAGTGAATGGCTGACCGGCAGCCACCTTCCTTTTCGTTTCATTGTGAACCCGCATGATGCCTGTGGTCATCGTACACAAAACCGATTTGTCGATGTGGCTGTTTGAATTTTTTTAGCAAATCAGAGATCAGAAGAATGGAAATGAGCCTCTTTTTTGGACGAATAATTCTGAAATGGGAGTGGCAAAAAATGTTCATGGTCTCTTTTTTTTCCAAAGACTCCCTCCTTTGATGGTATACCCTGGCAGCTGTTTCTCACATGGGCATTGCAGTGGTCAGAAATAATCTAAATGGTGTCCTGGTTGTAGAAATTCAGCAGCATTTGTTGAAAAAAATGGTTTCTCTCTTTCTCCGTTGCATGAAAAGAGAGATCTATTCAGAGCCACGTGATACTGAGTGGATTTCTTTTGGGTGCCGTCATGGTGCTCCGCTGTTTTGGGTATCCAAAGGTGAGGGCATATGAAGGAATATATCCCTCAGGAATTCCCATTTCTTCCCGCAAAGGTGCGAACTCTTCCATTGCGATCTTTAAAAATCCATTCCAGCAGGATGCGATTCCATATCCCTTCGCAACCAGTTCAAAGTAGGAAAGTGCAATGATTGGGTCTGCCTTTGCCCAGGTGCTCCCTTCCGGTATTGTAGCGATAAGGAGGTGGGGTGCGCTATGACAGACCGCATCCTCACCCAGTCCCCATCGTCGGATGATACCGTTATATTGGAGGGAATAGTGGTGGTTTGGTCTTTTCTCAACCTCTGTCTTCATCCACTCTACGGTGTGAGCTGCAATCTTCTGCACCTTCTCCGGGTCATGGACAACAATCCATTTTACCTTCTGGCTGTTTGCTGCAGTCGGGGTGTAGCGGATAACATCCAGCATCTGTTCAATCAGTTCTCTTTTTAGAGGTTTTTTCCGGTAGTGGCGGATTGACCTCCTGGTCTGAACAAATCTTGCGAGCTGGTCTGGTTTAATATCAGAAGCACGTTCGTTCATGGATAGTGGGTATTCACCGTCAAAATTAGTTTTCAGGGCATTAAACAGGCAAAATATCTCGCAGTGTCCGCATTTGATGCAGTTCTCTTCGAGGTCTTTTGCAATCATCGGGAGTTTACTCTCTTTCATTGAGATGATTGACACCGGGCAGACTTTGACGCACACACCGCATTTTGTGCAGGTGTCCGGGTTGACAGTGATATTGCTCATGGGGTTTCAGATAGGCAGGATAGGATTTAAGGGTTTGCCTGGTGGTTAAATTGAATACATTAATTCTGGATCTAATCCAGTCTTTCCTGAGTTAGTGTGAATTCCGGGATTAATTTGGTTTTCCAATACCTCTCCTGAACACATGGAATAATTGCATTCCCGGCAATTCAGGAATGGGATGTCGGGGGGTCTGGGGCAACTCTTGTTTCATATCTCCAGTTGCCTTCAGGTATAATTATTTCAAAACGGCACCCTTCCCCGGGCACCCCGGTTTCCCGGATGGTAATGCCGGTTATTTTTAGAATCTCTGACACCAGAAAGAGCCCCAGACCGGTATTTGATCCCACACGACGGTCAAATATTTTATCTTTCATATCTGTAGGAACCCCGATGCCGTTATCCTCTACCATAATTATTCCGGTGGACCCGTCATTTCGGAATGAAACATGAATTTGGGTTACCGATTTACCATGACGGATGGCATTGTCATAGAGGTTTATGAAGACCTTCTCAAACATGAGGTCAGCATATACGCTGATGCCCTCAACATCAATGAATGTCCTGACATCTTTTGACAGTGGCGGGGTAAATGCTCCATCAGCAACCCCTCTGAGATTCTGCCACCCGGGCTTGTTCTGTCCCAGATCCTGATAGTCGTGGGTAAACTGTATCTGTTCTTCAATCTTATTGGTGACATCGATTATTGCATCGACATAGGTTGATGGCTGCTCTTCTGTGATGTCTTCTTTCAGGAATTCCTCCAGCATCATAAGGACAGTCAGTTGATTGAGGATATCGTGACGGGTGATGGAAGAGAGCAGATTTAGTTTATTGTTTGCTTCCAGTATTGCCTCATCTGCATGTTTCATTTCGGTGATGTCTCTCCCCACCGACTGATATTCTGTCACTACACCGTGTTCATCAAATATGGCACGATCGCTCCATTGCTGCCACCGGATTGTTCCTCCTGGCATCACGATCCTGTGCTCAATGGTTGCAACCGGATTATCCGGTGTGAGTGACTGAAACATCCGGGTAATTTCTTTTAGATCTTCTTTTGGAATGTCTGGCTTGAATTTCACTCTTTTGAGTTCCTGACGTGTTTTTCCAAAATAGCGGCAGTATGCATCATTGGTGAATATATGTGTGCCGTCCGGCAGAAATCGGCAAACAAATTCTGTCTGATCTTCAACGACAGTGCGGTAGAGGGTTTCACTTGCCCGGATGTCATTTTCCATCTGTTTGCGTTTGGTAATGTCGGTTGCATACACCGTTACACTCTGTACATCACCATTGGTATCAAGCACTGGATGGCAGGAATAATCCCAGACCCCCTGCCACAAGAGTTCTGTTTTAATGGCTTTTCCGGTGGCAAATACATGTTCAAGCCGTTTTTTTTGCATTTCTGAAATTTTTTCGGGAAAGAGACTCCATACAAATGTTCCAAGAATATCTTCACGTGTCTTCCCGAATCGTGCCGGGTACCCATCATTTGCATCCAGCACGATGCCATTCCTGTCCAGGAGGACAATTGTTGATACAGATGAATCAAGGAGTGAGCGTGCGCGTTGAACACTTTCCTGCAATTGGTTTCTGCTTTCAATAAGTTCATTCAGATTAAGGCGCATTTCATCGGTTTTTTTTGTAAGTTCGTGATTTGCTGTTTCTATTTCCTGGTTTTTCAGCATTATTTCATATTTTGCCCTTCTGTTCTCAATTGCCTTATTGATGGTATTGAGCAGTTCGGCAAACTGTGCTTTTGGCTGGCCACCCTTCCGGATATAAAAATCGGCTCCGGCATTGATTGCGTCAATTACGACGTCTTCTCTGCCTTTTCCGGTGAAGATAATAAAGGGTGTGTCGTCTCCGGTGGAACGGAGGAGGGAGAGAAATTCAATGCCATTCATTTCAGGCATCTCAAAATCAGAGATGATAGCGTCGTACTGGCATGCCTCCAGTTTTCTGAAACCTTCTTCTGCAGAACCTGCAGTATCAATGCTACAGCTTCCTTCCCGTTCAAAATAGAGTTGAGTGACGTTTAAGAGCATTTCTTCGTCATCTACATACAGAATGTGGTGAATATTTGTATCCGGCAACATTTTTGGCATGGTGTATATATATATTTATTCTGTGGGGGTTATTATAAATCTATTGAATAGTTGACAATATCTATATATTATATGATGCTCGTGTGGAGAACTAATTTGAAACTTTCCTTCGATGTTATAAAGGTTGGCAAATTGTAGATTTTAGGGAATCATTTTTCGGTGGTTGGTAGCATAATTCCAGGGGAATAACCCTGTTTTTTGTATGTGTGAGGTATTTTGTATCCTGATTTACCTTCTGATGATGGTTTGTGGTGTGGGTTCGGTATTTCATTTAATATCGTATGTCAGGGATATTCAGTTCCCCGGTAATCTCGTCAGTTCAGTTCGTCCAAAATAATATTGTGAAATTGGGTTTTTTCTCCGATGTGTGTTCATCCCGGTCATTTTTTCCATATGTATACCTGTCTCTTTATTACCTGATATTTTTCAGGTGGATAGCGGCATTACCATTTGAATGTGCGGATGAACATTCCGGAATATTTTGTGAGATTTCTCCGTTCAGATTATTCATTTCCGGATTCCAATGATAAAAGGGATATTCCGGTTCAGGGCCTTTTTGCATCCAATACACTGATATGTCAGACTGACCTATGAACTGAGAGATGAGTACCGGGATATTGCCACCTGTAGAACTTCAGATGACACTCCTCTTGTTCTTTGCTCTTGCTGGCTATCTTCTTGCATCACGTATAAACCAGTCTGCGGTTGTGGGTGAGATACTACTTGGCCTGATTGTCGGCCCTTCTGTTATCGGATTGATTACCTATACGGAATTTGTCCAGGCTATTGCCGGACTTGGTGCTGTTATCCTGATGTTTGTGATAGGCTTCGAGTTTAAAATCAAGGACCTGACGAATATAAATTACGGAATATTGGGTGTTATTGGAATAATCGTCCCGTGGATCGGGGGGTATTTTGTCTCTCTTGCCTTTGGGTTCAGCCACGAAAGCGCCCTTTTTATCGGAACTGCACTTACTGCGACGTCCATTGCAATAACGGCCAACGTTTTAAAGGAGATGTGTCTTCTGGACACCGAATTTGCAAAGGCTATCATAGGGACTGCGGTTATTGATGATATCCTCAGTCTTCTTGCACTCTCGATTACAGCAGATGTAGCATCCGGGAGCTTTTCAATAGAGAGCCTGGCGTTTATTATCATAAAACAGGTTGGATTCCTGATTATTATCGCCCTGATTGGTCTCCTCGTCATTTCAAAGATGATTGTCAGGATGGACAAGAGCCCGATTGCGAAAAAATACCCTGAGTTTGTATTCATATTTGCCGTGATGATTGCATTTCTCTTTGCAGCAATGTCCGAATTTATTGGTATTTCGGCGATTATCGGTGCATTTATCGCAGGGGTTTCCTTTAATGGCATCAATCTGATACATAGCCGGGACATTGCGGAGGGTGCGGAGTACCTCTATATCATATTTGCATCAATCTTCTTTGTGTCGCTGGGGATACTTGTTGATTTAACGGCCCTGACCGGTCCGGTGCTTCTGTTCATCGCCGTAATCACAGTCATAGCGATAGGAACGAAAGTGATCGGCTGTGGTATTCCGGCACGATTGCTTGGCTATTCCAAAAGAGACTCTCTTGCAATAGGATTCGGGATGTCGCCGAGGGGTGAGGTGGCAATGATCGTCGCCCTTCTTGGCCTGAACCTCTCTCTTATCGGTCAGGATATCTATACGTCAATTGTCGTGATGAGTATTCTGACGACGGTCATAACACCGATTGTCTTCAGGAACTGGCTCTTCAAAAAAGAGGTTGCTGAGTGCAGGGTGGAGTAAAAATGAGTATTTTTATTCCTCTTTTAGACTTTCATATATTTCTCTGAACTGTTCGATTGCGGTCTGAAGGTTTTCTGCAATCTCTCCTGCGATGATATCAGGTTCGGGGAGGTTTTCGGTGTCTTCGAGGCTCTCGTCCTTTATCCAGAATATATCAAGGCTGACCTTGTCGCGTTTCATCAGGTCGTCGTATTGGAACGGTTTGAAATACTCTGTTTCCTCTCTGTCGTGGCGATTCTGGGGGTTATAGCATTCGATGAAATCCTTTAGGTCGTCTAACGAGAGGGGACTTTCTTTGAGCGTGAAGTGTTTGTTTGTCCGTAAATCGTATATCCAGAGGGTGTCTGTCCAGGGGTCTTCACGTCCGGCTTTTCGTTCAAAGAAGACAACGTTTGCCTTGACACCCTGTGCATAAAAAATTCCGGTGGGGAGTCTCAGAAGGGTGTGCACGTCGCATTCAGAAAGGAGCTTTCGTCTGATTGCTTCGCCCGCACCGCCTTCAAAAAGGACGTTATCGGGCACAACGACGGCTGCTTTTCCGTTTATCTTCAGCATGCTTCGTACATGCTGGAGGAAGTTGAGCTGCTTGTTTGATGTTGTCGCCCAGAAATCATCCCTCTCGTAGGTCTGCCTATCCTTTTCCGCCTTTCCGTCACCGTTTATGACGGTATAGCTGCTTTTCTTGCCAAACGGTGGATTGGTGAGCACAAGGTCGTAGTGCTCTTTTGGCTCTGACAATAGTGAGTCTGCGACGTTTATCGGACTTAGGTCTGTTCCGATTCCGTGCAGGTAGAGGTTCATTGCACTGAGGCGGGCGGTACTATCGACAATCTCGGTCCCGTGGAATGTGTTTTCTTTTAAAAATACGGACTGTTCCCGGTCGAGTTGGTAGTTTTTAACGAGGTAATCACGTTCCGCAAGAAAGAATCCGCCCGTTCCGCATGCCGGGTCTGCGATGGTCTGGCAGGGTTTGGGGACGGTTACTTCAACCATTGCCTGAATAAGTGCCCGTGGTGTGAAGTACTGGCCCGCACCGCTCTTTGTGTCTTCGGCATTTTTCTGGAGAAGGCCTTCGTATATTTCGCCTTTGACATCCATGTCAAGGCCGACCCAGGTCTCTTTTCCTATCAGTTCGACAAGCCGTCTGAGCTTTGCGGGGTCCTGTATCTTGTTCTGCGATTTTCTGAATATGACACCGAGGAGTCCGTGTTCTTTTCCGAGGGCTTCGAGGGTGTGGCGATAATGGATTTCCAGTGCATCCCCCTCTTTTGATGCGAGTGCCTCCCAGTCGTATTCGTCCGGTATGGTTGAGGGTTCGTTAAACGGCGGTTTTGTATGTTCGTCTGCCATTTTCAGGAAAAGAAGGTAGGTGAGTTGTTCGACGTAATCCCCATAACTTACGCCGTCATCTCTGAGTACGTTGCAGTAATTCCATAGTTTTTGTACGAGTGCCGCAGATTCAGATGCCATATTTGCCTGACTATTTCTGTATTTTGTAAGTGCTTTAGGGTGTTGGAATGGGATGCATCGGAAGGTTGTCTCTTTTTGGTTTTATGTGTAAAATATGGGTGAATACTGTAACCGGGATACGTTCTTATATTTATTGTTCGTATATACGAACAAATGTTCTCTATGACGAACATATGTTCGGAAAAATCGTTTATTATCATCCGGCATCTTGGAAGACAATACAACGATTCCTCCTATGTCAGAGAGATTGCAAAAAAGCTGAATCTCTCTCTCGGCCCGGTCAGTGAGACCTTAAAGAAACTTGAACAGTCAGGTCTCCTCATACGGAAAGTGAGGGGCAGACTTGTTACCTACCGGGCAAACATGGAAAGTCCTCTTTTGCGTGAGATGAAGATTATTATCACTCTTCTGGAGTGTCACGAATTATTGCAGGAGCTTGAAACATCAGCTGAACGGGTGATTCTCTTTGGCAGTTGTGCACGGGGGGATGACACCGCTGAAAGTGATATTGATTTCGTTATCGAGACGGATGAGAAGGATATGGTATCTCTGTCTGTCAATAATTTTGAATTTATCGGAGGCAGAAAACTCTCTGCAATTATTCTCACTCCGGATGAATTCAGGGAGCTGAGGAGAAAGGATAAGCCATTTTATGAGAGGGTGATGCAGGGGAAGACTCTTTTCAGGAGGAATGAAGATGAGATCGCGGTTTGAACGATGTGTTGAAACGGAACTCTGTAGAAAATAGATGCAGAATATTCACACAACAGAGGAATGAATTATGGTCATTAGGAGAGTCCCTCTGTTTTCACGTTTTCATATTTTCATACGTTTTCATCCATTTTTCATCAGCGAATGAAAATGAAATGGCTCTGAAATATGGCCATATCGGGGCTTATTCTCTTATTAAGTACAATATATATAGAAGTGTACAGAGAGTAAGAGATGTTTTCATCAGATTTAGGGATCATTCAGCGTGTCTGATATGTGCAGGGGGGTATGTGTTTGTCTCTCTGTGATATTGGGGTTGATGAAAACGTAAATGTTATTTTGCACATACACGTTGGAATCGTAAAATAAATGGCTAATATTGGTTAATTACCATTTTCATCTCGGAAAACACGTATGAAAACGTATGAAAATGTATGAAAACGTATGAAAACCAACCGGCAGAATTCCTGAAACAGGGGTGATGCCACCCTTCTGGTTTGTCCATTTTCTGTTTTTCTATTTTTTCCCTCATGTTCCCCGGATATTTTCCTAATATTCTCCCTCAATTTTTTCCGTATGTCCATCTCCCGGTCACCCAGGTTCCCTCTCTGCCCGCACTCTAAGAACATCCTTTTTTGACCCTGTTTTTAGGGGAATTGGGGGGCAGAATGGACGTATTTTCCGTTCTTTCTTTTTCCTGGAAAAAGATGGGTATAATACCATCTATTTGTGAAACAGACGGTTTATTGCGAATTATAGTGCGGCCCATATTGATGGATATTTTTGGAGGATGTGCAGTTCCTCTCGACTGAGAACGCATCTCTCCGTGCTTCTGTGTGGATGCGTTTTTCCACACTTTTTTACCCTTTTTGTAGGGCAATTTGGGCCCAAAATGGGCGTATTTTGTGCTCAATTAGGATGCCGGAAAAATAATGGATGGAATGCCTCTTATTTGCGAAACAGGCGATTTATTGCGAACTATAGGGTGCCCCATATTGATGGGTTTTTTCAGAGGATGTATAGGCCATCTCAACTGAGAACGTTCCTCTCCGGGATTCTGTGTGGATGCGTTTTTCCGGGGTGCAGGGCGGGCCTGATATAGAATTCGAGCAATATTTGTCTGAATATTCCCCTAGTTCTCCACCAAATAAGACGAAATTCCTAACCCGCAGTTGCAGGAGGAAGAAACAGCATTTCCGGTATCCACCAACTGGATGTGTATCATCACCATCCGTCAGATATTTGCATGTCTGTATGCATAGGAGGTATATGCCTGGTATGACATCAATCAGAATCAGCATGGAATTACGGGATGAACTCTCGGAATTAAAAGTGCATCCGGAAGAGTCCTATGAAGATGTGATTCGTCGCCTCGTGGAAATGTGTGTTGATGACGAACCCCTGAGCGACAGAACCATTCAGGCAATCAACGAATCAGTGGATGATATAAAAGCAGGGAGGGTATCTTCCCTGGAAGATGTGGCAGGAGATCTGAAACTCAACTGAGTCCTCACACAAAAAAGTATGACAGTACACCGATATTTTCTTTACACCGATACCAGTGGGAATTCCTGAAGGTAAAGTTCCGTTGCCTCTAACAGATTTTTGAGTGCCTCTTCTTTTGTCCTTCCCTGACTGACGGTTCCGATTTGTGGACATCTCGCAATGAAGCACCCGTCTTCTTCAGATATTTCTGTGGTAAAATTGGTCATTTCCATGTTCCTAATTTATCGTAGTTATATTAATCGTTTATTAGCTCACAGGTATCTTTATCCTATTATTATTTTAGCGAATTGAATTAGAAAACATGACTTTTTCAATTTATTAAACTTTTTATGGGTTATATGGGGAAAAGGTGTTGAGAATGGGCAGTATTAATGTGGATATCGAGAATTGCAACAATATCGTTCGTGGAAATTTTGTTATCGAAAAAGGAAAGCTCAATATAAAATATGGAATGAATGGGACGGGCAAATCCACAATAGCAAAGGCTTTAGCACTTTTTAGTAAAAATGAATCCTTATCCATACTAGAACCTTTTAGTTCAGATGAGAGTGCTGAACCGGCAGTAAATATAAGTGAACAATTGAATACGGTGTTAGTATTTGATGAAGAATTTGTAAATACGCTGGTCTTTCAGGAAAGTATCTTAATAGAAAATGCATTTGATGTATTCATAAAAACTCCGAACTATGATAAAAGGCGTGCATTATTGGACGAGAGACTAAAAACTCTTAAAGTCTCTATCGGGAGTGATGAACGGATAATCCAATTACGTGATGATATCCGAAATTTTTCAGGCAAACTGGTGCTCAATAATGCAGGAACTAAATTAAATTCGACGACCTCCTTAAAGTCGATTCTAAAAAAAGAGAACCTCTTTAATATTCCGGAGTCTCTCAAAAAGTATTCTCCCTTTATCGCTGATGATAAGTTAAGTATCAATTGGATTGATTGGAAAACAAAGGGTGAATCCTATGATCAAAAAGGAATTTGCCCATTTTGTTCAGATGAGTTAAAAAAAGGCTATAATGAAGAAAAAGAGACCTTTAATAGCACATATAAAAAAGCCGATTCACAAAATCTTAAAGATATGCTGGATCTGTTTGAATGTTTTAAGAAATATTTAGATCCAGAAAAATATTTAGAACTGGTATCATGCATTAAAAGTAATCCTGATGAAGAGACGATCATAAGGTTGTTACTAACATTTACATCTGACCTTTATTATTTAAAGGTGCAATTAGAAAAATTTCAATTGTTTGATTCTACTGTTTTCAGTGATCTAGAAATTATTAAATTAGACGAATCTGTTGGAGATTTGAAGATAGAATCCGCTTTACTGAATTATTTTAGAAGTCCTTTGATGACAGAAATCGTTGATTTCATAAATAAACAAATCGGATATCTGGATCCTGAAATATCATACTTAAAGAATGACATGAAGAGATTAAAATCATTAATGGAATCTACAATTGAAACTTGTTCGAATGATATGAATTCATTTTTGAATTCTGCTGGAATTCAATATAAGGTTGGCATAAATATTGATGATGTTGGGGGAGCAATTGCGGTCTTACAATATCAAATTGATGGAAAGTGTACTACAATAGAAAATATTCGAGATCATCTCAGCTGGGGAGAACGTAATGCATTTGCCTTAATACTCTTTATGTTCTATGCTGAGAACAAAAATCCAGATCTTATTGTATTAGATGATCCGATTTCATCATTTGATTCAAACAAAAAATATGCTATTATCCACAGACTGTTTGCCAAGGCAAAATGTGATGGATTCAATACTTTATATAAAAAAACAGTTTTAATGCTGACGCATGATTTTGAACCAATTATTGATTTTGTCGTTGTAGGTAAACTACCGAAAGAATATCTGTCTGCAACTTTTATCCAAAATAAAAATGGTTGTCTCAGTGAGAAAAAAATTAGCAACGGTAGTGATGTTAAACCTGTCATTCAGGAACTATTACATCATGTACGTGATGGGAGCCTGAATGAAGTCCATCGGGTTGCATTTTTGAGGAAATATTACGAGCATCATGGAATATATGAGCATAGAGACGTCTATGATATTTTATCATCTTTAATTCATGGGCGTCAATTTGCTACCAGAAACGATAAGACTCCACTTTCACAGGGGACAATTGATAATGGCAAAAAAGAAATCCAGAAATATTTTGTAGATTTTGATTATGATCAATTAATCAAGGATTGCTTTAATGAAACTGAATTGATTAACTTATATTATTCGGAAAAAAATGCATATTTGAAACTTCAATTATTCCGGGTGCTAATGAGAAATGATGATGCGGGCGAAATTGAAGATACTTTTATAAAATTTATTAATGAAAGTTATCATATTGAAAACGACTATGCTTATTATTTAAATTTATTAGAGTATGATATGGTACCATCGCATATTATCGAAACAATTGATGGATACATGAATAGAGTATATCCATCTCCATAGCTCAGAAAACTTATGAGTGTGACGTAATTGGTAACATCACACTTTATTTTTCTTCACCGTCTTCAGTTTTTTCTTCCCGGCCTTCTCCTCCGCTGCCCGCTGCTCTTTTTCCGCCTGTATCCTCTCCAGAAGAACGGATGCCGGTTCATCATTAGGATTCTGGGGCACAAGCCTCCCCTCAAATGCCTTTTTCAGAACACTCTGCCGGAGTCTCTCTGCCTTCGCCAGTGAATCATTCACTACCTTTTCCATCTCGTCGATGACTGAGAACCTCCGCTCGATCTCACAGATGATTTCGTGCTGTTCTTCAAGGGGTGGGATAGGAATAGGTAAATTATTAATTTTTCTGATACTGAGAGTATTTAGACCAGATGTTGAACTTGAAGCTGAAATGATTTTATCTCTTCCCACTGGTGACATCATCCAATATAGAGCGAATTTATTGTTACAATTTTTATTGAAACGAACCTTTATCAAGTGATTTTGGTGAAGACATGGGTCTATTGAGCCATCCCACAGTGCCACTCTTCCAATTTGATCAATACTCCCATTCCCTTCAACGACCAGAAGATCCCCTTTTTGTAATGAGCATCTATCAATTTCTGCTTCATTAATGCCAATTTCAAGAACTTCATCCAATTCCAGACGATTTGAATAAACATTCGCTACACGAAGATATGGATATTTTAACGAATATTGAAGCCTTTTTGGGTTTTTTGTAAGCCCACCTGAAACAACAGCAATATCCTTTATCAATTGCCATTTCCACTCATTCTCACAATTACCACATTCTTTCCTCTGCCACCTTTCCTCAGTCAGATCCCCGCACATCGCCGCCTTCAAGACTGACTGCCGGTATTTCGGTATCAGTGCCTTTGCCTTTTTCAGGGCGGATACGCCTGCGTCAAGCCGGGTGAATTCCTCTTCGATTTTTTCAACGATGCGGTGTTGTTCGGGGAGAGGGGGGAGTGGGATTACAATTTCATTAATTATTTTTTGGCTTATATTGGGCTGTGCACCGCCTTTCCTCAAATTGAGGAGTTGTGATCTTTGATCAAATAGATACCAATACAGGAATTTGTTTGAGATATCTATTGGTGGAATTATTGCACATATTGCCTGATTAATTGCAGCATCAATTCCCAGCACAGCTAATTTACCAACGGTAGCTCCATATAGTGCAATCAATATTGTTCCTTTAAGAATTATCTTAGTACTTGAATTAGCCAGGCCTGATTCAGAAATTGTTTCTTCACATGAAAAAATTATATTGTATTTTAGTTCTCCTGATTTTAGCCAAGGAATTTTTCCATCATAATATGAAGGATTTTTTCGTGCAGGTGTTCCTCCGCTTGTAGTAAAACAAATGGTTTCTATATTTGTCAGAATCCAGTTAAATGGAAGAATATCATTTTTAATCATAGTTATAAAGAATAGTTTTTATTGATTTTTTTCACGAAGCCCTTCAAAAAGATTCTGAATACCTAATTCTTCTTCAAGATGCTGATCCTCAAGAATCTGATATCTGTATTCATCTTCATCAGGTTCATATTCGTAATTATCATAATCATCATCAATAACTGAACGAATTTCATGCAATATTGTATAAGCATCGACTTTAAAGAATTGAGAAATTCCCTCGATATCTTCTTTCATTTCTTCTAAATCGTCAATGGTTAATCCATTATCATCATAGCAGTCATAATTTAGATTATATTCACAAATATTGAGTTCTTTCGTTTCTTTATCAGTTTCAATGTCAATCCCTCCTTCAATAAATTTATTAAGGACTGAAACCAGTGTGTCCAACTCGTTGTCTTCGAATTCAATACCCGTTGTTTTTGCAAAGTCAACAATTTGGATATATTCGGATAAGTATGTAAATTCTTTAGAAAGTAGATGTTTTTTAATTGTAGAAACAAAATCGTTCCAGTATGAAGGAAAAATACTTTGATTTTTTGTTAGAATTGAAAGTAATGGTTTGAATTTATCTATATCGAATTTATCTTCTTCAATTTCTTTCAATAATTTTTCAAGCAGATAGCTAGTATATTCAATATATTTTTCTTCATTTATTTGTCCACTTACAGATACTAGGTGGACTGTCAATTTTTCCAAACTTGCCGTATCGTTTTCGTCTATGTATTTATTTCCAATTCTTTTGTTCGCCTCAAAATATTGTTCAATAAAATTTGGATACCTATCTATTTGATCAACTTTATTTTGATTTTTAAAAACATTCCATATTTTTTCCAATTCTCTGATACCATTAATTAAATTACATAAATGGCACAAGAGAAGATCACTTTCAACAATTTTTTTGTTCATAAAATCTTCGACAGAAGGATTTTTGTATCCTATTTTAATATCTCCTGTCAGTACAGATTTTGTTAAAGTGATTAATGAGCCGTCTAACTCTTTTATGGAATGATCTAATTCTTTTTGCAGCTTGATTAAATCTGTTTCATTATGGTAATATTCATGATAGTATTCAAATACTGAATTTTTACTGGTATTGTTATCCAAAATCGTTAAAATGACTAAAATTGTCCGAGAGTAATCTGATAAAAAACTTGTGTATACCTTTTTCCAGATTTTTTCAGGGTTATCAAGGACAGATAAAAAAGTGTCTACAAAATCAGCACGATTTATTTCTTTTGAGTTTGTCATTGATTCAATAATTCTGGGATTAAAATTAGTATGATTAATTATTTTCAGATAATTTTTATCTTCAATAATTCTGTTTATATTTTCATCCTCAATTTCAGAATGCCAGAGATGATTGTATAATATTTGAGCTTTAATTTTTCTTTCGGCATCATTTAATGATATAATATGTTCAAAATCTCCAAATCTTTCAGCAACATCTGATTTTTGTTGCGCCTGATTCAAGACATAATCTCTTGTTGTAAGAATGAATCTTGTATCTTTAGAATGTTTTACTGCCTTTATAAACAATTCAATTGATTTTTCTTTATTATCACCGGGCCCTTCAGTGTAATAGGTAGAACCTAAAAAGTCATCATAGTAAAATACCTGTTTCTCATCTCGGTTTAAGAGACTATAAGCATCTTTAAAATCTCCTGATATTTTTATTGGCTGATATCCATTTGCTATATACTGGATTACCAAACCCTTCATAAGCGTAGATTTGCCAATGCCTGGTTCGCCGGAAATAATGCAGACATGTTCTTCCTTCAGAATTTCATCTACTTTCTGGAATTCATCTGTTATAACCATTTTTGGTAAAAATTCACTGAAATTTTCGATGTCGATATCTGTTTGATTATATGTTGCTTTATGCAAAATAATTTCAAGAACAGCACTGCTTGTAAACCATAATTTAGAGTGTTTTTTTACGATATCTTCATTTTCTCTGAGGAAATTGAGAATATCTTCTTTTCCAAAAACATCTTGTTCATTTTGACAATATGAACCAAAAATACCCTTTATTTCCGATTTGTCATTTGGATTCAATTCAGTGGATGTTGCTACGATATATCTTTCAGGTTTAATTTTTTCAACTTTTCCTACCTCTTTTTTCAGGTCTCTTTTCAAATTACTTACTGAACTTTTGGAATAATGTTTACATTGAATAATTGTAGTTCCGCTCTTGAAGATTCCCCTGATATCAATCCCCTGATCTGGACCTGACTTAAATGTTTCAAGAGTAACATCCCACTTTTTTTGGAATATATCACATATCAATAGTTCAAATTCAGTTGAAGATAAGCATCCCAAATTATAATCGACCATTTATACCCCCAAAACCTCATTCAACTCCGCCATAATCCCATTCAGCCCGTCACCAAATGCCTGATACGCAGAAAAAAGACCGCCCTTCTGCATCAGCCGCTGGTTGTACTCAAAGTCATCCGGGCCGATGGAGACACTTGCACCGATATGGTCCTTCATTATGGTGAGCCATTCCATCTGCTCTCTGGAGAAGGTTATGCCGTCCTCCTCGCGTTCAGCTACCCATCGCTCAAACCGGTGGTCGACCGTCTCTCTGTATGGTTCCAGGTAATCGTCGCATCCGAGCGTAAACCGGACGAGGGAGATGATGTCGGTTAGCATCCGGTGCGGTGATGCACCCCGGACGCGGTTTTTCTCCACCTGCTCGTATGCCTGCCATACCCTGTCCGGCGTAAATCCATACGGGGGCTTTGAAAGAATGTCTGAGAGCTCCCGTATCTGTTCATATGTCAGGTGTCGCTCCCGTTTCGGGCGGCTGTATATTATCTGGAGTGCCGTTATCGAGTCCTTGTTCTCCTCGATAAACTGCCTGAAGTTTGCAACCGTAAGAACGGCCCGCTCCTTTGCATCCGTTGAAAAACCGGCCTCAAGAATCCTGTCCTCGCTTACCTTATCCAACACCTGCTCTGATTTGGTCTTCAAATCAATCAGGAGGGTTCTGAACTTCGGACTGTCAAACGGTTCACATGCATTTGAGACAAGAGATTCCTTTGCCTTCTTTATCTGGGATGCATCCGGTGTCTCTGTCGCAAACAGTTCCGTTGCATGGTCCCGTGCCTCATCGGGATCAACGGATACGTACAGTGACTTTATTATTGCACGAAACGGTGCTCCTGCAGTCTCAGATATCTCCTCACGTTCCCGGTCACCGATATGCCGGTCAAGCCTCGCAAGCCGTGTTGCAAGCGTTGTTATCGTAGCATTGTCATGGTTTCCGACAGCAACCGATTCAAGGAGCTTTTTAAACGAAACCGTGGGCTTCTTGTCGATGACCACCTGCGGATTCTTCGAAGATTCACAGACACCCACCGCATCGACCACAATAAACCGGTCCTTTGCCGGTGCATCCGTTGTCACCTGATGCAGGTCAGTGATGTCAACCGTTCGGGTGCCCCGGCCAAGCATCTGCTCGAAATAGACCTGTGACTTCACATCCCGCATAAAAATCAGGCATTCAAGCGGTTTGATGTCAACCCCGGTTGAGACCATGTCCACCGTCACGGCAATCCTTGGATTGTACGATGACCGGAACTCCCGGATCATATCCTCCGGTTTTCTGCCGGAACGGTAGGTAATTTTCTTGCAGAAGTCATTCCCCCGCCCAAACTCCTCCCTGATAATCTCGACAATATCCTCAGCGTGCGAATCGCTCTTGGCAAAGATAAGCGTCTTTGGAACTTCACTTCTTCCCGGAAAGAGCGATGTAAAGAGATGCTCCTTAAACGTCCGGATGACCGTTCGTATCTGATCGTATGAGACAACATCGCGGTCAAGCTGGTTCCGGGTGTAGGTGAACTCTTCATCCAGAAGCTCCCATCTCCGGTCCCGTGAAAGTTTCTCCCGTTTTTCAACCCAGAAGTCGGCATCCACCGTGCTTCCGCCTTTGGTAATCTCGGTTACAATCCGGAATACGTCAAACCCGACATTGACACCGTCTGCAACCGCTCTCTCGGAACCGTACTCCATCACGAGATTCCTGTTGAAAAACCCAAGCGTCTGTTTGGAGGGTGTTGCCGTAAGACCAATCAGATGTGCATCAAAATATTCCAGCACCTGGCTCCAGAGATTGTAAATCGAACGGTGGCACTCGTCTGTCACAATAAAGTCAAAGGTTTCAATCGGAATGTCAGGGTTGTAGACGACATCCTTTGGCTTTGTATTCTGCACCCCGTCCTCAAATGATGAGAATTCATCCGATTCCGGATCATAGTCCTCATCCCCTTTTAAAATGGAATACAGTCTCTGAATCGTGCTGATGCAGACTTTTGCCACCGGATCGATTTTCTGACCGGAAAGGTGCTGCACATTATACAGTTCGGTGAACTTCCGCCCGTCATCCGGTGTGACATACATCTGGAACTCCTTGTATGTCTGCACACCGAGACTTGTCCTGTCCACCAGAAACAGAATACGCTTTGCGTTGCAGTGCTTAATCAGACGGTAGACAAACGAGACCGCAGTAAAGGTCTTTCCCGAACCCGTCGCCATCTGTATCAGAGAGCGGGGGTGATCCTCTGCAAACGAACGCTCAAGATTTGTAACCGCTTCAATCTGGCATTCGCGAAGGCCGGTTGTGACAAGGGGAGGATACTCCCGCATCCGTGCACGAAGCGTATTCTCCTGCTTCATCCGTTCTGAAAATGTCTCCGGTCGAAGAAACGAAAAGACCCTTCGTGAACGGGGTTCGGGATCACGTAAATCCCTGAAATAGGTCTCTTTTCCGGTGCTCTCGTATCCAAACGGTAAAAACCCAAGTTCATTCGGGATGTTTTTTAGCTCCCCGGTGAGATATCCGTCTGACTGTTCACAGACACCGCTCAGGGTTGTTCCCTCTTTTTTCGCCTCGATAACGCCGACAGCCTCTCTGTTGACAAAGAGAAGATAATCTGCAAATCCTTTGGTGAGCGGGTATTCGCGTACTGCAACTCCCGTCCCGGCACCGAGGTTCAACTCATCCCTGTCCTGAATTGTCCACCCCGCAGCAAGGAGCATCGCATCAATGGTCTTCCTTGCTTTTTCCTCTGGTGTCATCGGTATTGCTCGTAAACCATATTTTATAGTTAAAGGCTTAACAACATTCCCACAAAATGGCGATAAAATGAGGATGATCCACCTGAATGGGAATCATGAAAGATACAATGCAGACCTCACCTGCAAAAAATAAAAAAATCAGATGGATTCAAAAATGGGGGAAAATGGAGACAATCTCCTTCAGAATTCCCAATCACCACAAAACCGTAATCCGCCCATCTGTCCCCGGCGAAATTGGTGAATTCTTCTCAACCTCACCTGCAATGAGATCAATCATAGTAATCTCGGTGGCAAATTTTTTCTCATCAGGAATCTTCTCAAGATTCGTATACCCGTCCCCTCCGCCGGAGATGTAGTCGGTTATGGCAACAGTGTAGGTATTCTCCATCTCAATCGGCACTACGTCGCCGGAATCTGTCACAACCAACAGATTTTCTATCCTCTCTCCTGCAGATTTCACGGTATCTGTGTCATAGTCGATGCAGAATGAATCTCCCTTTGTGGTAATATCAAACCTGATACCGGACACCTGCAAAAATCCTCCCGAAGGTGCCCGCTCATCGCCGGGGCATCCGTCGCCGGTGACGACAAGTGCAGAGGCAGACCTCTCCAGTGTCTCTTTTATTTCACTGCCGGACATCTGCACCGTTACCATCACCGTTTCATATGGGAAGAGTTCGTTCAGGGTGAGATATGATATCTCACCGGAGGGGATAATGCGGTCGCCCCGTATTGACCCCGAATTGATAAGGGCGATATCAACACCGGGGACATTTCCACGGACACTGTCAGCGACATAATCTCCCGCATTCGTCTCCCCTGTTCGAAGTGTCTTCTTCTGAACATCAAGAGGAACGGTTGAATACCCGATTCCTTCTGACAGGCTTTCGGTATACTTTGCGTAATACGGTGTGACAAACGATGTTATCTGTTCATCATCCGGCATACTCTCAGTAATTTCGTATCTCTGAATTGCTGTCCCGGTAACAACACTGTTTTCAATGCTGATGTCAACCGTATCCATCTCTTCGCCGTATTTTCCGGAATGAACAATGAGTGTCTCTGTGCCGTCACCGGCGGTCACCGTCTCATTCCAGACGAGATGGTCATGGCCACCAATAATAAGATCAATTCCCGGAACCGACTCTGCAAGGATAATATCCTCGTCTCTGTCCTGGTGGGTGAGTGCAATGATGATATCTGCCCCATCTTCTTTCAGGGATTTTACCGCCGAATTGCCGATTTCAGCCGTGTTATTGTACAATATGACATCATCATCAAGGGCTACAATCTTTTCAAGCTGTGGGGTAACAATTCCAAAAATACCCACCTTTGCGCCTCCGGCGTCAAGGATGGTATAATCCTTCACGGTATCGTTTAATACGGGATCCGTGAAATCAAGGTTTGCGCAGACAATTGGATACGACGCGTTTGTCGCCCATTTTTGAAACAGTCCCGTTGAAAAATCAAACGCATGGTTTCCGGGTACGGCTACGTCAACTCCTGCCATTGAATATGCAGTAACCTCCGGAATGCCGGCATACCGGTGATAGAAACTCCCCTCACCCAGATCGCCTGCAAACAGATACAGGGTGGTGTCCTTTTCCTCACCAAGTGTGTCTGCGAGTGCACCAATTCTTCCGATGCGTGTGCCGGTGTCGCTGTCACTCATTCCAGATATATGACTGTGAATATCAGGTGTCGTTAAAATCCTGATGGTCCCTGAATACGATGAATCAGGGGAACCGATCTCTTCTCCCGCACCCGTGCTGTTTCCTGTGCTTAATCCTCCAAAAATGCCGCTCGCCACCCCTGTTGAAAGAATCGCCAGAAGGATTACTGCAATCACCACACATGTGAGAATTATGGCCTGAATATACCATATTTCGGCTGCTCTTTCCATTTTATATCACCAAACTGTTACGTTTCCTGATTTATACCTGAAAGCAACCGGTGCACCCCGCACATGATGCCGGATGACCCGGTGTTCAGAATGAAATCATTCTGCACGTATTTCAAAGATATTTGGGGTGAAGGGAAAAAAAACAATCAGTTAAATGTATACAGCGGTATTTTTTGGATGTGGAACTGCCTCGTATCAGAGAGTTACGTTTATTCCTGCAGGCATTATTTTTTGGATATCAGCATGGTGAATGTGTCAGCTGGTAATACTGGATTTTTAAGAGGAATAGGGGGTGCTGCCCGGGCGGAAAGTAAGAAAAGAGGGAACGGGAAATATGCCGGCATAAAGCTGTTTGAACTCCTGTTTTGGAAATCTCCGTGTTTTACGAAATATCCTTTTTTTAAATCTTGTTTCCGCGTTCTCTTCAAACTGATGCCTTCCGGAAGAGCAGAGCACCTGCGATGATCATTGCCATGGTAAAGGCCCCGAGGACTGCAAGACAGACAAGGGGGTGGATGGCAGACGTGCCCAGAAGACCGTAGCGGATACCTTCCACACCATAGGTGAGAGGGTCAATAAGGGTCAGGGGCACCACCCATTCCGGCAGGCTTTCGATGGGGAAAAGAGCCCCGGAAAGACCGAATATCGGGAAAACCACAAAGTTCATTATGAGCTGGAAACCGTGCATATCTTCCATCTTTGAAGCTATCGCTATGCCAAATGCCGCAAAGCAG
>JAUVCV010000051.1 GCA_030595665.1 Methanogenium sp.
GAGTGGCAGGAAATTGAATTTGCCCCTACCACCATGACGTGCTCATTTAAACGGGATTTTACGATAAATGGTGATCAGATCGGTATAACCACTCTTGAAGGTCGAAAGATATTCAGATACTTTCGGTATCCCCACATGGAAAAATATATTGACAATTCCTGGACGTTCGGCGCATCCAAACTGGTGAAACACCAGGACGGAGCATATTATTTCCATCTGTGTTGTGAAAAAGAAGCAGACACCAAAGAAGTTACCAAGTCCTCAAACTTTATGGGTGTCGATGTCGGTCAGAATTTCCTTGCCGTCGCATCGACAACCGATAAGAAATGTAAGTTTTTCTGTGGCGGTAAAGCCAAAAATCTCCGAAATATCTATTCTAATATGCGGAAACGGTTACAGTCAAAGGGCACCCGATCAGCAAAGAGGATGTTGAAACATCTCTCCGGTCGGGAAAGACGGCTTATGACGGATATGAATCACTGTGTATCAAAGGAGATTGTTGGGTTTGCTGTTCAGAATGATGTCGATGTGGTTGGGTTAGAGGATCTCACGGGAATTCGAAATACTACGAAAACCCGTAAAAAACAGAGATATACTCGCCACTCCTGGGCATTCTACGAACTTCAGACCTTTATTGAGTATAAAGCAAAAGAGAGAGGTATGACGACGGTATACATCGACCCGGCTTATACATCACAAAAATGCCCTCGATGTAAACATATTAGCAAGAACAACAGACACAGGAAATCATTTGTTTGTGAATGTTGTGGATTTGCTCTTCATGCTGATCTTACTGGTGCCCGGAACATTGAGTCCAGAGCACGCACTGTCAGGTATAACCTGGAAGTGCAGGGGTGCAGTCAACCACCCGCACGGGAACTACCTGTGAGTAGAGTCCCAAGCCCTGGCCTTTAGGCCGGGGTAGTTGACTGATGCAACCGCTATCGTGCTGTATAATGCGGTTATCGTCATAGCGGTATCCGGCATTTTTACGGCAACGGATGTCGCATGGGGTCTGGCAGAGATTCTCGGTGATTTTCTGGGCGGCGTTATCAGTGGTTGTCTGACGGGCATTATTATTGGCTATCTGATTCTCTTTTCCCGTGATAATATGGCCTTTGCAGAGACGGTGTCACTCATTGTTGCGTATGCGGCATATCTCGTTGCAGAGGTATTGTTTGGGGTGTCCGGTGTTATTTCGGTTGTTTTTGCCGGCCTGACGCTCGGGTGGATTGCGTCTCTGACCCTGAAACCGGCTGAACGGGAACATATGAATGAATTCTGGCAGTTTGCTGGTTTCATCTCCAACAGCCTGATATTTCTCCTGGTTGGTATAACGGCGATTAATCTGTTTGAGAGTATCGGAACCGGAAGGATGATCATTCTTCTTGGTGCGGTTGGTATTGGTGCAGCCTTTATCGGACGAATGGTGGTTGTCTATGGACTGACGGGGGTGTACAATGTGATGCCCGGTTCTGATACTATCGGTATCCGGTATCAGCACATTCTCTTCTGGGGCGGGCTCCGGGGGGCGGTGGCACTTGCTTTGGCACTTAGTATTCCCCTAACCGTGCCATTCAGGGATCAGATTCTTCTGATGACTGTCATTGTCACCCTCTTCACTGTTCTGGTGCAGGGATCAACGATTCATCTCCTCATCAACCGCCTGCATCTGAACCGTCCCGGTAATCTGGCCTGGGTTGAGTATCTGGATACGCGGCTTGCTACAAAGAGGCGGGCCCTTTCTCTTCTGGAAAAAATCCATGCCACCCGGGATATTGACCCGAAAGTCTATGAATCCGTTCATATGGAATATACCGATGCTGTTCGCCGGTATGAACTGGATTTCAGGGTGTTTGAAGAATCGCTGAATCTGACACCGTCGATGATTGAACAGACATTCTGGTCACGTCTGCTTTCCATTCAGAGGAAGACGTATCATGAATTATATGATAAGTCCCTGATCTCAGAATTTGTTCTTGACATTCTGACGCATTCTCTGAATAATAGGTATGCACGTATAAGAAATATGGAACCTCCGGAGTTCAGTATTGATACAAAACCGCCGGAGATAATCGTCATCCAGTGGCTGATAACGGTGATTAACCGGGTGGCCCCAAAAGCACAGGCGGCAAAGAATCTCAGAAAGTTTTCCCTTAGTATTGAATATCAGACTCTTATTTCAGAAGCGGGGAGTGCCAGCCGGGCACTGGAGAGTTTAGATACGATTTCACAGGATTTTACGATTCCTGATGAGATGCTGGACACTGTCCGGGATATGTATTCCGGGCATATTGCACGGTGCAATGCAGCGGTAAAACAGATGGGGGACAAATATCCGGAGCTTGCAGAGGATATTGAGGATTACTACCTGCGCATGACCCTTATTATGCGGGAGGAGGATATTGTCCGGCATCTGGCGGATGAGGGTGCCATATGTCAACTACCCACGACTAAAGTCGTGGGCTTGCCCTTCCAACTCTCCTCTTTAAGACCAGAGAAGCGGAGTGCAATAGGCCGGTTGACATCGGCCCTAAAAGAGATATTTTTGGCTGCATTGATATCGGCGTTTTCGGAATGTCCACATTCCAGACATACAAATTCAGACTGTGTTTTTCTGTTACCTTTGCTGACGAATCCACATTCTGAACACTGTTGAGAAGTATATTTTGGATCAACGAAGGATACCGGGATACCTGCCATTTGCGCCTTATATTGGATATACAGACCCAATTCATAAAATGCCCATTTGCCAATTGATGTGCGTAGTTCCTTTGAAACCGTGTTGCCGGATTTACGAATACCACTCAAATCTTCAAGGGCTATCATCCGGTGTGTGTCTTTCGCAACTTTCACAATCTTTTTGGCTATGCAATGGTTAACATCTTTTTTAAATCGTCGTTCTTTCCCAGAAATACGTTTTAGATGTTTCTTTGCATTCCATGTTTTAACTGGTTGCAATCGTTTTTTGAGTGCGGTATATTTTTGACGAGATTTGATACATTCGTCACCAGAGAAAATTTCACCGTCGCTGGTAACTGCGAGGTTAACAATCCCAAGATCAACACCAAGTATCCCATCAGGATCTTCTATCAAACTTTCATCGGGAACTTCAACTACAAGCAGCAGATAAAATTGTTTGTTGATATAAATAAGATCCGCTTGACCTCTAACTTTATCCTTTGTAAGTTTCTGATATTCACCAATTATCATAGGAATAATTATCCTTCCCTCAAGTGTTAGGATAGAAATTTTATCTAACGCTTTCACCGTTAAGATACGTTGATCGTATACAATGGCCCCGTGAAGTTTGAAATTATGTATTTCTAACCTCTTGCCTTTTCCACCTTTGTAACTTTCAACAACTTTGCCTATGGCACGGACAGTCATCTGAGACGATAAACCGAATTTTTTTCTCACATCATAATACGTGAGTTTATGGAGTTTAATTTGTCCAAACGTTTGATTGACCCATGCTACTTTTGTGATATAATTACACGCTTCATTAAATCGTTCCATAGTTAACAGAAGATTATCGTGCTGTACCTGCGTTGGTGCAAGTTTCACTTTGATCGTAAGTAGCATGTGTATTGATACATATGTTCAATATCTTTATATACATTTTGATACAACTATTATAGACGGCATTCCTCCCACGACTAAAGTCGTGGGTTTCCTGCCTGCTTTTATCATGAAAATGTACGGGATGACCTTCTCCGTGATCTTGAACGTGAGAAGGAAGCCCTGGAAGAACATGTGTATAATATACTTTAAGCAGCTTTTGATAACGAGAAGTTCCATCTGCATGCCAGGACAGCACTAGATCAAAAAATCTTTTGTTATAGCAAATAAAGAGGATATCAACATATGAAACAGGGATATATTCAGGTATACACGGGGGATGGTAAAGGAAAGACAACGGCGGCTCTTGGTGTTAGTATTCGCTCTCTTGTTGCCGGACACCGGGTGTACTTCGCTCAGTTCATCAAAGGGTTGCAAACAGGGGAGCTCTCGTTGTCGGAGTCGTTTCCTGCATTTACGATTGTACAGTACGGGAAGGGCCGGTTTATTGACGGGAAGCCGGAAGAGAGCGATATCATCGCTGCCGGAAAAGGGCTGGCTGTCTGTGCTGAAGTACTCCGGTCAGGGGAGTATGATCTGGTTGTATTAGATGAGGTTAATGTGGCACTCTGCTACGGACTTTTAGAATTGTCAGATGTTCTGATCGCTCTCACCGGCAGGGCTCCTCATGTTGATGTGATATGCACCGGGAGGTATGCTCCTGCTGAATTAATTGAAAAAGCTGATCTGGTAACGGAGATGAAAAAGATAAAACATTACTATGCGGCCGGTGTGCGGGCCCGCAGGGGTATTGAGTTTTAGGATTTTATTGCGTTTCATGTTCCGGCAGAAATCCCCGTGCAATGATACGTGCCACCCGCACCGGTTCGGGAATTTTTCCCTGGGCGGTGAAGATATTGCAGGCATGGACGGCATCGGTATGGGAGATGCCTGCTGTACGAAGGTATACGGTAACTCCTGTTGAGAGCTGGCAGGTCTTTCTTTTCCCGAGGGCGATGTATGCTGCGAGCCGTTCCCCGTCTTCGGGGAAGTGGTGTCTGATGTTATCTGTGAGTCCGGGTGAATCTTCATAGGTGACCGCGATGACCGGGAGGCGTGTCTGTTCATGTACCTGCATGATGTTGATGACATTGAACCAGGAGATGACGCTGCCGCCCAGCATGATGGCCTGGATGTCGTCCCGTGCAAGCTGGTTCCATATGGCAAGGACGGCGTCTGTTGCGTCCGTGCCTCCGACGGTGGCCCGTGAGAATGAGCATCCGTCAATGATTTTGTCCCGCCGCATGACAAGGCCGCAGATGAGGGATTGTTCGCGTCCCCGGTAGCTCTCTGCAATTCCCAGGATTCGGATGCCTTTTTTCTCGAAGTGAAGCATTTTTGTGTATTCTCCCCCTCTCTCAGATTTCCTTCTTTCTGTTCTCCTGATTTCTTATATATGTCTCCCTTGTTTTCTCCCACCTCTTTTTTTCTTCTCTCTGATATGTTTGTCTCTGATCTCTGTGGCTCTTATTTTCTCCTCTGCAGGAATATGGCGCCGGCCCCTATTGCAAGAATTGCGACAGCGGCTATTATTATTAGGGTATCCGGTGCTTTGTTTTCATCATAGAGTCTCTGGGCGGTCTTCAGGTTTTCTTCAGGAGGGATTGCATCAGGGTAGGGAGAGATATATTCGTCCTGTAATTCTGTGGCCTGGGTGAGGACCATGACTGCATCCGAATACTTTCCCAGTTGTGTGAGTGCCACACCCCTGGTATTGAGGTAATGTACGTTATCCGGCCCGAGGACCAGAGCAGTTCCAGCTGCAACCAGGGCATTTTTCGGGTCGCCTTCTCCCAGAAGACCTAATGCGATGATGTTGTATGCGGTGGCACCGGTATTGGCAATTGCACAGTCTGATGTGATATCGGTTTTGCCGGCCCGTTCCAGTCGCAACGTCTCTTCTGCGTCCATTCGTGCATTCCGGTACTGGCCGAGGGCAAGGTAGGTGTAGCCCCGGTTCAGGTGGGATGCTGCATTATCCGGGTCTTTCTCTATCGCGATGGTCACCATAGCAAGTGCTTCATCGTACCTGCCCATCTTTCTCAGGGAGTATCCCCATTTGCACCAGATATTGGCGGGGGCGTTCTCATCATTCTGGGTAATCAGTTCTGCATACGCAGCGGCCCGCAGCCAGTTGCCTTCAGCAATGGCGGTGTTTAGGGTGGCGGTTGCCCTGGTGATGTTGAGTTCGGCGGGTCCTGTTGATACACCGGAGCTGGTGGCTCCGGCGGCGAGGGCCGGGTGTGCGGCTATTATGGCGAGTCCTGCGATGAGGATGAGTGCCAGGAGTGCCGGGAGTGCCGGTATATTGGATCTCGGATGTTTGGTATTTTTTGTATTTTTCGTATTTTTCATTGTTAGAAGTTCAGTATACGAGGGGAAATAAATAGGTAATGAATGGGGGTTGGCCCTCTCCGTTTTGGGAGAATATGGAGGGGGGGTTGTTTCCTGCAGTTCTCATAGTGTTTATCTGACGTGAGGGAAAGTTCATGGTTGCGAATGACAGGATTTCTCAAATTAAAAAAATAAGTTATAATGAAGGAGGCGATTTTTATTAATTCTCTTTCGAAACGCACTTCATTAAAGATTCTCGCAAATTGTAAGCATCTTCATGGTCTGGATCTAGTTCTAGCGCTGTATTTATATCTTCCATTGCACCTTCAAAATCATTCAAATACTTTTTCGCCACTGCTCGTGTGAAATAAACTCCACTACTATCTGGACTCAATTCAATAATTTTAGAACAGTCCTGAATCGCCCCTCGGGCATCTTCTGTTAACAATTTCAGACTTGAACGCAGATAGAGGGCCTCTAATGAATTTTTATCCAGTTCTAAAGCCTGATCCAGTAATTTTATTCGGCTTTCAAAATCCAGACCCATTCTAGAAATACTATATATGTCTGTATCGACTTTGTTCATAATCTTCAAAAATCTAGGGTCAACATATGGTTTATAAAAACTATTTTCTCTTGCAAATCCTGTCAAATCATTAAAAAGAGTAAATGCATCAATATTATGGAAATTTAGTAATTCAAATAAAATTTTAGATTTTTCTTTTTTATCAATTATTATGGTCTTTGCTAATTCTTTATCAATTACTGGCTTTCCAAAAATGAATGTTGAATGTTGTTTTGGGATTCTGTTATTTAGATCTGAAGGTTCCCATACCCAAAGCTTACCTTCATTTTGTGCCAGTAAATTTTCAAATGTATTTTTGATATCATGTGATTGAATTTGTTTAAACATATCTAAACCATGAGTGTTTACAATATGCACAGCACCATCTTCATCATCGATATTCGAAGCTGCAAAATAAAGTGCAATTAAGGAGGAATATGTGAAATCGATTAAACCGGTTGCAGCACCATTATGTTGTAATTCTGCCAGCAGTTCCAGTTCTTCCAAGTGTACAATCCCTTTTCGATGATAACCCTTCATCTTTGCACTGGAAATCAATTCATTGTTGTAGTCAATAAATCTCTTTTGTTCATCAGGGTCTGATTGAATAATATTTAGTCGTCTTGCGGCTGAAGAACTGATTTGGAATGATATTTTTCCTTGACCACGGAAAGCAAATTTACCATATTCAGATTTTGTTAATTCTTCTATCGCTTTAAGATATTCAGCAACGTTTTTTATGGGTTTATTATTTTCTGAAAGCTCATATGTCTGGTTAGTCAAATACAATCACATCCTTAAGGATTCAGTATTCTGTGAATTAACATTTAATTTGGATTCTATAAATTGTCCGATTTTTTCTTTCTGAAATTTTACTGCTTGATCCATAGGCAATGTATCCAAATGTTCGAAGCTCACCGGCAAATGTTCGGAGTTACGTACCTCCAGGTCAGAATCCTGTTCCACCCGTTTCCACTTTTTTCCACTTTTTCCGGGCCAATTATGTTGATGAAATTAAAATCTGCTCACAATCAGTCGTTTGATCCATTTCATTTCCACTTTCTCCCGGATCACACATACCTCCTCTCCCCTCCTCACCGGAAACCAAATTGCTGAATGATATATGATTTGGGTGGAAAACTCAGGTAATATCTGTACATATATCTATACTACCCTCCTCTTTACCAAAATTAACGACAATTAGTTCATGGTTTTTGTTTCCACTTTTTTCCGGATTTGAGTGGAAACGAGGTGGAAATGTAGTGGAAAAATGGAAAGTTCTCCCCCACGACCATCTCCCGGATGTTTTGTTGTCATCAGAATTTCCATTCGCATCCTCAGGTTTCAGTCAAACATCCAACCCGGCTGTCCGGTCATGCATGAATACAATCAAAAAAGAAGTACTGGAGCCTGAAAAGATCACAACGAAGTAACCGACTCCGCTGTGGCTGAGCCGCAATCGGGTATACTCCGCTGACCCCGCCAGGGGGATGATGCCGGACACACGCTTCTGCGTCGCAGACACCGGGTACATCCTGATGTGCAGCATGTACACCCATGTACACCGCGTTGCAGCAGGGGCTGCAACCATACGGATGGATATCCTCGCATTGTTCGGCCTCTTCCCCCGGTATTCCGCCGGAAGCAATGTTATGTGCAGCATCTGTCCGGGCACACCCCCCCGCACCCGCACCTGCATGAGATACGTCCGGAAGCTGGGGGGTCTCATTCTGCTGCAACTTCCTCTTCTCTTGAAGAAGCGTCTCTCTATTCTCTCTTAGATCAGTGTTATCTGGTTGGAATGTCCCGGTTTATCGTTGCAGCAGGTGCTGCACATACGTTGTACATATGCTGCAACGGTGCAAACGTCGCCCCCGCCATTGGTGGGAAACTCCCGGTAAAGCCGGGCCCGCCGCAGTAACGTCATCAACGGTTGCCCGGATGCCCTCATTACCCATTGCCGTCGTGAACGGCTTCCGCCGGAACTGGAAGAGCAGGGCATGGGCCTTGATGAGGGCAAAGGCCCTGTCCCGGTGGGCGGAACGGACGTATTTTCCGCCGGGGAATGACGGCAGTAATGCCTGTTATCTGTTAAAATATAATTTTAGCGGAGTGAAGACTCAAACGTCCACCCGCCTGCCTTTTCCTGTTCCTGCCACATCCGGTAGTAAAGCCCTTCAGTCTCATAGAGTTCTTCATGAGTTCCGGATTCGGCAACGGCACCGTCCTTCAGTACAACAATCCTGTCTGCATCTGCGATGGTGTTCAGCCGGTGTGCGATGACTACAAGGGTTTTTGAACTGACCAGTGCATTGAGTGCCTCCTGAATTGCCCGTTCGTTCTCAGGATCCAGTGATGCGGTCGCCTCATCCAGCAGGATAATTGGTGCATCCTTCAGCATGGCACGGGCAATAGATATCCGCTGTTTCTCGCCGCCTGACAGTGTGGAGCCGCCTTCACCCACCATCGTCTCATAACCGCCGGGAAGATTCTCAATGAATGCATGCGACTGTGCAGCCTTTGCCGCTTCAATGACCTCCTCGCGGGTTGCATCCGGTTTTCCAACCTTAATGTTGTTGTAAATCGTATCCTTGAAGAGATACACATCCTGGAATACCATGCTCAGATGCGACAGGAGTTCATCGGTTGACATCCTTCTCACATCCACCCCGCCAACTGAAACAGACCCGGAATCGACATCCCAGAAACGGGCAATGAGGTTTGTGATCGTGGTCTTGCCTGAACCGGACGGGCCGACCAGTGCCGTAACCGAGCCCTCGTCCGCCTTAAAACTCACCTTGTCAAGGACTTTTGCCTCAAGATATGAGAACGACACGTCCTTAAACTCAATATCATACCCGGCAGGCGGCCTGCTGACCGCCGGTTCACTAAGGGGTTTTGTGAGCAGCACCTCCTGCATCCTTTCGGCAGCAATATTCATGTACCGGGCTTCCATGGTATACAGACCTGCGGCCATCAGGGGCTGGTAAAACTGGTGGCCGATTACCAGGAATACAAGAAACACCGGAATCGTGAGGGTGCCCCCAAAGAAGAAGTGGGTGGCCAAAAGAAGGATCACGACAAAACCTATGCCGAGAACTGCGTTGTAACTGCTCGCGAAAGCCCCCGGATAGACCTCTACCCGGAGTGAATCCCGGTGAAATTCTGTTAATGCATTCTCAAGCTTACTGAAACGTTTTCCCACCAGATTATATGCCTTGATATACCTCATGCCCTGGAGATACTCCAGTATCCGTGAATCGGAATCCACCCGTGACTGGTGGTGTTTTTTGCCGATACGGGCAAGCACTACATTTGATATGTAGAGCATCGGCAGTGCCAGCACTACGGTTGCAAGGGTTGCAAGCGCCAGCCGCCAGTCGAGCACGAAGAGAAAGATCAGCAGCATCAGCGGAATGACAACGGCCCCCACAATGTCCGCAAGGATGTGGGTGAAGATGTTCTCTACAAATGACATATCCTGGAGCATCACGGCGGTAACATCGCCGGGGTCACGCTTTTTGAAAAAGCCCATCGGAAGCTTTCGTAAGTGCTCACCAAGATTCAGGCGTGCCTCCGAACAGAGGGTGTATCCGCCTTCATGACAGGCGATCAGCGCCCACTTTCCGGTGAAATACTGAAGGATGAATGTGACAAACATGGCACCTATGAGCAGGATGATATGATTCATGTCAATGGCCGGGCTGAACAGTTCCCACAGGATGAATATCAGAAATCCATACGGAGCTCCTTTGAAGAGGTCATGGATGACCTGCAGGAAGATAGCCCTGTTATATGCGCCTTTATTGCCCCCCGTAATAACATCCAGTGCTGCTTTCATGATGCACCTCCGGTGGACAGCCGCCATGTGCGGGCACTGATATGTGCTTTCCACATGCGGGCATACAGTCCGTCTTTTTCGAGCAGTTCTTCATGATGGCCGCATTCTGCAACCCGCCCGTCATCGATCACAACAATCTGGTTGGCGTCTGCAATCGTTGACAGCCGGTGTGCGATGATGATCACGGTCTTCTCTCTCATGAGGTAGCTGAACGCCTCCTGAATCCGTGACTCATTTTCCGGATCTGCAAATGCGGTGGCTTCATCAAGGACGATAATCGGTGCGTCCTTCAGGATCGCCCGTGCAAGAATGATACGCTGCTGTTCACCGCCGGAGAGGTATGTCCCGCCGCTTCCGGTAATGGTATCATACCCGTCCGGCATTGACCGGATGAAGTCATCTGCCTGTGCCGCTCTGGCAGCGGCAATGACCTCCTCCTTTGCGACCTGTGCATTGCCCATCCTGATATTCTCCTCTATCGTATCGTGGAACATGAAGAGATCCTGAAAGAC
>JAUVCV010000044.1 GCA_030595665.1 Methanogenium sp.
ACAACAGACACAGAAAATCGTTTGTTTGTGAATGCTGTGGATTTGCTCTTCATGCCGATCTTATTGGTGCTCGGAACATTGAGTCCAGAGCACGCACTGTCAGGTATAACCTGGAAGTGCAGGGGTGCAGTCAACCACCCATACGGGAACTACCTATGAGTAGAGTCCCAAGCCCCGGCCTTTAGGCCGGGGTAGTTGACTCCACGTATGATTCACCTCACACCCCAAGTTCCACCATGACATGATGATCTCCCTGATCATCTACCAGATGAATATTCTTGTCAGCCTGATCAATCCCATCAACGACAACGGATCTGACACCAGATCCCGTAGTGGAATTCTGCACCACGATATGATATCTCGTGGACCGGTATTGATAATCAATCTGATACGATTTCCACGTCACCGGGATACAGGGTTCAAACCGGATTATATTCCCGGATAGCCGTAATCCGAGGAGTGATTCGAGGATAAGCGTATACATCCACCCTGCTGCCCCCGTATACCAGGTCCAGCCGCCTCGTCCGGTATGGGGAGGGGCCGCATAGATATCAGAAGCAATTGCATACGGCTCGACCCGGTACTTCCTGACATCCTCAGACGTTCTGCTACGGTGAATTGGATTTAGGAACGGCAACAGATCCCACGCTTGCTGAGAATCCTTCAGAGCTGCAAAAGCCATCAGAACCCAGGTGGCAGCATGGGAATATTGCCCCCCGTTCTCACGGACACCGGGGGGATATCCCTTGATATACCCGGGATTTACAGGAGCAGTATCAAATGGCGGAGTGAAAAGGGTTATCAGCCGGTCATTTTGTAAGATGAGATGCTCATTTACTGCCCCCATAGCAATTTTCGCCCGTTCGTCAGAAGCAACTCCTGAGAGGACCGCCCAACTCTGGACAATAGAATCTATCATACATTCAGGGTTTACCGAAGAACCCAGTGGTTGACCCGAATCAAAATAAGCACGACGGTACCATCCCCCGTCCCATCCATCTCTCTCCAGATTTTCGCGTAACCGCTCAGCGTTCACTCCGCAGAATTCTGCAAAAGAGGGATCACGGTGGAGCTCTGCGATCTCACGGAACTGTATAAGAAGGTCAACGAGGAAAAATCCCAGCCATATACTCTCTCCCTTACCCTCTGCACCGACAAGATTCATCCCGTCGTTCCAGTCGCCGGTCCCCATCAGAGGAAGAACATGTTTCCCGAACTTCAGCCCAAACCGTATCGCCCGGGTGCAGTGCTCATACAGGGTTGCGGACGTTTTTGACTGGTGCGGCAGATCGTAGTACGAGTCTTCCTCGGGGAGCACCTGTCGCCCTTCGAGAAACAAAATCTCCTCATCCAGCACTCCGGTATCGCGGGTGCCGAGCACATATCTGCAGGTAGCGAACGGGAGCCATAAGTAGTCGTCAGAGCAGTGGGTTCGTACCCCTCTGTTCAATGGCGGGTGCCACCAGTGCTGGACATCACCTTCACCAAACTGGTGTCCTGCACAGAGGAGAAGTTGTTTTCTCGTCAGTTCAGGTCGGGAGTGGATGAGTGCCATCACATCCTGCAGCTGATCCCGAAATCCAAACGCCCCTCCTGACTGGTAAAAACCGGAACGTGCCCATAGCCGGGAGGCAATGATCTGGTATAAAAGCCATCCATTGACGAGCAGATCCACCGACCGGTCAGGAGTGGTAATGGTAACTGCACCAAGCGTCTGGCTCCAGTATTCCTTAACTGCCGTGAGTGCTGTACGTGCAGGTCCTACTCCCCGGTTTTTTAAGACAAGCATTCGTGCATCATCATTATCCCGGCCGACACCAAGCGTAAAAATAATCTCACGTTCTTCTCCGTCAGTAAGTTCACAGGGGACCTGCATTGCAGCACACGGATCATGGCCGGCTCCGACTCTATTTGAGAGTCTGACCCGCTCCATCGCTGCAGGCTTGTCGAGTGACCCGTTCGTCCCGATAAACTCACACCGGTCACCGGTGACTGTCCTACTCACTATATTAGAGTCAAGAAACGCTACTCTCCCGGGAAATTCACTGTTATATGGATTTTTAGCAAAAACTGCTCTGGATATCGGATCAATTTCAGTGGTCACATGCAACAGTGATCTCGACCTGAGTTCACCAAGAACCCATTCTATATATCCGGTGACAGACAGGTGTCTCCTACGACCCGACTGGTTCCTGATCCGAAGAGACATGAACTTCACCGGATCGTCTGTGGAGACAGACACGGTCAGTTCGGTGCTTATTCCATGTTCGCAATACTCAAAGACAGAATACCCAAACCCATGCCGGGTTACATATTGATTTGGCCCTCGTACAGGCAATGCAGTAGGAGACCAGAATATGCCGGTCTCTTCATCCCTGATATACAGGGCCTCTCCGGAGAGATCAAGAACCGGATCATTCCTCCAGGGCGTGAGTCTGAACTCATGAGCATTCTCACTCCAGGTATACGCACCGCCACTCTCTGATACGACCGTCCCAAAATTCTCGTTCGCGAGGACGTTCACCCATGGTACGGGAGTTACCTCCCACTTTCCCGTGATAATGACATACTCCCTGCCATCCTCTGAAAATCCACCGATGCCGTTGAAATAGCGTAATTCATCGCCGGTATTATCGAGGCCGGCGTCGGCTTCAGGATACGGAGTCCGGGCGGGGAGCAGCTTTGGGACTGCAATTTCACACCAGCCCGCCCGTTCAATCTGTTCGGCCAGCGTGCCCCAACGGTCTGAAATAACCACCCGTGCCACGGTCTGCATGAGGATACGATCCTCATCTGACATCTGTTCCGGATGCCGGATAAAAATCCCTCCTTTCCGGTCTAATATCATTGAATCAGAACTCTGGGGTATCTGAGACATAATCTCATCCTGCAGTTCCTGCCGATATCCTGACCGGTCCTCATTCCAGATCACCAAATCGACCGCCAGCCCCTTCATTCGCCAGTATGCATGAGCCTGCACCATCTCTTTGATAAGACTGATCCGATTCCTGTTCTGTATCCTCACCAACACTATCGGGATGTCTCCTGAGATGCCATACCCCCAGAGATCTGACTGGCCCCGGTTGTTCTTCAGAAGTACATCCCGGCCTGCACGTCGGGAGGGATTTGCATAGATGACCGAGGAGGCAAGTGTACAAAACAACCGTGCATCCCGCCCAGTCGTGTTCAGTTGTCCGAGCATAACGTGGGCATGAGTCCAGGCCATCTCTGAGACCCGGTCAGTGATGTATCCTTCATAGTACTTCTCGATCAGTGCAACTGATTCATCACGACTCTCACTGACTCCGGTGAAGATATTCACACCCGCGGTCTCATGCGGATCCAAGGTAATGGTACATCTGATAGCGACCATCGGATCGAGAACTGAACCCGCAGTATCAGTAAGAGTTGAAGAATCAGTCATGGCAACCGGCCCTGAGAGTGAATTTCCACGCCCGATAAATTTTGACCGGTCTGTCTCAAATGATTTCTTTCGCACCTGAGTGCCATGAACGGTCATCATATGAAACATCCAGGGAGGGCGTTCACCATCTGATCGTGGTCTTCTCGTCGCGATGATTGCATTTTTCTCCCGCACCAGTTCGGTCTGGACGAACAGGTTGCTAAAGGCCGGATGGGTTTCATCTGAGCCCTGAGGTGCCAGCACCACCTCAGCATAGCTGGTAAACTCTATTGTCCGTTGTTTCCATGACCGGTTTGTTACTCGTATCTTTCGAAGTTCCACATCGTCTTCCGGAGAGACAATGATGTCAGTATGGGTATCTAAATCACAATCCCTTCGACGAAATTCTGCACGAGCCTGCTGAAAAATCACCTGATAGGTATCGGGGCTCTTTCTGGTGGGCTGGTACCCGTTCGACCAGAACTCCCCACTCGCCGGTTCTCTGATATAACAGAAGGTGCCGCTGTTATCTGCAGTCGAATCCTCCCGCCATCTGGTCACGGCAAGATCGTTCCATCTGCTATACCCCGATCCGCTGTTGCTTACCATAACATGGTACCTGCCGTTCGAGAGGAGTTGCACCTCAGGGTGTGGAGTATTTGCGGTCTGGAATATCCGTATCAGGGATTCTGATTCTTCGGTTATTTTATGGACTCCCCTGACCTCCCGGGCATGCGGATAGAACGGCGTGTTCATGGGCATCTTCTCCTGGAGCAACATCAGGGTTGCCCGAAGACTTGGATCAGACATAAATCTCCTCTGCATAGGACGATGTAACAATACATAGGCAAGAGAGAGCAGAATCATTCCCTGGTGATGTACCATGAATGAACGTACTACCATGTGTTTCTGATCCGGAGGCACCCGGGACGGGGTGAAATCTACGGCTTCATAAAATCCATACTCACCTCCATACCCCAGGGATTCCATCTGCTCGAGATTAATACAGGCCAAAGCCGGATTAACCATCAGTCCCATTGCCGCAGCATATGGAGCAATAACCAGGTCCCTGGCAAGTCCAAGCTTGAACCCAAGGCCCGGAATTCCAAATGCCCGGTACTGGTAGTTCAGGTCTGCACCGGTAATATTATACCCGGATTCTGATATTCCCCAGGGAACACCCATTTTACGGCCATACTCTATCTGTCTGGCTACGATTGCATGATACGTGCGATCGAGAAGGGTATTCTCATACGTCGGCATCACGAGGAGTGGCATCAGGTATTCGAACATCGATCCACTCCATGAGATAAGGGTGGGCTCCCCTTTTCCGATAGTAGTGAGCAGACGTCCTAACGCAAACCAATGGTCCTGCGGAAGCTGATTCTGAGCTATGCCGATAAAGCTGACGAGTCGTGCCTCTGATGCAAGCAGATCATAAAAACCGGCATCCCGCCGGAGATCAGTCTCATTATATCCGATTGCGAGGAGATGACTCGACCGATCATACAGTAATTCATAGTCGATTTCGGAAAATGTATTGCACTGATCTGCAAGGAGCGATATCGACAGGATGAATTCTTCTGCCCGCTCACCTGAGGAAATCATCTCCTCAAGAGCCCGAATCAGCCATTGGTGACCTGAACCGGGGACACTGTGTGCATCCCGGTGCGTATCAAGCCAATCCATCAGCGGACCAATCCTGATATGAAGATCTTTCCTTATATCTGCGACATCTCTGACAGATGGGATCTGATCGTTCAGCTCCTCAAGCTTTCTGCAGATCAAAGAGAGATACGGCGCCAGATCCTGCGGAACCTCATCCCAAATCGTGTCAGGAGGACTGCCCACGGATACCCATGACGTAAAGATGTTAAAATCATTCAAATGAGTCTCGATCTGTCGTTTCGTCGCTCTCGCCCACCATCTGACTTCATTATCCTGACAGGTACTGAGTGCAGCCACTACTTCTGATGCAATCCCGTCAAGATATGAGAGCTGTTTCAGGGCTTCGATAGTCGAATCTGGCATCCGGGCTGCACCGTATTTAAGGTCTGCAATCATTGACCGGACTGATATCGGCACCAATTCCTTATTCTCTTCTGTGGAAGCATCTATCGCATCAGAGAGGAGAGAGAGTGTATCTGACAAACCATCTGCACCGTTTTTCGAAAGAACCGGACAACAGGGAAGTTCAAAAAGACCCTGTCTCAATACAAGCAGACCTCCGACGAGGTTGCCACTGTCGACGGTAGAGAGATACCGGGGGAAGTCCGGCTCCAGGGTGACGGTATTATACCAGTTGTAAAAATGACCCCGATATCTCTTCATCCGGCCCATGGTAGTCAGGGTATTCTGAGTCCGCTCAACCAGTTCACTCACCGGAATATACCCAAAGTCGTACGCAGTAAGACTTGCGATAAGTGAAAATGCGATATTTGTCGGGGATGTGCGGTGGGCAACAGCCAAAACCGGCCGCTCCTGATAGTTGTCAGGTGGAAGATAATGATCAACAGCCGTGACAAAGGTCTCAAAAAAACGCCAGGTCCGTCGTGCAATAACCCGTAGAAAACGTTCCTGCCCAGAGGTAAGACTGGTGGCCCGGGTTTTTATTGGCTGGCTTATCCACCATGCAATGGCCGGGGAAAGAGCCCATGCAAGAGCAAACAAGACGACAGCAGGATTCGCAAATGGGTGAACGAGGATCATTCCAAGGAGCAATGCGGACCCGATTACCGGTCCCTGCCACATAACACGGTATTTTCCCGTAAGGCTGTGTGTTCCCTTCCGTCCAACCTCCTGATGGGTAGTCCATTCTAACAGATTACAATGGGAAACTATCATCCGCCAGCAGGACCGAAGGAGTGCATCAAGGGAAATATATGCTTCATACGGGAGAAAGGCCAGAGTAACGAGAGTTCCTGCCAGGTGATCCCGGATAACCCCGGGCATATCATGGAAATGCAGTCTCCAGGTCTGTTCTATGGGTTTTTTTATAATATTCCAGCCGATGATAGTTATCGGAGGAATCAGGCACAACAATACGATATAGACTGTCCAGAAGAGGGGACCCGTAAGGCAGGTCCATGCGATGAGAAGGAAGATACATGTCATTGGCGCTACGAGGCTTCTTCTCAGGTTGTCAAAGATCTTCCATCGTGAGAGGAGTGAGAGCGGATTTCTCTGTTTTTTTGACGATTTGTCCCGGACGGACGGCAGCAGCCATGGTATTACCTGCCAGTCACCTCTGATCCACCGCTGTCTCCGTCTGCTATCAGCCAGATAACTGACCGGATACTCTTCAAAGACCTGTATATCACTGACGAAACCGGTCCTGGCATAACATCCTTCCAGCAGATCATGACTTAATATGAGATTATCAGGAAACCGCCCCACAACTGTTTGTGAGAATACTTCAAGATCATAGATCCCTTTTCCCATAAATGACCCTTCATGAAAAGCGTCCTGATACACATCAGATACTGCACGGGTATAGGGATCAATACCCTGTTCACCCCCGAATAGTGATACAAACCGTGAAATTCCAGATTCTGACAGAGAGATGGCGACACGGGGCTGGAGAATTCCATATCCTTCTCTGACCACCCCGGTTACCGGATCCAGTACTGGTCGGTTGAGTGGGTGTGCGATCGCACCAATTAGTTTTCCTGCACTATTTCGGGGGAGGCGTGTGTCGGTATCAAGGGTTATCACATATTTGATATCAGTCAGGATCTCCTGATTGCCAACGATACGTGAGAACGGGTTTTTCTCTTTGTCAAACAGAAAGGTACTGAATGCCATGAGGATCCCTCTTTTCCGCTCATACCCCATCCAGACCCCTTCACCCGCATTCCAGATCCGGGACCGGTGCATGAGAAAGAAAGTATCCGGCTTATCGCCCCGGTATTTCCGGTTCAGATCTTCAATTCCGGCTGCAACCAGATCGACTGTCTCCGCATCTTCAGGCAGCTCCTGAGCATCTGCGTTCCGAAGATCAGTCAGCAAGGTAAAATACAGGTTATCGTCCCGATTTGCCAGGTACCGGATCTCAAGTGAACCCAGGAGTCCCTGAACGTCTCCAGGACTTGAGAGGATTGTCGGGATAACGACTATGGTTCTGTGCTCCTCTGGTATCCCTTTTGAATAATCCATCTTCGGGAGTGAAACAGGAGTGACCAGAAGAGTAACAAACCAGTTAATAACTGCTATTGCACCCTGACTGGCCGGAAACAGGAGAAGGACCAGAAGGGGCAGAGCAACAAACCATTCGTAGGCAGTAAGCCTTGTATACCCCAAAAAAGCCACGATGAACGTTATGAACAGGATCCCGCAGAAATACAGGGAAAGGGAATGGGTATATGCTGATTTTCTGATCCGATCCATAACAGGAGGATGAAATGAGAGTGCTTCTTCAAGAGAGGCTCTTCCTTTGTCTATCAGATAATAACCTATATGAGATTCCCGGACTCCCCTGTCCCTGCTGTTCCGGCTCTCATTGGCAAGTTCCACCGCTTTTCCTGCAACATCATCTTCGGAGAAACATCCCTTTTTTGCGATCTCCTCAACCACATGCCTGTAGCGGTCGCGGGTTTCAAAGTCCATGGCTGCATATTCATCAGCAGGATCACTTCGAAGGGTGTGCTCGACAAGACTCAGTCGCTCTACGAACTCACGCCAGTCCATCGTATCAAGGAAACGAAGGCTGCTTATGCTGTTCCTGATAGATACCTGATCAGCAGCCTGTGCCTGTGCCTCTGCATTGATCATCTCCTCAATGGTCAGGTTTCTCTCAGAAAGTCTCTGTTCTATCCAGGTGACGGGGGATATGGGTGTCCCTACCCTGCCCTGCAATTGTCGGGCCATTTCCGCGACAAAAGCACTGGTCATGGGGGGATCTGACCGTGCCATATCTGCAATAACCAGGATCATACTATTTGGATCATCTCTGGCAACTTCGGTCATCCGATTTACCCAATGGCCTGCAGAGTCACGGTCACGTATGTTTGCGGAGATAATATCAGCTACTCTACGGAGATTCTCTATCAAAGAGAGTCTGAACATGGTCGGTATGGCCCAAAGTTCTCCGAGTAGCAGAGGAGTGACACTCTGATATGCATCGATAAAATCAAAGAGACTTTCAGTATCAATTCTCCCGTCGTTATGTGCGACAAATTCTCGGGCGATATGGTAAACCCGGGGATATCCTTCAAGCGGTCCTTTTACCAGGTGAGGAAGTCCTTTACTGTATTTTTCAGGGAGATGGGAACGAACAGTCCTTATCTGTTCTTCAATAAGATAGAAATTATCTAATAACCATTCACCTGCAGGAGCAATCCGGCGATTCGTTTCGATGGCGGTGTACAGCAGATCGTGAGTTTCCAGCAGAATCTTCTCGTTATCAGCAAGTCGTGGAAGGAGGCGATCATAGCTATTTCCGGTATCTATCCTGTGTGAGCAGGCAGTCTCCTTTGCATGGCGAGCCAGATGGTTCCCACTGAAGAGTTCATCTCGAAGTGGACCAGTACCAATCTGCCCTATTCGCGGTTTTTTGCCCATGATCACACATACGATATTTTTTCTGTATCCCAGCTTTGACAGTCACAAGAAAAATGGGTGTTCATAATCATGTTAGTTTGACCAATATGCAAACAAAACGAAGAACTTCTGAAGATCAGTCTGATTGAAACAATGAGAATTCTCCCTTATTCTGTGTTCTTGATCGCCTTCTCTTATGGTATCTGCTACATGGCAGTGGGATTATATTAAAGTAGAGGTGCCTGGAGGGGAACATTAAGGTAACGCCTCAATATGCGGTAAATTTGGCAGAGCTCTCTTTATCCGTCTCTGACCATCCATCTCCATCAATGAATACCTTCTGCCAGCTACCACTTCTCATTCACATCCATCAGAAGAGATCGACCAGCCTGAGGAGCGACTCTTCATTTGGGAAATCTCCTGCAACCCTGTTTCTCCGTTTCAGTCCCTTATTGACCCGCTCCACCATGTATTCGTCGTTCGGATTGCTTCCATACGTCATCGGATAAGGGTGCCCATTTCAGAGATAGGATAAGAAAATATGGCTGGGCGAGGGGTATTGAGGTCTGTGATGCATTCGCTGCTCCAGTCTCGGGTTGAAACCGGACAAATATGCGTCATTCACAGAACCATTCCTGACTCAGACCGGTATCCCCTCTTCACACACCGAGAGGACAAACGGGTTCTTCTTCCGGAGCAGTTCTTCAAATTCATCTCTCGTATAACAGACCGGCTCTATCGGAAGATCCGTTATGCCGATTATATCCACCGGCCGTTTGTGGAACCGTTCGGTAAAGTTCCCGATGATCATAAGGTCGACATCACTTCCCTCATTGAAGTCGCCGCGTGCCACAGAGCCAAACAGGATAATCCTCTCAACATCCATCCGGGACCGGAGAATCTCTGCAAACACAGATATTTCTGCCATCAGAAATGCAGCGCTGTCCCTGCCTTCTTCAATATTAATCCTCGTCAACTGATGCATTCTTCTGCATCCTCCTCATCAAAAAATTCAGACGGTGTCAAATCACCAACGATACTGTCTGGATACCGTGTTGTGATATATACTATTCAGGGAACAAATATATAAGTGATTCCCGAATGAAAAGGACAGCATGAGAGGAAAGGGGCACCCATTTTCTTCCTTATTCCCGCAAAAACCGGATCACCTGTTCCGCCACCTCCGGATTCCCCGGCAGGCGAAGATGGCAATAATCTGAGGGGGACAAAGAAAGCGCCGCCGGGTCATCCGGCAGCACCGCAACATCAGCACCCGGAATATGGGAATCGGTGTGGGATACAATGCCATCCCCACGGACGGTCATCTGCCACCCACCTGGCGAATAAGCCCACGTCTGTCCTTCAAAAAGAGGAAAGAAATCCGGTGTACCGGTTACATTCCCGGCAACGATCACACGATATTTGATGTCACTGCGCAGACCTGCATCCCGCAGTTTCTGCACAAATGGTCCTGTTGAACGGAATTCCTGGACCAAACTGTCAGTTGCCGGATCATAGGTTTTCGGCACAAAGGTGCCGGTCAGCTGCTGCAGAATATCGGGGCCGTGGACAGGATCATTGAAGAGTTCGGCCATCGAGGACCCGTTATTCGGCGGGCCGATACCAATGAGCGTCCTCACCAGAATTTTATGAGAGTCACCATCCATCACTTCCAGCATATATCTGGCTACCGCAGCACCCATGGAATGACAGACAATATCAACCTCGCCCCGGTATTCATGCTCCTCCTGCATGGTATGAATAAAATCCATCAGGGCACGGCCAATCTCTTCTGCCCCTGCATCCCGCAGTTTGGAATGGCTAAAATTCCAGCATACAAAAGATTCCTCTTCCAGCCGCCGGACAAGAGGATTCCACACTTTTGGGTGGCTCTTCCACCCATGTACAAGTACAACAGGGCACCTCGTTTCCATGACAAATATGGTTGGCCCTCACTCTCGATATATATTGGTTAAAAAAAGGGAATAATCAGTGATCTTTATCATCATTCACTGGTGAAACATCATCCAGTTCATAATTTCCGGGCTCCACCGTGGTATCCTTCATAATATACATTGGAATCGCAAAGACTGCGATTCCAATACAGATGATACCCACTATGATGAGTGCCAGAAGAAGGAACGTAAAGAGGCCTGCTGCGATGATGCCCAGATTGGCCAGTACAAACAGGAGTATTGCAATGATGACACATGCAAGGAGAATAATTCCCCCTGCACGTCTGCTCCGGCTGTTTGCTTCTGTGTTTGTCTCTGTCATAGGCATATCAGAATTTCAGCTGAAATCCGCCGCTGTCGCCTCCGGATGACTGTGTCGGAAGGAAGGGCTGTACAGCATTTGCCAGCTGCGGCAGGGTCATTGACTGAATTATAACTTTTCCGGGTCCGGTGAGCGTGGTCATGAAGAGGCCTTCACCGCCAAACATCGCCGTCTTAATTCCGCCTACTGCCTGGATATCATAGGTGACTGATGGTTCCCAGCCGACCACATGGGCTGTTGATACCTTGTAGACCTGATCCGGTTTCAGGTCAATCTCCACGAGATCTCCTGCCGCATGTAAAAAGACCATACCCTCACCGGACAGGTGCTGGAGAATGAACCCTTCGCCACCGAAGAAGGTAGAGCCAAGGCGTTTCTGGAATGCAATTTCCCATTTCACACTTTCTTCAGCGCAGAGGAATGCATCCTTCTGTGCAATGAACTCCTTTCCGGTGATGTCAAGTGCGACAATCTTTCCCGGACAGTTGCCCCCGAATGCGGCAATCCCCGGGCCACCTGCACTGGTAAAGTGCGTCACCATAAAGGATTCACCGGCAAGGGTGCGTTTCAGGCCTTTCAGAAGTCCGCCCTTAAGTTTTGTATCCATGTTGATGTTGCCGCTCATGTAGACCAGCGCACCGGCCTCCGCATAGACCTTATCTTCCGGCCCGAATTCCAGAGTGACAAACTGCAGGTTATCCCCGGTCAGACTGTATTTCATAATTCTTAATGTGCAAAAAAAGGTAAAAAGGTTCTCCTATTTCTCTTTCATCCTGTGAAAACGGAAAACGATGATGGTATCAGAAATAGTGCGGAAACTGAAGTGATAGCAGTACGACTGATTATTCCAGGAAGGGAGGGGAAATGTCAGCATCTCCTCAATTCATCTGCCGCCATCGGGAACGACCACCGGATGACCGGCAACCGTCTCTACAAAAACCGGCAGGCCATACACCTCTTCGATTACCTCAGGCCGGATGACATCCTGGCCCCCGGCCTCGTAAATCGTCCCGTCCTTCAAAAGAATAAACCGGTCTGAGAATCGAATTGCAAGATTGAGGTCATGCATTGTCATGACCGCAGATACCTGGTGACTCTTTACCACTGCCCGTATGGTGGAGAGTATATCAATCTGATTTTTTAAGTCCAGACTACTGGTCGGCTCATCAAGGAGCAGAAGCCGGGGTTCCTGTACAAGGGCACGGGCAATACTCACCTTCTGGAGTTCCCCGCCACTCATCTCATCCGTGTAGCGCAGGGAGAGATCCTCAAGCTCCAGCATCCGAATCGCAGACTCAACAATCTTCAGGTCAGTATCCGAGACGCTCCAGCCCATATGCGGCCGACGCCCCAGGAGAATAGCATCAAAGACGGTCAGGCGTGCCTTCTCACACTGCTGTGCCACGTATCCGATGCGTCGTGCCACCTCCATACGTGAGAGAGAGAGGATATTGTCATCGCCCACAAGAATATCACCGGCCTTTGGTGCAAGAATCGCATTGATGCAGCGCAGAAGAGTGGTCTTTCCTACCCCGTTCGGCCCGAGAATGGAGACCACCTCTCCCGGTTGTACACTAAAGGAGACATCATGTAGCACATCTGAACTGCGGTAAGTAAACGAGACATCATTTATGTCAAGAATCACTATGAACGCCCCCGGATGATGAGATAGAGGAATATCGGAGCTCCCATAAATGCAGTGAGAATCGCAACCGGCAGGATATGGGGTGCGAGTACCAGACGGGCGGCTGTGTCGGATGCGAGAAGCAGGAGTGCTCCGCAGACACAGGTTCCGGGGATAAGGTAGCGGTGATCATCACCGATTAACCGGCGCACCATATGTGGACATACCAGGCCCACAAACCCGATAATGCCCAGAAACGCCACGATGACCGCGGTGACAAACGAGGCCACAAGCATCCCCACAACCCGTTCACGACCGACGTTTACCCCCAGTCCTTGTGCCGTCTCATCACCGGCATCAATCGCATTGTAGTCCCAGCGTTTGAGGATGAAATAGATCATCGCCAATAAGACGACGACACTCATCACGATCAGTTCACTCCACCCGGCCCGGCCCACATCACCGAATGTCCAGAAGACAACAGCCGCGAGCTGCACATCGTCAGCAAAATACTGCAGAAACATCGTCCCCGCAGTGAAGAGTGAACCGATGGCAACACCTGCGAGCACCATCACCTCAGGTGAGGAGGCACGGATACGCGACACGGCGATGATGATGCCCGTTGCTACCATACAGAAAATGAAGGCAAAGAGGGTAGTGATATATGGATTATTGAGGGCGATTGCGTCCGCACCGCTGCTGCGCATGGTGCCGGTCCCGAGAATGATAACCGAGAACGCTGCACCGAACGCGGCAGCATGAGATATTCCCAGGGTATATGGTGACCCAAGCGGGTTTCTCAGGACGGACTGCATCCCCACACCGGCAATCGCAAGGCCGATTCCTGCCACAATCGCGGTGAGGGCCTGCGGCAGCCGGATATTCCAGATGATCCGGCCATAAAGCGGGTCAGGTGCCATTCCGGTGAGCGTCCCGATAACAGAACGAATGGGGATATCAACAGCACCGACTGCAATGGAGACAATCAGCAACAGAAGGAGCGCCAGGATACCCGCTGCGATAACCGCTACCTTCCGCTTGGTATATCTGATATATCCTTCCGGAATTTTCCCATCAGAAAAATGCATCAGGGCACCCCGGAATAGCAGATGGGAAGAACTGCACGAAAAAACCTGTCATCTCTGCTACCAGTTTCAGAAAAAAATATGTATTGGTCATTCCAGGCTGATCCGTTTGAATGCCTTATTTTCAAAGAGTCCGTTCATTTCATCAAAGACCGGTTCTCCCACAAGGAAGGTGTATATTTCATCTGCTTTCTTTGCCGGGTCAACGTCTGAGAATGCATCAGGGTAGAGCACGGCGCCAATGAAGTAGGCGTCTGCCATCACTGATCCTTGGTTGACCGAATACCAGTTATACGGCAGCACACCGTACACCTCGCCTGCCTGCACGGCAGTCATCGCGGCGTATGACGGGTCGTCATTCAGTTCATCAACTGCCGATGGGGTTGTCTGGAGAGTGGAAAGGTCCACAAAGATGATCTCCGGGTCAAAGGCGATTATTTTCTCCTGTGCAATATTGGCGTAGGCCGTCTGGGGTCCTTCAGAGAGCATACGGGCATTTACAAAGATGAATGGCGGATAGGCAGGCTGCGTTGACTGGAAACCATGCGGCCCACTGTGGGCAATGCCACCGACAAAGACCGTTGGACGATCTGCTTCTGCAATGCCTTCAGTCCGTGTATTCAGATCGACAGTGAGGGTGTCAAAATAGGCGATCACCGCTTCAGCACGATCGTCGTTGCCCATGACTGTACCCATCAGACGGAGCGACTGGTCCATAAGTGCACGATTGTTACCCAGGTCTCCATACTGGAGGGCAACCACCGGAATGCCGGTTTTTTCCTGCAGTTCGTCAGCAACAGACGCCTCAGTGCAGTAGGTCTTGAAGATCACCTGCGGGTTGCAGGCCACAACCTTCTCCGGGTCGTCGTTTCCGCGGAATTCACCAATCATGGGGAGGGTGGAAAACTGCGGGTTTGCGATGGCATAGGGCCGTGCATCAAAGATGCTCTCTTTAATCTCCATATCATCCACACCAACCACACAGTCCTCTGCCTGGAGATAGGTAAGATACCGGAGACAGCCCGGACCAGAACAGACTACGCGATCAGGAGCAACGGGGACAGTTACACTTCTGCCCATCCCGTCGGTAATGGTCGTCATGGTTCCGGATGAGTCATCCGCTCCAACGGGTACGGCAGCGCTTGACGATGTGCTGGTGCATCCTGCACAGAGTACCGCAACAAGAATAAGGCCGCATACCGCGGTCATGATTATTTTTGAATGTTTCATGTATTCACATCACACTTTTGTTAACTTTAGTAGCACTAGTAAAAAAGATTTGCGACTTAATTCATACTAAATTTTACCTGAAAAATATTCATGTGATTTATTCTCCATTTTTGAATAGAATGTATGCACAACATCCCTCTCCGGATATCATACATGATACAGAATCCTCTCACACAAAAGAATAGAACAGCTCAGACTAATGCGATGGACAGCACACATTTAAAAAAGAAAGAATCCGGGAGATAAACAACAAATCCAGGTCAGAGACAGCATCTATCAGCATCATTGTCCTCCTCCCAATAATATCCACATTTATACCATCACCCGGAGATGGATGAATATGATAAAACGCACCACTGCCACCGTCCCAAAATCGATTTTGGTCTCCGGCATCCTGTATACCGAAAAACAGGAGATAAGCAGAATTTAGAAAAAAACTGAAACAGATTTTTATAAATTAAGCGTAAAACCCCTTGGTCTTTAGCCAAGGGGATGTAAGCGTAGTTACCGATAGAGTTAAATCATTTAACACTAACGCGGTATTACCCAATTGCGATAACCAAGCAATTGTTTCACCCTCGGGACGAGGGGTAGGGCCTGTGGACTGATGAACATTAGTTTGGGGTATGAAGCAGGAAGCCACTAAGTCTTTAGCTTAGGGGTAGTTCACAGTATCACGTATGGTATCCTCTTGTGAATCATCATGGTGGCACTTGACACTGGCACGCCGGCACCCGGATTTTGTCTTCCGGACAAAAATAATACTGAAATCTGCCTGAGCACTTTCGCCGGAAAATGGATTGTTCTCTATTTCTATCCAAAGGACAACACGCCCGGTTGCACGACCGAGGCAAAGGGCTTCAATGAGGAACTGGAAGCATTTTCCCGCCTAAACGCAGAGGTAATCGGAATCAGTGCAGATTCCTGCCAGAGTCATGCAAAATTCGCCGGCACACACGGTCTGAAGATAATTCTCCTCTCGGATGAATCACATACGGTCATTGAAAAATACGAGGCATGGCGGCCGAAAAAGATCCTGGGGCGTGAAATACTGGGTATTGTACGGACGACCTACATCATCGGTCCGGATGGCACCATCCGTGAAGTCTGGCCACATGTCAAGGTAACCGGTCATGCTGATGCGGTAAAAATACGGCTGGAAGAACTGCAGGCCTCATCTGAATAAAGAAAACAGACTCTCTTTTACAACCCATCACTCCATCCAGGAATTCAGAATATGTATCACCCCTCCTGTTAAGCGAGGGGCACAATAAGAGGGAGCCAAAACCACCCACCGGTGGACAGGTAAGCTACCGGGGGGGGCCCGGCAGATTCATCATACAGGAAACCTATCAACCCCCATGGTGACAGGATTCCGGTTCCCGGAAATAACTGCTGAAACACTCTCCGGGAAGAGAAAAACACTCCCTGATGCGGCAAAGGGGGTGCCGGCACTTATTGTTGTGGCATTTGTCCGCGAGGCACAGGATATGATCGATTCCTGGGTCACGCCCATCAGAGGGGAATTTCAGGGTACAGAAAAAATAGCAATCTATGAGATTCCGGTGATAAGTTCAGCCATCTGGCGACCGATGCGAAGAATTATTGACGGGGGCATGCGTTCAGGCATTCCAAAAGCAGACCATGACTATGTGATGACCGTCTATAGCAGTGCATCTGAACTCACCGGGCCGCTGGAGATAACAGACCAGTCATCGGCATACCTCTATCTCATCGACAGAGACGGTATCATCCGCTGGGAAGGAAGAGATTTTGCAGAGACCCAGACCCTGTATCGTCTGAGGGAGATGATACACAAATGTCTCAGCCAAAATAACAACAGAGAAGAAGAGAACGAAAGGAGAGAAGAACCTCCTGTTCCTCTCCCATAATTACACTAAATCTCATTCTTCCAGGACTCACGCATTAACGGTTTCCCGGACTTAAAGGTACAAAGAAGATGGGTTACATCTCCTTCGCTTTCGTGTACCCATCATACATGCTGTAAATCCAGAGAATGAGATACAGAGGAATAGTAATAAGCGTAAACGAGAAGAATCCAAAGACCACTGCTGCAACAAAGAGCAGAACAGCTTTCAGAAACTGTCCGGTATACAACTGTCCAAGGCCCGGAATAAAGAATGAAAATACTACTGCAAGGAGGGGAGATGCCATATACAGGTAAGATTCCTTTCAGAGCAGATGAATCTGGTGATCGGTGTAGATGAGAGCACTGCAAAAGGAATATATCACTTTTTTCCAACATCTCAGGGTGACATCAATACCCGGCTTCTTGCGCTTGACAAAACAGCGGCAGAGGCAGCATCCGAACTATCAGAAATGGGTCTTGACAGTTCATGTGCGTGCAATTTCGAACCCCTGACAACACTCCTCTATGCTGACCCCTCAGGCGAAACAACCCAACGATACCTGATCAAAACCGATTTTCAACATAATTTCAGGATATGCCAGAATATTCACATTTCGCACCCTTCCAACAGATGAGCAGATTATTTTCGGCTGAGTACACCCACCCCTCAATCAGTTGTACTAATTTATATAAAAGTACAACCAATAATCAGAATAGCACATCTGAAACACAATGACTGGCAATCC
>JAUVCV010000009.1 GCA_030595665.1 Methanogenium sp.
ACAACAGACACAGAAAATCGTTTGTTTGTGAATGCTGTGGATTTGCTCTTCATGCCGATCTTATTGGTGCTCGGAACATTGAGTCCAGAGCACGCACTGTCAGGTATAACCTGGAAGTGCAGGGGTGCAGTCAACCACCCACACGGGAACTACCTATGAGTAGAGTCCCAAGCCCCGGCCTTTAGGCCGGGGTAGTTGACATTGTTCCGGCCCACCCCCCATCACTGCGCCTACCCCGCCACACATATTTGCTCCAAGCACCTGGAGGGTGTTTCCAAGATACGATATGACCTCATCTGTCCCTCCTCCGCCCCCGGTGGTAACGACGATTCCGTATTTTCCGGTAAATGCCTGACAATGAATAACATCTGCCATCCTGTCCAGCAGAGTTTTGAGCTGTGCCGTAACAGCATTAATGTATACCGGTGTTCCGATAATCAGGCCGTCAGCGTCCTGCATTTTAGATAATATCTCTGCATAATCATCTTTAATCGGGCACTCTCCGGTCTGATAACAAATGCCGCATCCTGTGCAGTATTTTATGTCATATTCGCAGATATCAAGGAATTCTGTATCTGCTCCTGCCTCTGATGCTCCTCTGAGTGCTGCCTCTACAAGCTGGAGTGTGTTGCTGTTTTTTCTGTGGGGGCTTGCGTTCAGTGCAAGAATCTTCATAAGAGGACTGAAGATGGGCATCAATAAAAAGTATTTGGGTTCGTTCCGGACTGAGAAATTCCGGTTTGTAATGGTGGTATATTGATCTATCATGCAGATGGTGGCATGATGTTGCTGTATATCTGGTATTGTGTATTTTCATACGGTAATCTGATATTTTCAGTGTGTTTTTGCCGATTGCATCCATATGATAATTTATATGATGCTAGTAAATACATATCACTAGATTTTATCAGGGTGGTGTATACTGAATGGAAATGGTTCGTGAACACAGGAAATTTGTTGTTCCGGAGATTATTACCGGTGAAAATGCACGAATTTATGCCGGCAAATATGCCTCAAATTTCCATTCGGATACTGTTCTTATTGCTACTGATACCAATGCCTTCCGTCAGAAATGGATTCTGGAAATTCTCCTGAGTCTTGATGAAGCAGGGACTGAATATATCATTTTTTCAGATATTGAGCCAAATCCCCGTGATTATAATGTGATGGCAGGGGCAGAAGCATATCTGAGTGAAGAATGCACCGGAATCCTTGCAATAGGTGGGGGGAGTGTCCTTGACTGTGCAAAGGGAATTGGTATTGTTGCAGCAAACGGGGGAAATATTCTTGACTATATCGGCGTTGATCTGGTAAAAAATCCCATGCCTCCACTGATCTGTGTGCCAACAACTGCCGGGAGTGCAGCAGATGTATCGCAATATGCAGTAATTCGCAATGCGGCTAAAAAAACAAAAAATCTGATTATCTCCAAATCACTTGTTCCTGATGTCACTCTTTTGGATACGGTTCCTCTGATGACACAACCTGTTGATGTTACGGTCAATTCCGGCATTGATGCCCTTACGCATGGTATTGAAGCATATGTATCCAATGGTGCCTCTCACTTTAGTGACCTGCTGGCACTTGAATCAATTAAACTTTCAGCCGGTTTTTTTCCGTTTTCAGTGGATAAGGCGGATGATCCCGATTATCGTTTTCAGTCCCTGATGGCGAGTATGTATGCCGGTATCGCGTTTTCAAACGCAGGACTCGGGCTCATTCATGCGATGTCCCATGCAATCGGGGGCTTATATGATCTTCCCCATGGTATTGCCAGTTCAATCGTGATGCGGAGTGCTATTCAGTATAATTATTCTTCGTCAATTCGTAAATACCAAAAAATTGCACGCATTCTTGGTGTTTCTCCTGATATAACCGACGATAAAAAAGTAGTCAAAGGAATGTTTGAAAAAATTATGGGGATGCGTGGAAGCATAGACAACCCATTATCTCTTTCAGTGTACGGCGCATCGAAGGATGATATTCCTGATCTGGTAGCACGTAGTGCCGGTGATCCCTGTATTGCGACCAATCCGAGAATTCCGGGTCAAAAGGATCTCTCAAATCTGTTTGAGAGTCTCCTCTGAAAACATGAAGCATTATTATTTAAATGAAGATCTTATCCATCCCTGACAGGTTCGTGGCAACTGGTGTGCGAGTGTGGAAATGACGACTGAAAAAGAACAATATGAGGAAGATCTTAAAGAGATCAGAAACCGTATTATCGGGTTCGGCGAAGCCTCTGTCAAAAAAAGTTATTACCCACAGCTCCAGTATAAACAGGGAGAACTGGAACGATTCAGGGTTGCGCTGGACAGCACCCTTGATATTGTATTTATTTTAGAACCCGTTTCCGGTCATATTATTGATGCAAACAGCCGTGCTGAAAAAGTGCTTGGGTATACCAGTAAGGAACTTCTGAAAATGACGATTTTTGATGTAGCAGACAATGACAGGCTTCATCAGATTATTGCAGGAATGGAATCTGTTATACAGACGTCAGAGATTATCCGGGCACAGGTAGTCGCGAGGGATGGCCCGACTATGCCGATGGAACTGAGTGTTAGTTCAGCCCGCTTTAATAAAGATCGCTATTTAACTGTTGTATGTCGTGATATTACGGAACGTGAGGAGATGGAAGCAGCAATCTGTCATTCTGAATTCCAATATCGAACGACGATAAATACGCTCCACGATATTCTTGTGGTAATCGACGGTTTGTTTAATGTCATTATCTTTAATGATGCGTTTGAGACGCTGTGCCGGAATTGTGGGATATCCGGAGACATTCAGGGTATGAATTTCAAAACTCTGAACCCGTTTTTTTCCTCTGACAGAGGTCCGGAACTGTGTGATTCTCTTTTATTGCATGAATATTTTGAAGAAGACCTTAAATATCGGCATGGTGGTAAATTTGCGATATATTCTCTGCGCAACATGCCTATAATTGAAAATGGTGTCTATAAACAATCTGTACTGTATATGAGAGATACAACCGAATATTCTCTTCTTGAAAACATGAAGAAAGAGGCATTTCTCCAGATTGACAAGAATATGGAACAGTTTGCTGTCTTAAATGATCATGTCAGAAATCCTCTTCAGATTATTCTGAGTACCGTTTCCCTTGAATCCGATGAAGTGGCAGAAAAAATAATGCCATACATCAAAGAGATAGATAATCTCATTAAAGGTCTTGATAATGGGTGGATCGAGTCAGAGAAGGTCAGAAATATGATTGCACGGCATTATGGTATCTCGTTAATTGACCGTTCCGATATTGCGGATGTTATCAACTATCTCCAGGACAAATGCAAATCTGAAGAGTGATGCAATTCTTTTTCGGTAACGGGTGAGATGCTCCGGTATTGGTTTTTGTATAGATAAAAAAATAGTTTTCAGATTTGTCCTGTTACGGGTTCTTCCTTTTCTGCATCATTTGCAAAATCAGGATGTATCTCCTGTCGCACAATAAGCGTCAGTATGAGGATGATGATGCCAATGATAAATGCGACAAAGAACGCCAGATCAAATCCTGCGGTAAGAACGGACATTTTGATGTTTATGGGTGTATCCATGGTGACACCCCGGTGGGCTGCAATTGTTGTCATTCCCTGGACAAATACCAGGTTAAATAATGCAATTCCGATGGTCATGGGAGCGAATCGCTCCAGGCTGGTCAGGCTTGAGACCATTCCCTGATTATTTCTGGAAACAGAATTCATGATCATATTCGATATGGGTGTGATCATCAGACCCAGGCCAAAGCCGATGATGAGCAGGGATATGACCACAAACCCAACCGTTGTATCAACGCCGAGTTTTGTCATCATGAAATATCCTGCTGCGAGGGCGAAAGCGGCGACAATACAGAGAATTTTTCCGCCGGTTTTATTGAATACTGCCCCTGCAAGAATGCCTGCAAACATCATCGCAAATGAAAGTGAGGTTAAAATCAGGCCTGCTGATGATGTGTCGTATCCCTGGACGTATTCCAGATAAAACGGGAGCAGATAATTGATGCCCGAATAACTGAAGAAGACCAGGGAAAGAATCAGGTTGGTGAGAAGGAAATTTCTGTTTTTAAATAGTGAGAGTTCAAGGATGGGGTCGGCTGACTTCAGTTCGTGCCAGACAAAGTATCCCAGTGATGCTACGGCGAGGACGAACGCTCCTGCAATGACAGGAGATGTCCATCCCAGTGTGTTTCCTTCCGAGACGGCAAAGAGAAGGAATGCAAGGCCGACAAAAATAAGGGCGGCTCCACTTTTATCAAAGGTGGACAGGTTGCCACGGACGGTTGTAACAGGGATGACTTTTGCTCCCAGAAGTACTGCGATAATCCCGATTGGTACGTTGATGAAGAAGATCCAGTGCCAGGACATATACTGGGTTAAAAATCCTCCAATGGTTGGTCCCAGTGCTGTACCCAGTGCCGCAATGGTCATGATAATGCCCATCGTCTTTCCCTTGAGATTCATGGGGATGAAGGTGGTGATCATCGCAGGTCCGATGGCTGAGATCATGGCACCGCCGACTGCCTGGATTACCCGTGATCCGACTAAGACATAAAATGAATCAATAATTTCCGGTAAAAATCCGCAGAAAAAGGATCCCAGGGTGAATATTACAAATCCGGATAGGAATATTTTTTTAAACCCGATGACATCGGATATTTTTCCAAAAATAAGCACACAGCCTGCCATCACCAAAAGATACGCTGTGGAGACCCAGCTTACTGCACTTGATGAAATATTAAAGGCTGCTGATATCGTCGGCAGGGCAATATTTACGATGGTCCCGTCCAGGGATGCCATAAAGGTGGCAAGCGCGATGGAAAGGATCAATAAGCCATATTTGGCTAAAGACTCACCGGTTTCAGGATTTCCCATGTTTCATTATTGCTATGTAAATTAATTACCATTCCTATTTGGAAGTCACAGGAGGATATGCAGTCGTTTTGTGCGGGGGTGAATCGTATCGGGAATTCTGAACCGTTGTTTTTGGTTCCGGGGAGATACTGTCTGGTAACATAAGATGAGGGCAGATGTGCAGGCCGGTAACAGGGGCTATTTATAGTGTCTTATCTCTGTTTTTTGTAACCCCTCCCCTTTTTGACCCTTTGTTTTAGGGAATCTGAGGTCAAAATGAAGGTATTTTTCTCTCATTTTTATTGTCGGAAAATGGCGGTTGTAATGCTGTTTATCTGATGAAATAACGGGTTATTGCAGACTATTGAACGGTCGCTATTGATGAGGATTTTGAGAGGATGTATGGGTTATCTTCGGGTGAGACCGGCCTCCTGCGGGCTTCTGTGTGGATGTGTTTTTCCGGGTAAATGGGCTCGTTTGAGGGTTATTTTTAAGCGTTCTTTACCAGATGCCGGGCATTTGTCCAAAGTAACGAGAATTGCACACCGCAGCTGCAGGAGAAAGTAAACATCATAATGCCTACCGGAAGAACAATCTGCATTCTGTGAATGAAGATGGAGATGTCAATGGGTGTGCGGCAAATATCCCTCCAGTAAATGCCTCTCTGGTAAAAAAAACGCTGAGACAAAGAAACACAAAACCAAATCCGATACTGGAAAGATACAGGGGCTGAAAGATCAGGAGATGGGGCATATAAGGAATAAGACCATACGAACTGATGGAATACTGTTGCAGACCAATAGAAATGAATAACATTCCTACCGCGGCACACAAAAGTGCAGATGTCAGATTATGCAGTTTATCTTTTTTAAGCCGAAGAATACTTCAGTTTTAATATATTTCCTTTTTTTATAATGTTTTAATGGATGTGTTTGTTCAGCTGCCCGATGACTGGGTTCAGGCTGAGAAGAGAATCGGAACGATCCGGTGAAACGGAAATTATTCGGTGAAACGGTCACCTGTCTGATGAAGTGACATACACAGCGACCGACAATGAAGTGGATCTTTTTCTGGTTCAGGAGAGTGAGAGAGTTTCCATTTGTTGAGAGAACCCAGAGAATAAATCGGATTGCAAATCCAGTAAATTCCAACGGGCAGCATTCCCCAGTAATCTTTTCCCATTTCTCACACGCTTTGTTCTAAGAAGGTGACACAGGAGCAATCTTGCGTCCCTATTCGGTGTTCTAAATAAAATTGCAGGGGATCTCTATAATGCACATATATTAGATACTATCTTCAAAATGTGTGTCATAAAAATAAGACAAATGGAATAATTTATGTGTCATCTCTCTAATTGTTCAATATAAACAATGGGATGATAATTTGTCAAAAGAACATAATAATCGACCACTAATTGGAAAAGGATCAAATGTTGGTATTCTCCTAGGTATTTTATTTGTTATATCCATTTTTTCGGTTACTATTAACTTTTGGATATATATCTTTTTGGTCCTATGTCAAGTATTAATAATTATATTAGATACTCTGAAAATCAGAGCTGAAAACAATAATCAGGGACCCAGTCTGATATATGGAGTGTTAACCTTATTTCTGTGGATATTTATTGTTCCAATCTATATTTATAGAAGGAAAAAATACGCAAATGACAAACAAAATTCAAAAAATGTAATAAACATATCATCCCCTGATTTCAAACCAACCGAAACTACACTAAAAAAATTCGATGATAGGAAACCCGTAGCTAATATTCAAGTTATCCATGATAAGAATTTAGAAGAATTCCATCCGAAATCAAAAACCACTACCGAGAAACCTATCTCATCTAATTCTTCTGGAATGACTTGGACAGGAAACGTCAGAGAAATTAAAATTCATAATTATAACATCCCGGATCCCCTAATCTATTGGACTTCAAATACTACTGAAAATGTCGAAGCTTCTTGTATTAATCTTAATTACCCCATTGGAAAACCTATTGATGAACCGAAAGGAGCTTTGGGGTATTGGCCTCGTTACTCTTCAATAAGTCCGAATCAAAGAGCAAATTATCTTGAATGGCTTTCTAGTGGGAGAAACTCTGAATTAAATGATATTGGATATGCATTTTTATTCTTTTATGGATTAGAAAACAGAGCCATAATAGAGAAAATGGATATTCCAATTATTATTCAGGAAGTAAATTCACTTTTGAAAAATTATCCAATATCAAGGTCATTTTACTCTTATCTCTCATCTTTCTTAGCCTATGTTGCAGTCCAACAGATGACCCGAATATCTGAGGATAACATCTCTCAATACTTCCCAAGTTTTATTGATTTGTCCTACGATCAGGTAATTGTCGCCCTTTCCTGGCATATTAATCATGACAAGGCAATTCAATGGGAATTAGCCTATTCACTGGCCAATGCCATCCCCGAAACCCCAAAATCTGTTGTAACTCATAAATTACCAACACAATTTAAGCAATTATTTGAGACAAAATTCAAAACCAAATACCCTGAAGGATTCAAAATTGAACCATCAAAACGGAAGTTTAAATTTGAATATCGACCCGCAAGTCCCTCCTTACTTCCTTATTCCCAGAATTACTCAATGGTTAATCAAATCGAACCTGTTGAGATCAATAATCCCCTCGGCAAAAAGAGTCAATTCAAGGATATCTTATCTATTTGGGCAGATACAATAGAAGAACTCAGGCCTGCTGCTCGAAAGATCAATAAAGGAGAACAGGTACTTACCTCAAAAGCTTATCAGGCGCTTCCTGATTCGTTAAAACAAGAACTCGATCATCCCGAAAAAACAAGATGGGATCAGGTTATTGCAAAATTCAAAAATGAAAATGATTCAATCATCGTTCCAATCAATTCATTAGCTGAATTAATCTCTATAGAAAAGAGAGAGAAACTTACACCCACTCAAAGTAAACTACTGTTTTCAACTGCGCGTGATGTGGGATACATACTTATTCCAGATCATCGAATTACCGGAACACCATATCGATGGGATGACTCCGTTGCTCTCTTTCCCTCACCCGATAAGAGAACATTTACTTCGGATTCATATCCAGCGGTTGCTTTTATCCTTGAGCTTGGAATGAGCATTGCCCTGGCTGACGGGATATTTTCCCCTGACGAACAGGATCACCTTGATAGATTCATTTTTGGATCATTTGAGTTGAGTCCTTTAGATGTTACATGCCTGAAACAATATCAACAGATTCTCATTCAAAATCCCCCTTCTCTTGAAAGACTGGGAAAACGACTGAAAGAGCACTTGTCTGATGATAACAAATTAACTGTTGCTAAATTTTTAAAGGATATGGCTTCAGCTGATGGTATTCTGGATCCCAATGAGTATCAGGCTCTTAATAAAATATACAAGGCAATAGGACTTGAAAAAGATGATATTCAGTTGCTATTTCCATCAGATCTCACATCAAAACCTGGTGAACAGCCAATACAAATTAGCCATTCCTCACCAGTAAGGGCTGGAGAAACAATTGTACAACCAACCCCTATAGAACCAAGTTTTACGTTGGATCCAGAACAATTAAACAAAAAATTTAGAGATACTCAAGGTATTCAAAAGATTCTTAACAGTCTAATGGGCTCAGAAGATGAAAACTCCGATAATTCAGAAGAAAACATTGTTATTCCAGAAACAAAGATGCCAAATGAATGTGAATCCACTAAAATTCAAAGAATACCTTCTGAAAATAATTTATCCGGTCTTCCTCCTAAATATACCATATTTTTGCAGGATTTGTTATCTCAAAATGAGTTTACTAAAACAGAATTCCAAAACGTTTCCCGAAACTATGGATTAATGGCTAATGGAACGATTGATGATATCAATACCTGGTCTGACGAGAATTATGGAGATTATCTTTTAGAAGTGCAAGATGAAGACTTGGTATTAATTAATTCAGAAATTAGAACTAAAATTGAGGAGGGGATGAATTGACCATAAAAATTAAAAATCGTGAACGAACTGCTATTATTCAGTCACTTAATGCAGGAGTTGTTCCAAGAATAGGATTGCAGCACATCCAGGTCGGCAGGGCTGATGAAATTGAAGCAATATTGTCAGATATTTCCAAAATAAAAGATGATAGTGCTACGGTTCGTTTTATCATTGGGAGATATGGATCCGGAAAGAGTTTTTTTCTGAATCTGAGCAGGATTGTTGCATTGGAGCAGAAGTTAGTTGTTACTCAGGCAGATATTACTCTAGACAGACGACTGCATGCTTCTGGTGGTCAGGCAAGACAACTCTATTCAGAACTTATGCACAACATGTCTACCAAAGCAAAGCCTGACGGCGGTGCTATGGTCAGTATTGTTGAAAAATGGATCTCAGATCTTGATTTTACGTTAAGAGAAGAAGGAAAAGATCATGCAGAGATTACCAAATCAATATACCATCAATTAAAACCATTACAAGAGCTGGTTTCAGGATATGATTTTGCGATAGTTATTGCAAAATACTATGAAGGGTATTTTTTCCAAAATGAAATACTCCAGAGTTCTGCAATTCGTTGGTTAAGTGGAGAATATACCACAAAAACCGAGGCGCATAAAGATTTAGGGGTAAGATCTATCATCAGTGATTCCACAATTTATGATTATCTGAAACTATGGGGGTCATTTGTCCGCATGGCCGGTTATCATGGAATTTTGGTAAATATTGATGAAATGGGTGTTCTCTCTCATCGGCTTAATAATTCACAGGCTCGGAATTCCAATTATGAGATGGTTCTTAGAATTCTCAATGATTGTCTGCAAGGAAACGTGAAGAATATCGGATTCATGTTTGCCGGAATTGACGAATTTTTATCCGATAGAAGGCGGGGACTTATGAGTTATGAGGCTTTAGCAAGGAGACTTGCAGAAAATGAATTTGCACAAAAGGGTCGGAAAGATTTCTCCGGGCCTGTTATTCATCTTGACAACCTTACTCCCGAGGATACGTATGTTCTCCTTTACAACATACGAAATGTCTATGCATCCGGTGATTCCACAAAATACTTAATTCCAGATGAAGGTATTACCGAATTTATGACATATTGCGCTAAGACCCTGGGTTCTGAATTTTATATGACTCCTGGTGATGTTATCAAGAAATATGTCGGTTTTCTTTCGGTAATTGAACAAAACCCTGAAACCTCGTGGCAAGAGCTTCTCAATATCTCACCTGAAGGTTTAAAGAAAGAATCAAATGAAGAAAAACCTCTTGTTCAGATGTCTGATGATGAATTGGTGTCTATAAAATTCTAATTCAATAGAGCAAAAATATTATGAAACCTTCTGCTTTTTCATTGTTGCATCCTACAATCCAACAAAAGTTGTATCAGATGAATTGGAAAATTCTTCGTCCAATTCAGGTTGATACAATATATGCAATTTCTGAATCTTCAAATCACTTAGTAATATCTGCAAATACTGCTGCTGGTAAAACTGAAGCAGCATTTCTTCCGATTTTTTCTCAAATCATTGAAAAGCAGGGAGTAGGTATTGGGGCATTGTATGTTGGCCCATTGAAAGCACTCATTAACGATCAGTTCCAGCGATTAGAGCAACTGTGTGATCTCTCAGGAATTCCGGTTTTTAAATGGCATGGGGATGTATCGTCTAGCAAAAAGAAGAAATTCCTTGAAAATCCAGCAGGAGTCCTCCTAATTACACCTGAATCAATAGAATCTCTTTTCATCAACCATTCAAATGATATTTCTCAACTTTTCTCTGGTTTACCTTATATTGTCATAGATGAGATGCATTCATTTATCGGAGTCGAGAGGGGTGCCCACCTTCGCAGTTTGATATCCAGAATAACAACATTTAGTTCCGTTCCAGTAAGAATTATTGGACTGTCTGCAACTTTTGGAGATACAACTCTCGTAAAAGAATGGTTGATGCCCCAAAACCAGGATAGTGTTGAGATCATTGAGGATCCCAATAATGATCGGAATATCCGTTATTTGATCAAGGGATATTTGCTAGATAAGGACAAACCCAAATCTGATGATGAAGGCATTAATCAATTTCAGGGCGTTGTCAATGACCTTATCAAATATTTTTATCGCCAATCATCTCTGATTTTCATCAATTCAAAACAAACTTTGGAAGTAATGACCGATTTGGTCAGGAAAACGCTCGAACGTAAAGGAATGCCAGACTTTTTCATGATTCATCATGGTTCTCTTTCTAAAACGGAGCGAGAAGATTCAGAAACACAATTAAAAACGAATTCACTCACATCATGTTTTACATCGAGCACCCTTGAAATGGGTATAGATGTGGGTAACCTAACCAGAATTGGTCAGTTTGGAGCACCATGGTCAGTTAATTCATTAGTTCAGCGGCTTGGTAGGAGTGGTAGAGGCGAGGGAGAATCTTCAGAGATGATTATGTTCATAACTGAAAAAAAATCAGATGATCTCATTGAAAGAATATTCCCTAAATTATTACGAGCCATTGCAATGTCTGAATTAATGCTTGAAAAATGGTACGAACCACCGCATTTTCATTATGGATATTATTCAACTTTTGTTCAGCAAATTATGAGTGTTATTAAGGAAAAAGGAGGGTTTTATCCTTCTCCTCTCTATGACATTTTAGTTGAAAAAGGTGCTTTTAGCTCAGTTCCAAAAAATGAGTTCATCTCAATCCTTCGATCGATGAAAGAATCTGATCTCATTGAACAGACACACGACGGGCTCATCATTCTTGGTTTGGAAGGGGAAATGATTGTTAAAAATATGGATTTTTATGCCGTGTTTCAAACGGTTTCAGATCTGGATGTCATCAATCAAGGGAAAAAAATAGGAAGCGTTGCACATCACCCCGGGCTTGAGGGACAAAAATATCTCATCCTCGCGGGTAAGAGATGGGAAATTGTAAATATTGATTATAAAAAATGGGAAATTCTGGTAAATCCTTCCCGAGCAGCAAAGGATCCGAAATTTGATGCTTCATCACTCCCTGATATTCATCCAAGGATTCGGGAGATGATGAAGGAAATACTTCTATCTGATCGAAAAATACCATATCTGGATAAAAAAGCTGGAGAGATGCTCCAAATGGCGCGGGATACTGCTAAAAATGCAAATATTTCTTCAAATAATTTGATTGTTGATGGAGAGATTATTTACTGGTTCACTTGGACCGGTACCGCAAAAAATCGCACTCTTGCAAAATTAGGAAAGATATGCCGAGATTTTGACATTGAAGATTGTGATGTAGCACTAAAAATATCCGGAGCAACGATTGAGGAGGTCATTATGTTTTACACAGGAATTGAGGAGAATATGTCTTCACTTATAGAAATTGCAGAAAATATTGGAGATTTAGAACATGAAAAATACGATCGATTCGTACCTGATGATCTATTGGCATCTGCATATGCGATGAAATATTTGGATGGTGACATTACTGAAATCTGTGATGGGTTGCTGACAGAATCAAATTTTTCCCTAGGGAGCGCTAGATGAATACCTTAATTCAAAAAAATACTTGCCTCCATTTTTCGGAACTCTGATTTCCACCATTTTTGTCACAGGGTGCACCCACAAATCAATGAATGCGCACCTTTTCTAAAACGAACAATGCGGTGTTTCACTATGATTAATTCTGCAATAAATCGATAAAAGGCCACAAATTCTAATAATCATTGATCAATTCAAAAAACAACAAAATGAAAATGTTAGAACAGTATGCTGATATGGGGATTCGAACCCCAGTCGCTGGCGTGAAAGGCCAGCATGATTGGCCCCTACACTATATCAGCAGTGGGCACACTTGTGCCTGATTATATACGGGCCATTTGGTTATATATTTTTCCAATTGATATTTTGGATTGAAATTTTGGGAAAATGAAAAAAATTCAGTAAACAGGAGTCCCCTCGGTCTCTGTCCTGGTTTTAAATCCGGCCATCAGTTGTTTGACAATAGGGCCCGGTTTTCCGTTACCAATTATCCGGCCGTCAATTATGGTCACCGGTGCCACTTCTGCAGCAGATCCCGTCACAATGACTTCATCGGCGGTATAGAGATCAAAGTATCCCATGTTCCGCTCAAGTACCGGAATGCCCAGTTCGTCAGCCACTTCGAGGAGCACCATACGGGTAATTCCTCTGAGATTATTCAGTGTGTCCGGGGTAATGATGACGCCGTTCTTTACCACATAGATATTGTCACCGGAGCCTTCCGCGACGTAGCCGTTGGTATCAAAGAAGATGGCCTCGTCACCGCCCTTGTAATTGGCCTCAATCTTTGCCATGATATTATTGAGGTAATTAAGGCTCTTTACATTCGGGGGCAGTGATTCTGCCGGGTTCCTTCTGATTGAACAGGTGATTGCGGTCAACCCCTTATCGTAGAGGTCACCATACATGGCACCCCATCCCGTTGCAATCACAATGATGGTTGGTGTACTGCATTTATGTGGGTCAAGCCCCAGGTCCCCGACACCACGGGTGATGATTGGGCGTATGTAGGCGTCTTTAAGATCGTTTTTCCTGACTGTCTCAATGATAATTTCTGCCATCTCTTCTTTTGAGATGGGTATTTTAAGGTCAATCGTCTTTGCAGAATCCCACATTCTGTCGATGTGTTCCTGGAGACGAAACACATTCCCGTTATAGGCACGGATACCTTCAAAAACGCCGTCTCCGTAAAGCAGACCATGATCAAAGACGGAAACTTTTGCGTCCTCTTCCTGGACAAATGCTCCGTTCAGGTAAATCAACATACAGTAGTATACTGTGTGGGAATTCAAATGGTTTGCTATTGAAAAAAGGCAGGGGAGAATCTGACCGATTCCCCTGACTATCGTCGTGGGCTTTTTTGCCGGTTATTATTCTTTTCTGCATCTCCCGGTAAATGTCCGGAACATATCGGGGACAGAGGATGGGTGCAGGTGCGTATATCCTGCAATGGTATTGTTTTTCACCGCTCCGTCCAGGTTGTCTTTGATGCCTTTTCCCCGTGTCAGCCGGTACGCATATTCGGTATCATCCGCAAGACGGACATCGGTGTGATGGAACTCGTGCCCCGCAAACGAACCGCTTCCGAGGGGGCTCTTATCTGACGAGGTTCCTTCCACATAGCCGATGACCCGCTTTACCGGCATTCGTGTTTCCCCTTTGAACACACCGGCCATAGAATAGTGTTCATCTTTTGTCCGTCCGTCATGCCCGGACGCAAGAACGAGGTCTTCGGTGAGATAGATGAGGCCGCCGCATTCTGCATATATGGGGGTGCCATTTGCGGACACTTCCCGGACGGCTTCTCTCATCTGAGTGTTCTGTTCCAGTTCGTCTGCAAAGAGTTCCGGGTATCCTCCGCCGATGATATATCCGTCAGCATCCGGCAGGTGGTCATGAATGGGACTGAAAAAAATCGGTTCTGCTCCCTGTGCGCGGAGTATATCGAAGAGATCGTTGTAGTAAAAATTGAACGATTCATCAAGGGCAACGCCAATTTTTATGTCCATTGTTTCAGCAGGACGAAATAGTGCAGGTTTTTGTGTGGGTGCGGGGGATTCTTTTGCGATATCAAGGAGCTGGTCAAAATCAAGGTGGTCTCCGATTATCCGGGTAATTGCATGGATTTTCTCCAGAAATACCTCTTTTTGTGAGCCTTCAAGATAGGGCACCAGTCCCAGATGCCGCATGGTAAGTTTCATCTCTTCCGTCCGGGGAATCGCACCGATGACCGGGATGCCACAGGCATGCTCTATCGCTTTTGTTGCCTTTTCCCGGTGAATATCCCCGTGTATCTTGTTGAGTATCACTCCCTCAATCCGGACCGCAGGATCAAATGCCTGAAAACCTTTGACAAGCGCTGCTGCACTCCGGGTAATGCTCCGGGCATCAACCACCATAATAACCGGCAGGTCAAGCGTCTTTGCAACACTTGCAGTAGAGCCTTTGTCGGTGAGTGCCTCTGCACCCTCATAGAGGCCCCGGACGCCTTCAACAATAGAAATATCCGCACCAATCGAACCATTGGCATATACGTCATGAATCAGGGGTTCATCCATGACAAAACTGTCCAGATTTCTGCATGGTCTGCCGGTAACACCGGTCAGATATGACGGGTCGATATAGTCCATTGCCACCTTAAAGGGCTGGACGACATGCTCTTCAGAGAGGAGTGCTGCCATCGCAAGGGTGATGCTTGTCTTGCCGCTCCCTGACCTGTCGCCGGTGATAAGGAGGCTCTTCATATAAGGCTCCGGATAGTCTCCCCGAATTCACTTGCAATAATCTCGTGCACTCCCAGTGTTTTTGGGTGCAGGTCAATTTCCACAACGACATGCTGATGGCCGATCTCATGGAGTGGTTCAACCTGCCGGGGGCCGTTTGTGACAGAGAAGATCTCAATATTTTCGGTATAGTTCGGAGGAATTGCATGAGGGACACCGACAATGACCGCAAAGTCCGGTTTCATTTCCTGGATTATTTCTCCCACGCTATCGCCAAGGACTCCATATTCATCAAGAGCTCCGGTCATAACAGGCTCAATACCCTGCGCCTTCAGACCGTCTCTGATATTTGCCGCATCCCGGCGGACCTTTGCAAGGCCAAGGTTTGAGAGATTTGCGTAATAGTGGAGATCCGCTGTCGGCGCCGCTTCATGGACGGCAACCAGAACGTCGGCGAACATATATGCAGTCTCCTTCTTTGCATTCAGAATGACTATCCCTTTCTTTCCGGAACGGATGCATGCTAAGAGGCGCTCTGCTGCAACATGTTTCAGGTCTCCCCGGGACGGTTTTATGTAGGGTTTTGATGCAGCACCACGGGCCCGTTCGACGGCGTTTGCCCCTTCTAAGATGCGTTTCTGACGGGCGAGTTCTTCAACACTAATCCATCCGATAGCAGCTGCCGGACTCAGTGCCGCCATGACACCATCAATATTCTCCCGGAATCCTGCATGAATATCCATGGCGATTGCAGGAGTTGTTATCTCTGAATCCCGGATGGCAGCCTCCATATCTTCGCCGATAATCATGGAGACACAGGTGCCGACAACCGCAATACGGGTTGGTGAAAATGTCTTTTCTGCATATTTTAAGACACGTTCAAGTGAGTCCTGTCCCCCGAAAATGAATTCATTTTCGCCAAGGGACGTTGTCAGAACCCGCAGCCCGTCTTCTTCTAAGAGGCGTGCATGTTTGAATGAACATCCGGATGGTCCGTGTAATATGGCAAGGTCACAGCCCAGATCACGGGCGGTGTAGAGGGCGGCAACAATTGAGCTGGGGCGTGGTTGAATGTACTGCATATAGTGTTATCTCCAGGTTTTTACAGCGAGCACAATTACTGCTGTGTCAGACAGGGTTTTTGCATACTGTTCTCCCCCGGCGAGGGAAGAAACATGAACGCATGGATGGGAAAGGTACGCTGCTGCATCATCCGGGTAGGTGTCTCCCACCAGTATTACTGTGTCCGGATTCGTTGTCTCGATTACCGTTTTGATATCGGTGATTGAAAAGCCTTCGCAGATATTCTCTGCCTCAGCACCAATGACCAGAACGAGAGGCGAATCGGGGAGGAAGAGTCTTCCGTAGCGCACTGCTTCTGTTGCAGTCATTCGCGATGTGCCGGAGTTTGCATCATCAATGATAACAGATGTTCCATCTGTAATTGCACGCAGTCTTCCCGGAAGGGCGGTAAATTCACTGAGGTGGTCCGGGCGATACCCAAGAATACAGGCTGCTGCAGCAGCGGTCTGTATGGCATTGTTGTACGCGGGAAGAATCAGGAGGTTATTTTCAAATGACCCCTCTTCTCCGTTGTATGACCAGGTACATACGGTGCCTTCTGAGGACACAATATCTTCTGCATGAATGATCCGGTCATTGTCCCAGGCAATGCCGGGTGACGCGAGTATTTTTTCACAGGAGAGAAGCATCTCTTTTTTTAATGCATATGCATGCTTCTTCCCACCTGCGCAGAGGTAATCCTCATTTGACGTCAGAATCCCAAGCACTCCCATGCCGCTGACGCCAATGGACTGTTCTGCCACAAGCCAGCCACCGGATGCAATGGCCAGTTTCGCCACGTGGATGGTCGATGCAGGGGTGATGCTTTTTTTTCCTGCATTGGTATGTGACGGAAATTCCGTGATGCCGATGGAGGAGAGGAGCACTCCTGTTCCCGGAAGAACGGATGCAAGAGCATGGGCGGTGGTCGTCTTTCCCCGGGCTCCGGTTATTTCAACCGTGAGTCGGGGACGGTCGTCTCCCAGACAAAAGGGTGTCATCTGGTGATGCGTCAGATATGTCGTTTTCAGATGCATCAGGGGATGGTCCGGGTCAAGGTGAACCGGTGCGGTCACAATATCATACGTACGGGACAGGGCCTCTTCAACAGAGATACTTCCCTCTCCGCGGTACACATCGACCGTGTCAACCGCATGCCCCCGGGATAAAAGATGGCGGGATATTTCGGTTCCGCCATGGATGGTGTCAACCACCAGAATATTCATAGGAATCAGGAGATTACTCACTGATTTGTGTTCAGTACATTATCTGCGTTTTTGATCATCAGGTCAGCGAGTAACGGGTCGCTTCCGATTGGTGATGCATAGAGCAGGGGAATCTCAGTTCCGTTTGCAAGCGTGAATGTGCCGGAGTACGTTCCTTCTTCAAGGCCGAGGATTTTGGGGATATCAATCAGGATGTGAACGCCTTTTGCAAGAAAGAGGGGTACAACAACCATTTTGTCGATGTCTGCTGCCTTAAATTCTTCGAGGACGTCCTTCACGTTTGGTTCGTTGATGCTCATAAACCCTGATTTCACCAGGAATCTGCCCTCTTTTGATGCAATAAGATTCGCTGTTGTTTCAATGAGTTCTTTGTTGTATTGTTTCTGACTTCCGTGTCCAACCAGTAAGAATCCTGTTGTTGCCATATTGTACTATGTAACACGATAGTGAATAAAATAATTACCGATTCTTTCCTGTGTTGCCTCTTTCGATACAAATAAGGGTGGATAATAGTGAGTGAGAAATCTTCAGGACGCTGAATTCTGATTTTAATATATTGTTATTTTAGATTATAAATCAATAAAATATTTATGAAGGCATAAAACCTTAAGCTGGTCTTATTTCTGTGTTAATATCGTTTCCGGCAAACCATCCAAAAAATCCAAGCGAAATTATTAATCCACAGAATATTATGATTGGCAATGACCAACTTTTAGATATGTCATAGATAACACCCATTAAAATAGGACCAACAGCAGCAAGAAGATAACCAGCAGATTGTGACATACCTGATAATTCGGCCGCCCTTACAGAATTGGGGCTTCTTAGTGAAATAAAGGCAATTGCAAGGCTTATGCTTCCACCCATTCCCAATGCCATTAATGCTACAGAAAGTACAATTGACATTTGTGTTTGGCTAAATAAAAATAAAGACATACCGCTTATGTATAAAAGGCATGTAATAGATACAAGCCCTCTTTGATTTTTGAATTTATCACAGAGCAGAGGTATAATCAATGTTGCAGGAATAGCTATTAGCTGAAAAGTAAGTGCCATTGTTCCCGCAAAAGAATCTTTCATTCCCGTTGATATTATTATTGTGGGAAGCCATGCAACCAGTGAATAAAAAAGGAATGACTGAGTACCCATAAATAATGTAACCCACCATGCAACAGGGGATTTCCATATTGATTTAGAGTTGGTACCATCTGTGATGGTATTATTCACATTAATAGTTCTTTTTACTTTAAGCTGTGGTAACCAGATAAGTAAAGTTATGACTGCTAAAACAGCCCACAATGCAAGCGAATTTTTCCAACCCAGGTTTAAACCTTTTGCCAGTGGAATACTTACTCCTGCACCAACTGCTGCAAATATGCACATACTGGAAGTGTAAATACTCGTCATCAGACCCACTTTATCTGAAAATTTTAGTTTAATTATACCTGGAATTAAAACATTTCCAATAGCAATTCCAATTCCAAGAAAGATTGTACCAATAAATAGCCCTGATAGATTTGTGTAAGAACGTACCAGTTCTCCAATTAAAATGAAAAGAAGTCCAAATGCCATCAGTTTTCCATAGCCCAGTTTTTGAGAAGATTTTGCAACAAATGGGGAAATAACTGCAAATGCAAGCAACGGAAGTGTCGTTATAAATCCTGCCATACCACTGGAAAGCGTATATTCTGCTTTTATCATTCCCACAACTGATCCAACAGATGTGATTGGTGCACGAAGGTTAAATGAGATAAAAATAATTCCAATAATAATAACTATAAGTATTTTTTCATTTATTTTCATAATTGTGCCTTATAGTTCAATAATTTTTGATATTGTTTCTTTTGATTTTTTGCTGTCCTTATTTTTAATTGCAGCAAAAAGTTCGTTATGCAAAGTATCTACATATTCCTGATCATATTCGTGGGCCGCAAATTTTTCGGCAATAAACTCATTAAAATATTGTGAGACATATTGATATATGCTGATTAACAAACTATTGTGTGTGGCAAAAGCAATGGCAGTGTGAAATGCCATATCTGCTTTTGTATTTTCCCTAATTGTATCTTGTGCGATATTACGTTGGCATAATTTTAGTTTTATTTGTGCTATATCATCTTCAGTAGCATGTAAAGCAGCAGACACAACTACATATTCCTCAAGCAAATTCCGCACTTCCTGAATTTCTTGTTTCTCAGTCTTACTTAGCAAATTAAATAACTCAACCTGAAGTCTTTCCATTGCCACTACATAAGTTCCATCACCCTGGCGTGCCTCTAAAAGTCCTGCATGAATTAGAGCCTGTACAGATTCACGAATTGTGTTTCGGCTAACACCAAAGTAATCAACAAGTTTTGGTTCAGTAGGAATTTTATCTCCGATTTTATATTCGCCAGATTGTATTTTTCCTTCTAATTCATTGGCTATTTGTTTTGTTAATGAATATTTTATGGGCTTCATTATGATTCCTCCAATCATCCGATGTATGTGTCAGTGATTCTATATGTTTAATCTTATGGATGGATTCAGGCTATTAGCGAAAACCAGGCAACAGCACTGGAAACTCTGAATGTAAGTGGCATGGGTGAACTACTACGCCCTAAATGGCGTGGCTTCCTGCCTGTTTTCTTCGTGAGTGCATGAGGGCATATAGAAAGCCATTACATATGCAGGAAAAAAGAATACAATAGGATAATTATGGACCCCTATGATCGGTATGAACTGATGGTGAACGGAACGGTTGTAAATACACCTATTGTACTTGCATCAATGGCTGGAGTGGTTGATGCTGAATATGCACTGGCGCGTCAGGATAATGCCGGGATGGTCTGTATGGGGGGATATTCCATAGATGAAACTACTATGGCAGCGTCCCGTCTTCTTGTGGAGGCCGGAAGGGATGAATTTCTCACCGACGATCCGGTGGCAGAGATTCGTGCACAGGCACAGATTCTCGTTGAGAGTGGTCTGGTAATCGCGGTAAATATGCGGGGAAGTGCACCGGAATCCTATGCAGCGGTGGCCCGGGCAGTTGGTTCCGGCATTGTGTATGAAATTGATGCGCACTGCAGACAGGAGCCGATGATTGCAGCAGGCTGTGGTGAAGCACTGCTGCACGACACCGAAAAACTGGAAGAGACTGTCCGTGCACTCAAGCGAGAGAATGTCAAAGTATCTGTCAAAATACGTGCCGGTGTGGCTGATGATGACCGTGTCCTTGCACAGACCCTCTGGCATGCGGGCGCTGATATCATTCATATTGACCTGATGGATTTCGGGCATACCAAACTCCGGCAGATAAGAAACGCCTGCCCCCTGATTCTTATCGCAAACAATTCTGTCAATTCGTTTACGGTGGTAAAGGATATGCTGACTCATGGGGCCGATATGGTCTCTCTTGCGCGTCATGCTGACCCTGCAACACTTGCTGATCTAAATAAACAGATGGCTGCGTACGCCGATGAAACCGGATGGTACAGCACGCCAAAGCAGTTGTGCCGTGGTGGCGATATCCGCAGCCTGGCGTTCTGCTGTATGCCGGTGAAAAACTGTCCCCTGATTCCGACTCTTGAGAATCTGGGCATCTCCAGGAATGAATTTATGTCCCTTAAACTCGGTGCGGTGAAGAACACGCCTCTCGCCGGAGGGGCGAATACCTGTTTTGGCAGTCTTGCCTGGTGCTGTAAGAGTTCAACCCCGTGTATGTTCCGCAATATGGCTCTGAAGGATGCCGGTCTGAGCCAGTCTGATTATATGCGATGTAAGAGGCGTCTTTCTGAGAAGCTGATGAAGCGGGTTTTTGAGGGCGATGCATTCTATGCGACGGAGTGAATCTGCACAGATAGCGATGATGCTTGAGGTCTGTGCATACCCCAAACCGGGGAATGTGGACCGGTGCCATGATTATGACGATACATGGCTTGAGCATTTTCTTGCGTCAGCCATTCTGGCCCGTCCCGCCTTTGTGGCAGCAGAGAACCGTTCAGCAGGGATTGGTGCCTGCATAAAGGACGCGGTCTCCCTGACTGCGGTGCATAAGGGGGGCAATACCCATTTTGGCGCATATATTCTTTTGTTTCCTCTTATAATGGGAGATGGCATCGACGGTGCAATGGATGTCATTTCCCGGACGACGGTTGATGATGCCCTTTCCTTTTATGAAGCCTTTGCCCTGACGGAAGTCCGGATGAATGAGACTGACGAGCTGGATGTCAATGATCCGGAATCAGCACAGTACATTCGTGACGAGGGGCTGACCCTTGCGGATATTATTTCCTACTCTGCAGCGGGGGACATGGTCTGCCGGGAGTGGTCGAACGGATTTGCCCTCAGCCGCCGGGTGGCGGACTTCCTCCTCGCGTCACCAGATGGCAAACAGGCGATTGTCAGGGCATTCCTCTCGCTTTTGGCAACGGAGCCGGACACCTTTATCATCAAGAAACTGGGGAGAGAGGCGGCTGAGTGGACAATGATCCGTGCAAAGGAGGTCTGTGCCGGGACGTACGAAGCCGAGGATTTTGATGAGGAATGCCTCGCACGTGGTATTAATCCGGGATCGATTGCGGATATCACGATTGCAGGGATTTATCTTGCACTGCGGGAGGGATGGGATTGGGAATCCTTGCAGACGGTATAAACGAAATTATCGCCACAACGGCAGACCCTGCAACCGGGAAACCCAATGCCGCACCGATGGGTATTATCTGCCGGAATGGTCGTATCATGCTGCGGCTCTTCCACGGTACCCAGACAGAGAGAAACATCCGGGAGTCCGGGTGGGTGGTGGCCAATCTTACGTATGATCCAATGGTGTATGTGCGGTCTGCGTTTGGCGATTTGCCGGAGGATGCGTTTTCTGAAATACCGGACGGCGGCATGCCGATGCACCGACTCACTGACTGTGAGGCATGGGAAGCGTTCACCACAACAATCGTGAGCGACACACGGGAGACGCTTGTGGTGGAATTAACGCCGGTGGCATCAGCGATTCTTAACCTCCGGCCCCATTCACACAACCGGGCCTTTGCCGGCATCATCGAGGCGACGGTGCATGCGACGCGGTATGTAGTGACGCGTGACCCTGAATTGTGGGTGTTGATTGAGCAGGCGGGGGAGGTTGTGCGGAAGTGTGGGGGGAAGGAGCATGTTGAGGCGCTTGAGATTTTGCTAGAACGTTGTCAGGAGTAAATTCTCATACACATTTTTTTTTGTACTTCATGTATCACAATTAAATGAATCTGAAATTTGACTATTTTGAAGATTTTTTTCACATAGAGCAGACAAAATTGTATTGCAGAAGTTACCCACATGGGAAACTAATTTTTAACAAATCGTATTGATCTAGTTCTATACAACCTATAGCGTCTGAAAGGTTGTGACCAGAATTGTAAAGCGTGATTAAATATATCAAAGATATTAGCGCGAATTTCAGCAAAAAAGAAGTATCTGTACGGACGTGATGTTAACTGAATACAAAAAAAGATTAGAGTAGTTTATCGATCAGTACCTGAGTTGTACCATCTTTAAATGTGCCTGTGACCATAAGTTGCTTGGATGTAGCTGGATCAACTGTAATCGTCATCGACGAGCCAACTGGTACTGGTTTGGTTGCGTCATTAGTATTGACAATAGTTCCTACTTCATTGCTTGGCAGGACACTTCCATTTATAAACATAAGATCTTGTGCATCATTTCCTCCCTGATATGTAACCATAACTGCTGTTGAATTCACCATCTTTGAGGTTGCAGCCACAGTGTGTGATGACTGAATATCATCAGCCATACCAAAGACAAAGACCGCAATAACAGCTGCCAGAATGACAGTGATTGCGACCATAAGGATAACACCAATAACAGGTGATACCGCTTCTTCATTTTGATTAAATTTCATTTCAATACACCCCTTCTCTGCAGAGCAACGCATCACCCTACAACAGGTAGCTATAGGTAATCTTAATAATATATATATGTTTGGTGGGTTGCCTCCCTGGCAATTGATAATCAGATACTAATCCCTATTATTTGGAATTATTAACGGCATTTTTCACCAATAATAAAATATTATTTCCTGCCCGCTGGCCCTCCCTAAGTCTGTCGGTTATCAGGGGTGACTCTTATCAATACAAACAATGTGTATATTATGATTTTTGGTTAAAATTCCAAACTATATTATACCGGGAATGGTAAAAAATCCGTTTCCTGTTGTTTTCCATCTCAAAAACGAATCCGGAGTCTGTTTCCTTCACGGGTGACTGCGGCACCTTCAGTCACAGCCCGGACGTATCCGGTCACGTATGCTGCGGCGGGTTCTGCCATACTGAACGGATACCCAAAGAGGCCGTGTGCGTTTAGAATTACTATGGTGATGGGTCCATCTTCGGTGTCCTGATGCTCCACCTCTACACCCGCGACCAGAAGGGTAGTCTCAATAATATCTGAAGGCTGCATAAAGGGTGGCATCCGCTCCTTTGCCTTCAGTCCATCTTCAAACCCGATATCGCTGATGGCGTGGAGGATACCCATCACCGCCTCCGGCGTGCCTTCCTGTATCACCCGTTCTATTACCTCACCGCCAATGTCACGCGGTTCCCAGGTGCGGGCGAGTTTCAGGAGGGACCAGTCACGCGAAAACTGCCCTTTCTTCATTCCGGAATCACCTCCGAATCATCCTCGCAGTACAGAGAAATTCATCACACCAATGCCTATGATTTCAAGAATTCTGGATGCCACTTCGCCCCAGTAGACAACAGACAATTCCGGCCCGAATATCTGTACAATGTCAGGAAGAACAATCCCTATCACCAGAGTGAAGAGGCCAATCGTAAAATACAGCAGTGTTGGCTGTTTTACGACCTTATATGCATCATAAATGAAGATTATGAGGGCGCCTCCCAAAATCAGGGTGACTAATGTGAGAATCTGCTGAATGATAATAAACTGTGACTCAATCATGGCGAATGACTCTCCTGTTTTGTTCTTTTATTCGTTTTACCGTAATAAAGGGTTTAATCTCTTTCACCCCGGTGAAGCGTGACAGGGGGATGAGAATATCATTTTTAAGACTCGTGATTGACGATACGACCACCTTTGCCATGAAATCACTTGGTTCCAGTGTCTCATACAGTTCAAGGACAGCGCTGTTGTCTGCAAGAAAAGACGCAACTTCTTCCTTGTCATCAGGTGAGACGGTTATCGTCAGAAAGGAAATGAGACTCTCTGCAAAATAATCCGGGTTAATAGAAATCGTAAACCCTTCTATAACCCCCGACCGTTTCAGTTTCTCGATCCGTTTGAATACCGTTGAAGGCGCAATATCAAGCTGTTTCCCCAGTTCAGCCATTGATATTCTGCCATTCTGGGCAAGTTCACTTAAAATAGTGTGGTCGATGTTATCCATACGTTCCCCCAATCCCTCATTGATGACTATTCATTCATATAGACGATATATGTTGTGCAGTTATTTTCCAAAATAACGAAATAAGTGAATATTCTTTATGTTCATTGTTTTTTAAAGAAAATTGTTAAGACAGACGCTAAATGCTGATATATCTTTTAAACAAGTGATTTGTGGAATAATTTTCCATTTGACTATTTTTCTTTTCATTTCCTTGTCTGATTTCCTGTACATTATTCCAATCACAGAGGGATATTCATGGCAAGGAAGAAAGATCGAGAACAAGGGTGGATTTTTTTGAGCAAATGAGGGAGACTGAGAGCAAGAAAAAAAGATTAAAAGCAAGGAAGGGGATCTCCCCCTGCCTGCAGTCCACCTTTGATGAGCACCGTATCCGCTCCCATGGCAAGGATATTATCTCATCCGGTTGTGTTCATCTCTTCAATAGTCTGTATGGTTGTTCTGTTAGTCAGGGCACACGTAATTTAGGGATACATAATTCCATGAATCTGTCCCCTCTATCTGCTCTGAAAGGAACGTTCCGATTACCGGAAGTGTCCCATAGCGGGTGGTAACATTCCAATTTTCACTATCTTTGGAACAATCGGGGGTTAAAAATTCATAATAGGTATTAACCCGATCTCCGGTGCTGCCCAGTCCCGTCCATCCTGTCGAGGCGTAACCTGAATGTGCACGCTGGAAAATGGATTTTGCAAGTACTGAAATGTTGGAATCATGTCCGGTAACTCTGATGGCATCGGTTGCAACCATTAAGGCATCGCAGGCAGCATAAGCTTGGGGAACCGGTTTTGATCCGGTCTTTTCCTTTATTCGTTCTGACAATCCAGGATAAAAGTCACTGTTTAAAACACCAAATACAGAAGCCTTAAAATCGGTTGACTGGATGAAATCCCAAATTTCCGGGTCTTCAAAAACCAGACTGCTGCCTGCAAAGCCATCACTTCCATACCATATGTGCTCTTCAAGTCCCGGCACGAAAGCTGCCTCTTTAAGGATTTCATAAGTCTCATCAAAGCTGAGGATTACAACTGCTGTTTCATAATCAGGATGGTTTGCAGTTACCGAATCCAGATCATTCTGTATTGATCTGACAACCCCGCTAAAGTCCTGTTCTTCCGGATCATAGGAAGTAACTGTGGATAAGACATCTCTTTCGCTGAGTTCTTTAGTTATGAATTTTTCAAGGTCATTTCCCCAGATATCATCCCTGTATGCAATAACCACATGATCTGCACCCTCGGTTTTTATTAAATAAGAAAGAGCTTCTGCCTGTTTTTCATCATCAGGGACAAAACGGAATATATAATCATCTTTTGATAATGAGGGGGACGTGCTGGAAGGACTGATAAGAATCATATCGTTTTCGGCGGCATAATCTGAAACCGCCTCTAATACGTCACTTGAGGAAGGCCCGATTACTACCTTTACACCCTGTTCCTTCATTGTTTTCAGGGATTCCAAAGCTATTTTGGCAGATGTTCCGGAATCGCCTTTCACAAAATAAAATTTCATGTCATGCCCGGTGCCGGAGTATTTCTGGTTTAATGACAGAAGAAATTCATCCAGCCCTGCTTCAATTGAAACACCCTGTTCTTTGAGATCACCGCTCAGAGGTACGAGCATTCCTATCGGAACATTCTCAGTCCCTCCATTGTATTCATTGCCTGCTGAACCGATGACAATGAAGGCTGCTGTTATTCCTATAACAATACCTGCTAAAAAACAGATGGCTGCAATTTTTTTGGATTCTGAATTCATATAATAATACCTGATTAAGTATACTACAATCCGGCATATAATCCGTCTGAATGACACATTTATTCCATACTATCTTTACCGGCAGAGACAGAATCCGGTTCACCCCATTATTTTTACAGCCTGTATCGCTAACCCGGAACCAATGTTCTGTACTTCATTTTTCACCAAACCATCACAACGCTCATTAGGCAGGTTATCCGTTCCGGGGATAAAGGGAGAAAAACAGAGGAATGTGTGAATGAGTGTATCTGAAATATATGTGGGAAAAAGGAGATGCCTCTTTTTCAGCTGCGGCGCCGGAGATGTCTGATGCCTCCCGCAGCTACAAGGGCTGCAAAGCACCAGGAAAGAGGACTCTGTTGTGGGGGAGTGGCTGTTGCTGCCTCGCCTTCTGCTTCAGAGGGCACCACGGGTTGTGCTGTCTCTTCCGTCACCGGAGCAGGGATTGGTGTGCCGGCAGGTGTGGTCTCCACAGGCTTCATCCCCGAATCATTTTCAGCAATCGCGAAATATGAAAATCCGGGTGAGACTGCACAGAAGACGATATTATCCCCTTCTTCACCAACAACTTCGGTCGGGAGAGGAACCCATACGCCGTCATGGTAGCGCCAGAGGACAACATCTTCCGGAGTGAGTCCCTGTGCGGTCAGCCATGCGGTTGGAACATCGAACGTGAAGTTCGCTTCACCGATGGCATTATTGGTGGTATGAATGAGGTCTGCTTCCAGATACTGGTATACCGGGCCGTTTAGCCCCTCAGGCCCGGTCTGCACGGGGCCAACCGTGACGACCATCGTGTTGATGTGCTCTGCTGCAGTGATGGTAACTCCGGTAACAGCTGTTCCGGCAAACTGCATCGTCACCGCATCACCGGCTTTTAGATCACCGGCGGCACCGACATGCCCGTTTCCGGCGTCGTTCCCATCGTCAGAATCTTCATTATCCACGAAGGTATAGGCGTCAACCGGCTCCATGAGGGGATAGTTGTCGGTGAATTCGGTTCCGGTAAACGGTGTGTCACCGATGCCGTCGCCATTTTGATCCGTGCCACTGTATGCTGCTCCCCAGTAGTTGCCCATCTGAGAGGTCTTTTTCCACATTTTCTCTCCGTATAGGTAGGAGAGGGAGTAAGGTGTATTCCAGAGGATGTCCTGAGAATTGTCCTCATACACGGTATTGTTGATGAATGAGTTGAGAGAGATGGTACAGTTCTCTGAATCCCAGATGTCAAGTCCACCCCAGATATTATTGGATATGGTGCAGTTCGAAACGGTGCAGTACCTGTCTTGTGAGAGTGATATGCAGAAAGTATTTTCCGTAGCTGTGATCGTGTTGAGGGTGATGTCTGTACTGGTTATGAGAATGATGCCACCATAATTGCCTGAAATGGTCAGGTCATGGATGTCAAGTCCTGAGCAGTTCTGGATCCAGACACCGGCATAGTTGTCTGAGAGGGTGAGGTCATGGATGTCAAGCCCGGTGCAGTTGAATGCATATATTGTCCCGGCATTGGTGAAGTCCCCCTCAGGGTTTGCGGTGGCGTTGAAAAGATAATATATTGGTTTTCCATTGACGGTATTACTCGTATCAATGGAATGGACATAATGCACATCATCCCATCCCTCAACAGCGAAATTGTATTGGTTGCCGTCCATGGCATTTCCGGTCAGTGTGCACTGTTCCGAATGGTACAGATATATCCCCTCTTCGTTTTCCGTTGCCCTGCAATTGTCAATACTGTTATTTGATGACTCGGTCAGGTAAATGCCATTATAATTATTTTCTGATGCCTCGCAGGCGGCAATACTGTTATTCGATGACTCACCCAGTAACATACCGATATTGTTCTCCATTGCCTCGCAACTGTCAATACTGTTATTCGACGAGTATTGCAGGTTGATACCGCAATAATTGTTCTTCAATGCTTTACAGGTGGAAATACTGTTATTTGACGACCCGAACAGGGAAATGCCGCAATCATTGTTCTCCGATGTCGTCACATCTGTGATGGTGGATGAGGTGGTGTTCCGGAAACAGATGCCATATCCGTTGTTTGAGAGGATGAGGTCATGGATGTCGAGTCCGGTACAGTTGACTGCATATATTACCCCGGCATCGGCAAAATCTCCCTTTGGGTTTCCGGTGGCATCGAGGAGATAATACACCGGTTTTCCGTTGACCGTGTTGCTTGTGTCGATGGAATGAATATACTCATTTTCATCCTGGCCCAGGACACAGAAGTTATAGCGGTTTCCTTCCATGGAATTATTCGTGAGGACACATTTCTTCAAAGATGCAAGTGTAATGGCATCGTCGCCATTTACGGTGGCCATGCAACTGTTCTGCAGGACAGAGGGGGTGTCATAAATGGAGCTCCACTCTCCATCATTGATATCTGCCGGGCATCCGGAACAGCTGACACCGGTAAGCCCTGATAGTGGATAGGCCTCCCCTTCTCCGGGGATACTCATTGCCTGCATATCTTCCCAGGGTTTGTCTGAGGAAATCCGGGGGGATGCCCGGAAGAGAGGATTGTCATCCATACCTGTGCGATACTGTTCCTCATCAAAACTGTTTGAAAGAGCCATCGTATTGGTGACGGCTTCATAGACACTGTTGCATCGATTGATCAGGATGCCATACCGGCCATTATTATTGGCAATACAACTGGTGAGTGTGCAACCTGGACATTCATATAGATTCATGCCACTCCCATTGTTATCATCGGCGTTGCACCTGTTGAGCGTACAGCCCGGACTATAACTGATCCATATGCCGCTCCAGCCATTCTCACCGACGTTGCACCCGTTGAGCGTGCAGCCCGGACTATAACTGATCCGTATGCCACCCCTGGTGTTATCCCGGACGGTGCATCTGTTGAGGGTGCTGTTCTCAGAATCAATGATCACGATCCCGTCACCTGCGTTTTGCCGGACACTGAGGTTGACGAGACTGGCGTTGTCCGCCTCAACGTACAGACCGACATCCGTACTTTCTTTGCCCGCACTGGTCAGTTCAAAGCCTTCAACAGTCACATTGTCTGCAGTGATTGAGAGAGCAGAGCCGTTCCCGCAGGCATCAATTACCGGGAAGCCATCGTCGGTGTCAATTCCCCGGAGGGTGATTGTTGTATTAATGGCGACGTTCTCGCAGTAAATGCCGCTTTCAACGATGACCGTGTCACCGGCAACAGCGGCATCAACCGCTGACTGGATGGTGGAATAATTCGTCGGCACCCGGAGTGCATCGGTGTCGGTCCACACCGTTTCTGTTGCGTTGATCTGCTCTTCGTCGATGTATTGGATATATTCCGGATTGAGCGGGGCGACACTGATGTCTGTGGCCCCCGCTGTCTGCACGAGAGACAGGGCAACGAATGCACAGAGGAGAATGGATAATGCTAATTTCAGTTGTAATTTCATTGCTATCACCTTTTCAAAAGTATATCTATGAACGAATCGTCGAAGATGATATATATTTCGAAATAATCAGAAAGAATATATTGTGCAATTGGTGCCTCGTGATATAAATTCAAAAAAACGTTGGTCTGGGTAACGTCATGAGATGGTTTTCATCAAAATGGGAGTTTTCTGTTTGGTAACGAGGAATATCACAGGTATGCCAAATGGGCAAAAATACCGGCACAATGTATATGGCCGGTGACTCTTTTGATTTCCAAAAAATGTGAATTTATTATAATCCCCTCCTGAGTATGGGGGATACATAATCACATATTTGAGATTTTGTGGGGAAAAAAAAGGGTTTTAGTGTCGTCTGAAAAGCAGAGCCGCTGCACCCATCCCGGCCAGGATGCTAACAAAACCTGCCGGGCTCTGCTGTGGGGGAGTGGCTGTTGCTGCCTCGCCTTCTGTTTCAGAGGGTATCACAGGTTGTGCTGTGCTCTCATTTTCCTGAGCAGGTGTTGTCCCTGTCTCTGCACCCTCTGAAGGGGTGGTCTCCGCGTGACTCACACCAGCCTCTCCTTCACCAACGGCGAAATATGAAAAGCCGGGTGAGACTGCACGATAAACGATATTATTTGCCTCTTCATTGACAATTTCGGTGGGGAGTGGTACCCATACTCCGTCGTGGAAGCGCCAGAGGACAACATCTGCCGGATTGAGTCCCTGTGCTGTCAGCCATGCGGTTGGTACATCGAAAGTGAAGTTCGCTTCACCGATGGCATTATTGGTGGTATGGATGAGGTCTGCCTCCAGATACTGGTACACCGGGCCGTTCAGTCCTTCCGGCCCTGTTTTCACGGGACCAATCGTAACAACCATCGTGTTGATGTGTTCTGCTGCAGTGATGGTAATTCCCGTTACTGCTGTTCCGGAAAACTGCATCGTCACCGCATCACCGGCATTCAGATTACCGGCAGCTCCGACATTGTGGTCGCCTCCGGTATCATCACCTGAATCTGTGTCCTCCACGAAGGTGTAGGCACTGAGAGGTTCCATCAGGGGGAAAGTGTCATTGAATCCGTCGCCGGTGAACAGCGTATCCCCGATGCCGTCACCATTTAGATCCGTGCCATTGTATGCCGCTCCCCAGTAGTTACCCATGGGAGAGGTCTGTTTCCACATGTGCTCTCCGTAGAGGTAGGTGAGAGCAGAGGGTGAGTTCCAGAGGATGTCATATGAATACGATTCGGTAGCACTGTTGTTAACAAACGAGTTGAGAGATACGATACAATTATCCGAATAATCGGCTCCAAGTCCAATCCCGGTATTATTAGATACTGTGCATTCTGAGATATGACAGTTCTCTGAATTAAATATGAAAAATCCGCGATCATTTAAAGATGCGGAGCAGTTCCGGACGGTGCAGTTTTCGCTTGAATACAGTTGGATGCCATACCTTTCATTTTCCAGCATCGTGCAGTCTGTGATGAGATTGTTATCAGAAAACCGACTAATTAACCCATTATTGTTATTTCGCCCGATACAACCCTGGATTGTGCTTTCAGAGCAACCTTCCAGATATATGCCATAGTAATTTTCCGTAGCCCTGATCGTATCAAGAGTGATGTCTGTGCCGGTGCTGATCAGGATGCCCAAAAAGTTGTCAGTGAGGGTCAGGTTATGAATGTCAAGTCCGGAGCAGTTCAGGATACAGACACCGGCATATTCATTTGAGAAGGTGAGGTCATGAATATCAAGTCCGGTGCAGTTGACTGCATATATTATTCCGGCATCGGCGAAATCTCCATCAGGGTTTCCGGTGGCATTGAGAAGATAGTATAGTGTTTTTCCGTTGACAGTATTACTAATATCAATGGAATGGTAATAATCCGCATCTTCCCACCCTTGAACATTGAAATTGTATTCGTTGTCGTCCATGGCATTTCCGGTCAGGGTGCACTGCTCTGACTTGTACAGATGTATGCCCAGATACCCGTTCTCCGTTGCTCTGCAATTGTCTGCCTCAACAGCTGAGCAATCATAGAGGTATATACCGTCCCATGTATTGTGGGTGGCTTCACAGGTGTCAATCCTGATGTCCGATGACGTGTCGAGGCAGATACCATATTCATTCTCCTCTGTTGTCACATCCGTGATGGTGGATGAGGTTGTATTCCAGAAGTAGATACCAAATTTATTGCCTGACAAGGTGAGGTCATGGATGTCGAGTCCGGTACAGCTGACTGCAAAAATTGTCCCGGCATTGGCAAAATCCTCTTCCGGGTTTTCTGTGGCGTCCCGAAGGTAATATATTGGTTTTCCGTTTACTGTGTTGCTCGTGTCGATGGAATGGGTATAACAGGTATCAGTATTACCTTCAATATTGAAGTTGTAAAGATTTCCATTCATAGAATTATTCATGAGGGTGCAGTTCGTAGAATAGGAGAGATACATTCCATACTTGTTTTCGTTGGCACTGCAGTTGGTAAGCTGTGCAGAGGACGTATCAACAATGATGAATCCCCCTTTGTCATTGCTGTCCGCCTGGCATCCGGTAAGGCTGATGCCGGAATATCCGGATATGGCATAGGTATTGACTTCTCCTTCTTTTGAGACACTCATTTCAGGTTCATTTTCCAGGGGTATGTATAGAGGAATCGGGGAATCCGCTCTCAGGATAGGATCGTCACGCATACCTGTGGTGTCAGCCTCAGGCAGATACTGAATGACTTCGGAATGAGATGACAGGGTCGTCGCATCCGTGCAGGCTTTCAGATTATTGGCACATTGTGTGTTATAGATTCGGATTCCATTGCCTGCATTATCATTGGCGATGCAATCAGTGAGCGTGCTGCCCGGACTGTTTGTTACTTCAATACCTACACCATTCCCATTGGCGCTGCAATTGTTGAGCGTGCTGCCTGAACTATCTTCGATATATATTCCATACCCGGTATTCGACAGAGCACTGCATCCCGTAAGGGCAGCGTTTTTAGAATCATAGATAACGATCCCTTCACATGCGTTTTCCCATGCCGTGAGGTTAACGAGGGTGGTATTGTCCGCCTCAACATAGAGACCTGCATCCCCATATTCTTCACCCGCACCGGTCAGCACAACGCCTTCAACAGTAACACCATTTGCAGTGACTGAGAGAGCAGAGCTGTTTCCGCAGGCATCAATTACCGGAAGGCCTTCGCCGGTGTCAATTCCCCGGAGGGTGATTGTTGTATTGAGGACGACGTTCTCACGGTATGTTCCGCTCTCAACGATGACGGTGTCACCGGCACCGGCGGCATCAACCGCTGACTGTATGGTGAGATAATTCGTCGGCACCCGGAGTGCATCGGTGGTGAAGGCCTTGATGCAGACATTGGTGTCGGGGGAGAGCGTGGTGATGTCATCCCATTCATCACCGTAGTCGCTCACATAGCTCTGACCGGCAACGGCTGTGGCCTGACTTGAATAATCTTCGTAAGGCACCTCAACCACAAGGGGATAGGTGTCAGTGGGTGCGGTGACTTTCAGCACAACAGAGAATGTCTGGTCTGGTGAGAGGGAGACGGCCTTAGGGAGAGGGATTGTATGGTAGCCTGACAAGTCGGTGGTACCGGAAACCCATGTCACCGGCCCGGCGGCGCTGCCCGGCGGGGTGTCGATGTCACGGAAGATGGCGGCGACATATTCAGTGCCGGGCTCTATGGTATAGAAACTCACTGCCCGCAGGTCTTCATAGCCATCGGCGGTGAAGACGTTTGCACCATAAATTGTCGTGGAAATTCCATCACAGCCGTAACCTGCTGTCCCACCGAGGGGATCGTACTGGTAGATATTATCCAGTCGGTCGGCTGGCTCAGCAGTGAAGAGGACAGGGTTATCTGCGATAGCAAATGATGTGTCATAGTATGAGATGTACAAATACCCCTCATCGCCGGCATCGGTTCCCCAGCTGTTTTTGATGATAAAGGCACCGTCTTCTGGTGGGGTTACGGTGAAGTTTGCCGCCGGATAATTGTCATCCCAGCCGACAAGAGTCACGGCATGGGTGAAGTCAATGGTATGGCTTTCATCCGGTCGGTAGTAACTCGTCCCGTTGTGGTAGTCGGTCACGTTCTGCCCAAAGCAGGAATAATTGACATAAAATTCTGTGTATAAGGCGCCACTTTCATAGAGTGTTTGCTTCAGCAGGTTGTTGTTAAGGCTGTCTTCGCGGGGCGGCAGCCAGGTGACATTCTGGACGTGCAGCACCGGTGCAAGATCGGTGGAGGGGTATGTTGAGGGAATCTGCAGAAGATAGGGGTCGTCCGCTTCATTCACCGGGCCGCTCCAGCGGGCGAGGTAGGCGGTGGACATGAGGGCGTTCCCTCCGTCGCAGGGTTCCCGGTCATATCCTTCCGAGTAGCCGTTTGACAGGAGGTTTTTCATATTGTTCTCGGAGAAATCCCATTCGATACCGGTATCGGTAAGCAATGTCGACTCCAGTGATCCATAGGTGGCAAACGCCCATTCGACATCACAATCTCCCTGGTCGCGTACTGGTGTGAGTCGTCCCTCGTCGCGGAGATTGAGGTATGACGGCAGGGGTGCTGCATCTGCACAGATGACATTTATTGATGCAACCTGTTCACCGGACGGCCAGACAGGAGTTGACGGCGCGGGAATAAGGCCGCCGGAGAATATCTGTGGGTTTGCAGCATTTTGTGAGTCGGTGTCCGTCCACACCGTTTCTGCTGCGTTATTTTGTTCTTCCCCGAAATATTGGATAAATTCCGGATTGAGCGGGGCGACACTTATGTCTGTTGCACCCGCTGCCTGCACGAGGGAGAGGGCAACGAATGCACAGAGGAGAATGGATATCACTGATTTCAATTGTAATTTCATTAATTTCACCAGAATAAATGTATAATTAACATCGGTTTGCAGAAAATGATAATGATTGTGAAATAATCAAAAAAATATATTGCACAATTGGAATCCTGTAATACATTGATTTCCAAAAAAACGGTGGCATGGGAAATGTCAGGGGATGTGGAATTATAAAGAACAGGAAACCGTTGAGAGAAGTTTCCGGTTCCTGAAAGACAAAGCATTCCGGGTTTTTAAGGTATGTTTTGAGAAGCCATTACGTATCCAGGCATTAGCAATGATCATGGTCCTGTGTTTGTTCAGATACCCGATGACTGATTTCTGTCTGAGAAGAGAACGGAAACAGTCCGGTGAAATGTTCACCAGCCAGACAATGAGGTAGACACAGAGGCCGACAATAAAGTGTATCTTTTTCTGGTGGTTTTCGGTGTGTCATGCATTTGTTTCCTGAAATGGTGCAAAAAAATTGAGATGAATTGATACGTCTTTACACGCCATTTCATGAAACGCCTCTTTTTTTCTTATCTGGTTTTCCACTTTTATTTAGAGGGAGGGTGATTGAAAGCAAGGGAGGGGTTGCCCCCTCCCTGCATGACCCACCCCGCCAGATGAGAGAGGCCGCAGGTGGGATAGGCAAGTATTCCATCTGCTCTCCAGTTTTTGTTCAGATAATATGACATTAATGGGATATTTCATCCGGATCAGAAATCATACAGGGACTTTTAAGGAGTATGCGCCTGTCAATAAGAATTTCACTCCCCTGTATTTCTGTGTTTTTTGGTAAATGGTGTGAATACGAAAGGTGTGTTTCCGTTCTTAAACCAAAGGAGAATTACCTGGATATTCACTCACACCGATTAGCGAAGAGCCATAAATATCCGTCTGTCCCACCACATATGGGGCAGAATAAATGGAATCGTTTGGAAAAATACGAGAACAAGTGTATGAACTCACCGGGTTTGTGAATGTGCAGGAGATTAGGGAAGGCTATTCAGACGAGCGAAAATATCTGCTCACCCCGCACGGAGACGAAAAATATCTGCTGCGGATCACCGAACCGGCCAATGAAGATATCATACAGAGAAAAAGGGCTGAATTTGACGTAATCCGGAACCTCAGAAGATATTCTGATAAAATCCCGGATGCAAAATATTTCGGAATATCCAAAGACAATGATCTATGTTTCATGATTTTAAGCTTCATTGAAGGGGTAAATGCAGAACAATGTCTGCCAGATTTTTGTGATGATATGCAGAATATGATTGGTGTCTCCGCCGGGAAAGAACTGAAAAAAATGCATTCCCTGAAGGCACCTGCATGGTATCAGGGATGGTACGAAACAAAAAAACGGAAATACGCATATTATTTGCGGGCACTCAGGGAATGTAACCTGAAAACCGAAGGCATTGATCTGGATGCAATCATCACGTATGTCGAATCCGGGATGGATCTCATGAAAAATGTCGAATCTTCATTTCAGCACGATGATTTCCATCCGGGTAATATCATTGTCAATAATGAAGAATTTGGCGGCGTGATTGATTTCAATCGTTATGGCTGGGGTGATCCCGTACATGAGTTTTATAAAACGGCACATTTTTCACGCAGTGTCAGCGTTCCGTTTTCTGTCGGACAGATAGACGGATATACCGGGGGAAACGTCTCAAAAGAGTTCTGGAAAAAATATTCCTTTTATGCCGCAATGAGCATCGTTCCTGATATGGTATGGTCATACCGATACTCCGTCCGGACAGGCACCACAGAGCAGATCCAACGATCGCAAAAGAGAATTCAATTGATCGTATGTGATCACGATGGCTTTGAACAGGAAATTCCCCTCTGGTATGAAGAATACAGGGATGCCGGGAATTTTTCATCAGGGCCATCTCTCTAAACGCTGCCGTTTATCAGATGATTCACTGATTTGTCTCCCTACCCGTATCAGTGAATTTGGTTTGGATAAAAAATATCTGGCGATTATATGTTATCTCTTGTGGACGAACATCCCCGGAACAATCCCGCCGGGATTTACCATTTGTCTCCCTGAAAGGGCGGGCACAGCATCCCGGATGGCGCGGGAAACAAACACCTTCCCCTCACGGCATGCATCCGGCAGGGTGTCGCCCCGCACCAGATATGCAGTGATTGCAGCAGCAAGACAGCACCCGGAGCCATGCACTTCATAGGGATAACGCGGGCCGTCAATGACAAACCATTCATCAGAACTGAGGAACACATCCGGGGAAGTCTCACTCTCTGCCGCGAGATGTCCACCTTTGATGAGTACCGCATCCGCTCCCATGGCAAGAACATCTCTTCCGGCGTCAGTCATCTCATCAATGGTTGTGATCGTCTTCCTGCCCGTGAGGGCACATAACTCAGGGATATTCGGGGTGACGAGTGCGGCGCGGGGTATAAGGAGATCACACAGAGCGGACAGGCTTTCAGGAGTTGAAAGACGCTTTCCGGATGTGGCAATCATCACCGGATCGACGACAAGAGAGATCTCTTTTGGGAGATTCTCTGCAACCGTCATTATTGTTGCTGCGTCCGGCAGCATACCGGTTTTGACAGCATGGATGGCAAAGTCCTGAAACACCGCTTCCATCTGGCAGGTGAGCGTATGCGTATCAACCGCGAGACTGGAGAGGACGTCACAGGTATTCTGTGCCGTAACTGCTGTTATCACCGTACAACCCCACACCCCGAGGGCGGAAAATGTCTTGAGATCTGCCTGAATCCCGGCTCCCCCGCCGGAATCAGAACCGGCAATTGTACAGGCGCAGGGTATGTGCGGTTGTTCCATGTCAAAAGTATTTGGCCCTTATCTGATTGAAACGTTATGCCGGTTTTAAGTGGCGTGGTGGACAACATTCATCTATGGATATTGAAGAGCTGACACGGCGATGCCTAACAGCTGGAACGGATGAAGAAACCTGTGCCCATCATCTCCGGGATCAGATTCTCACGATGAAGCCAAATGTTTCATCTGAATATGCGCTCTCAATGGCCCGTGCAGTTGTTGAAGAAGTAATAAACAGCAACCGGGCTGAATCGGATCTGATTGCCTATACCAAAGCCGATGTGACCATGGGTGAATTTGGTGTCGGCTCCCGTGGTGCCGGAGATTTCTTTGCACACCGGCAGTTCCCGAAAATAATCGGCAGCACCGATGCATCTGTCGGCGTCGATGAGATGGACGATGCAGGTGCTGTTGAAGCTGGCGGGAAATATATTATTACCACCGTCGACGGCATGCATTCACGTCTCTCCGATTTCCCCTTCCTTGCAGGATTCCATGTCACCCGTGCCACCCTGCGGGATGTCTATGTGATGGGTGCAAAACCCGTTGCCATGCTCTCCGACATCCATGTCGGGGATGACGGCGATGTCGCAAAAATATTTGATTACACCGCAGGCATCTCCGTTGTCAGTGAAGCCATGGGTATCCCGCTTGTGACGGGGTCAACACTGAGAATCGGGGGCGACATGGTTTTGGGAAGCAGAATGACCGGATGTGTCGGCGCTGTTGGTGTTGCCGATCATCTCACCGCACGGGTGGCAACACAGCCCGGCGACTGCATCCTGATGACGACAGGGGCAGGCGGCGGCACTATCGCAACGGCAGCAATATACTCAGGCTTCCCCGATGTTGTGGAGCGGACAATCAACCTCTCGTTCCTTCGTGCCTGTGAAGCACTCCTGAAAAGTGACGTTCTCCCCCGTATCCACACCATGACCGATGTGACAAACGGCGGTCTGCGTGGGGATGCGTATGAGATGGCAGAGACGGCCGGGTGCACCATCGTCATTGTTGAAGATGACCTCAGGACTCTTGTTGACCCGGAAGTCCTGAAGATGCTTGACGCCCTGGAAATTGATTACCTGGGCGTATCCCTTGATGCACTCTTAGTAGTGACACGGCCAGAGGATGCAGATGCAGTCATTGACGTGGTGCAGTCCACCGGCGTTACCATGAAGAAGATAGGATATGTCACCGAAGGACCGGGAGAAGCGAAACTCATCACCAATGGTGAGATGACAGACTTCATTCCACGGTTCCGTGAATCGGCATACACCCCGGTGAAAAAAGTCGTTGACACCACACCTCATGATGACTTTGAAGAGATGAAAAAACGGGTGGCACGTGCAGGAGATGCCGCACGGGATAAAAAAGAGAGAGTGCTCGCGTCTCTCAGACGAACAGAATAATGTTATTCTGCCGAAAATACATTTTTTACAATACCTGAGAGAAAGGCATCCATCTGGATATATTCATTGCCTGCATCCCGCATCATCATATCAGCGTCAGCAATGGCGACCGTAATACGGGGATCATTGTATTCCTGTTTTCGGGCCCGCGAGAGTTCGTCTAAGACTTCCGGGCCGGAAAGGCCGTATTCAAGCATCATAATTTCAATGACCGATTTTGCCTTCTCTATGTCCCCGTTCCGGAGAATCCGGAAGATGGACCGAGCAATATTACCGGTCTCTGATTCAAGATACTCATCAAATCCGCCTTCAATCCGGGTGTCGCAGTCCATCTGGGAGAAGAGAATGGCCTTTCGTGCATCTCCCCTGGCGGCAGCGGCGATTAACTCAATTTCATCCCGGTCAAACGCGGTCTCAGGCACCTCTTCTTTTTCGAGAATTTCTGTCATCAGTGAGAGTATGGTCTCATCAGACAGCGGCCGGAAGAAAAGAGGCAGGGCACGTGAGGTGATGGCAGGGATGATTGCACTCTGGGTCCGTGTAATAAAGATGAACCGGCATGTCCCGGAATACCGTTCCATCATTCTCCTGAGTGCCTGCTGCGCCTCAAATGTCAGGGATTCCGCTTCATCAAACACCATCAGTTTGAATTCTGCATCCAGCGGTTTCACCGAGGCAAACCAGCGCACGATATACTTGAAATTTGATATTACGCTGGCCTCTTTTTTATAGAGATGGGAAAATTTCTCCTCATTTTCCAGATAGGCTCTGCCCCCGCGGAAGAGTGCCCCGGTCTGGATGATGGTCATATTCTCCTTCCAGAAATCGCCATACAATGACTTTGCGATGCATTCAACAGCCACACTCTTTCCGGTACCGTGGCGGCCGCTAATCAGAAGATGCGGCAGCATATTGTCTGCAGAAAAGGCCTTTATCATCGCAATGACGGCATCCTGTCCCTTTATTTCATCAAATGTCCGGGGGCGGTATTTTTCAATCCATAGCATCGGTGAGTGTCTCCTGCATGGTCTGCAATGCGGCGTAAAGAAGGCGATGATTGTCATGGTCTGCAATCAGCTGTTCCCCTGTCTCAGGGTTTTGCTCCCTGCACGCCCGGGTAATATTCGGCAGTGCCCGTGTCAGTTCATCAACAATTGTCAGTGTTGCAGTCTGGGCGGTGCGGGAGAGGGGATTGAGGTCAATTGTTATGACCGTCTTCCCCATCGCGACAAGTGCTTCACACCGGTCCCCGTCTTCGAGGGGCACGAGTACCACATCGGCCGCATAGATGCCGTCTCTCAGGCAGAGTGCCCGGTCGTGGGAAAGGGGAAGGAGACGTTCTGCGGTTCCTTCAAGAACGGTTACTCCGTTTGCTTTCAGGTGTGCGGTGATGGTCTCCATCCGAACGTCCGTCCGGTGAAACAGATTTATTTCCACTGCGGCACCGGATGCCTCCGCAAGGTCCCGGATTTCTGCTGCTGCAAGAGCTGCGGTGTTCCCGTTTACGGATATGACCGTTCGGAAGCCTGCCAGAAGGAATGCAGCAGCGGTTTTTTCAGCACGTTTTGCAGATGCTGATGACTTTTCTCCCAGGAGATAGTCAAATGCCTCTCCTCTGCCATGCGCACTTGCTCCTTCAATTACCACCATGCCGGAACGGACGCCGTCTGCAATCCGTTCGCGTGCCATGAGCGATCGGTACCGGGGATGATCTTCGGGTATCATTTTATCACGTCAATTAGTCTGAACCCTTCTTCTGCCACATGCAGTTCCAGGGGTATTCCATATTCAGATAGTACAGAGAACGATATGTCGCCAAGGGCAAAAACACCCTTCCCAAGCATGGTCATGGATGCAGGAATTCCTTTATCATCACATGCCTGTAATATCGGCCGGATTTCATCCGGTATCATTCCGCTTTTTTCAGCAAACGTTCGTGCTGTGCGGAAAAATTCCTCCGGGCTTTCGGCACATCCGGCCGCATATGCCTCTTTGACACGGGCCATCTGTACGGGAGAGGTGATGACATCAGCGGTGTTTAATCCGCCAAAGCTCAGTGCAGAGATGCAGACGCCGTCACCCTTCATCCGGATTATGTCAGCAGTAATGCCGGGATGGTTCCTGCAGACAATACCACCTCCGGTGCATGCCGCGACATCCCCCAGTCCGGTCTGGTACTCCAGTTCGGAGAGATGGGCAAGTCGGGCAATGGCATTGTCGGTGAGCCCGGTTTCAAAGAGTGCGTTTGCTGCAGCAAGCGTTGCGAGAAGTGCTGCAGCAGAGAGTCCAAACCCGGCACCCGGCGGGAGAGACGTCACCGTCTTCACCGCTGCGGTCACACCGAGGTTCTTCAGCGCATACTCAATGGGCGGGGATGAATACGCAATACAGGTTTCTTCACCCGGATTGTGCTCCACACAGATGGATACCGTCGTTGTGTCAGCAGGCGTTACCACCGCGTGCACTCCTTTGTCAATCACAATACCCCCGCCGCAGCTCCCGGTGGTATCCGGGCCATCCCCGTCAACTCTCCGGAAATACCCCGAGATATGGCCGGGTGAAAAGCCTATAGCAGATTTTGCCATAGAATTTCTGCTACCTCTGCTTTTGTTCCTTCTGCGTGCACAGAACGGTCTCTGGTAATGAGTTCGTATGCACCGGCATCCGCTCCGAGTGCATCCGGGGTGTTGGCGGCAACAAGATCAGCACCTGTATCAAGCAGGTTCCGGGCTTCTTCCCTGCTGTTCCATCCCAGCTTAAACCCGACAATTGTTTTCGGCCGGTTCTCTGCATGCATTACGTCCTGAATGATTTTGGGCTGTGGTAAGAGGTCAATTGTTATGGTCTCGCCGCTGGGGATTTTCCCCTCATATGGTTCCGGTGCGAAATCGGAAATTGCAGCCGCACTGATATAATAATCAAATATTTGTTCTGCACAAAGAGAGCGGATGCATTCCCGCATTTCACCGGCAGATTCTGCATGAACATTACGCACATGGGGTATGGCAGTGGTATCTCCATGCACCATCCATACCTCTGCACCCAGGCGGGAGGCTTCCCGTGCCAGTTCATATCCCATCTTTCCGGTAGACCGTGTGGTCAGTATCCGGACATCATCCAGCCGTTCGCGGCAGGGCCCGCTCGTTATAAGAACCGTTTTTCCTGCAAGAGGCAGGCCGGACAGTGCTCTTTCTGTTTCATGGACGATGGTTGCGGTATCTGCAATTTTTGCCTTGCCTTCTTCAATGCGGGGGTCAACGATGGTGATTCCCCACGTCCTGAGAGTTTCAAGGCAGGCACAGACACCCGGGTGGCGGTACATACTCTCGTGCATCGCCGGCACCAGAACAACCGGCATTCCCCTTCCGATGGCAGTGGTTGCAAAGGTTGTTACCGGCGTGTCGTCGATGCCATGGGCAATCTTGCAGATGGTGTTCGCCGTTGCCGGTGCGATTAACAGGAGAGAAGCCCTCCCCCCGTCACCGCAGTAGGTGACATGCTCGACCAGTCCCCCACACCGGGAGAGGGTCACGTTTCCCGTTGCGTAGGTGATGGCGTCAGGGTTGAGGATACCACAGGCAGCACTGGTCATCACTCCCTGCACATCGGCCCCTGAGCGCCGGAGTGCATGGGCAAGTTTTACACAATCAACCGCGGCAATGCTTCCCGTTATGCCCAAAACAATATTTTTTCCTGCAAGGGTTGTGCGTATCGTATTCATTGAATCACCACATCATGCACCATGTGCCAGACACCTGGTGCGTACTTTTTGACCCGGTACGGGATAATCTCTGTGGCATATCCAGCCTCAGCGCAGCACCGGGAGATTTTTTCTGACTGCTCTCCCACCGTGTGGACGGAGAGCACCGTCCCCGGCCGTACATGGGCACAGGCATCGGACAAAAACACGGGTGCATCAAAATGGCCCATCAGGATATGGTCGTAGACACCAGAGAGGCAGTCTCTGCAGTCCCCCTGTTCCGGCGTAACCCTTGACTCAACGCCGTTTGCCGCGATATTTTGTTTCAGATACTGAAATGAATCCGGATTTATCTCCATTGCATGAACCGTTGCACCGTTCACTGCGGCAGGTATGGTGAAGTATCCAATGCCCGCAAACATATCGGCACAGCGTATCGGACGATTTTTTCCTGATTCCCGGATTAATCCGGAGACCCGTATTTTTTCCTCACGGTTTCCCATTGCAAACATTACTTTGCAGGGGTCCAGATAAAAAATAAAACCTGCTTCATGGTGGCAGACCTCCCCGCATTCTCCGTAGACAAGCGTTGCCGTGGGGACTCTTTTTTCTCCGCAGTATCCGGAAATATACACAATCCCCCGCGGATGCACCCAGTCGCAGATACCGGTGATGTCTTTTTGTGTGGGGGGATTGCCATGCAGGATGGCAACGTCACCTAACATCTGGTATCCCCTCCCGGCATAGGGCATCTTTTCCGCGAGCACCTCATCTGCATCATAGGTCTCTTTGACCGGGATGAATGCGTCATTTCCTTTGACATACGGGCGGCGGGACGTATCCACCCATTCAGCATTCCTGAGTTCGGGGAGCATATCCCGGGGATATTTCCGCACCCTCATTGCTTATCCTACCAGAACGATTACTTCTTCTTCGCGGTCCCGAAGGAATTTCACCTTTTCATGTGCGACGAGTCTCATCCATTCGTGTGCCTTTACTTCTTTTATATCGTATGAAACAGGGTCCAGAATGCCTGCAACATCCCGGTCCAGATAGGTAACATCTGCTCTTTCCGCTTCTCTCAGATTGCCAATCAGTCGGAATCCGACTCCATTCTCATGCAGGACATTTGATTTGCCTTCACTCAGGTCAAATACCCTGATAAGACCTGAATCAGTTCCTCTGACCTCGTAGTATCGTTTATTAAAGCAAATGATGTCGCCGTTCCGGAATTCCGGTAGCCGCAGAAGAATCGTGATACGGTATACTTTTTTCCCGTCCTGCTCACCAATCAGTTTCGGATGCCGGGTGATTTTCCCCCCCATCTTGTTTACAATTTCCCGGGAAATGGTATCCCCGAGACTGTGGCTTGAAACAACGATGTCCACCCCATCATGAACATCACCAGTCCTGGTGATGAACGAAAGGCGTTCTCCGGCTTCCTGCACGCTGTCTTCAATACTGTAGGCAATTTTGAGAGCCTGTTCCTTTTCAAACTGATCCGGTTTTCTGCTTAATGCGCGTACCTGAATCGTTGATGCGTAATATCCACCGGATAACCGGCTGCACCGGTCACAGTTCTCTTTTGTCCAGGCAATGAGTGTTTCAAATGTTTTATAGACTGGTTCTCCGTACAAAATTCCCCGAACAAAGATTGTGCAGTTTGTGCGGTTGGGACTTGTCTCTCTGGTGCTGATAGCGATTTCCAGGTCCTCTAGATCAGCGTGGACGGCTACTGCATCGTATGCAAGTTCTTCGGTCAGTTTCTGGCGCTCGTATGGTACATCCGTCCAGATACTTCCCTTCTTAATCGAACCGCAGGTTGGGCAGATGACGCACTGGATCCGGTTTTCACAGGTGGCCCATTCAACCGACGATCTCATGCAATTATTGCAAATACCTTCATTTTCGGTTTTTTCCCCGCATTTTGGGCAAAAATTTTCCTGTATTGTCATATGTAGTGTGCTCTCTCTTTTTTATTGGTTCAGTAGATTTGGGCATGGGGGACATTTCCAATCAGCATGTATCCGTTTTTTTCCAGAACGCCACAGTCAACTGCTGCCTGAACTGCTTTTTCCCCGATAAGGTTGCAGTTTGCTGCGTGCCGGATTACGTCTTTCACCATATCTTCTGAGCAGATAGTGGTGCCGTAGAATGCATCCGTTACGTGTATGGTGATATCCCCGTCTTTAAGGGTTGTGTTGATAAGTTCGGTGTCACATACCGCAACAATGCCACCTGCCCCTGAACACCGGTGTATCTTCATATACATAGTGTATAGTATTTGGCAGGAATGGATTAAAAATATGGGGAAAGCGCTACGGGAGGGATATTTCCACACCATATACCTTTGCGGGAGTTTCTGCATGAATAGTCCATGCATCATCTTCAGAAAAGACGCCCCGTTCAAGGTATCTCCGGGTATATCGCGGCACGGATTTTGGCCCGATGACTGATCCCGGGCGGGAGATGTCATCCATATAGTCACTCTCCATCGTGAAGGTAAGGTGGTTCTCTGCCGCTGTCGGGATGCCCTCGTGGCGTGCAAGAAGGGAGGGCATAAGAGGCGTATCCGGCATGCCGAAATGTTTTACCACCCGTTTTGGTGACATCCCGATCTGTTTTGCCATCTCAGCGACATCGATGCATGGCCCTGTCTCCGCATGTATCTGGAGCGCACAGTCATGGTCATGCGCAAGAGTAAGAGCGTGCTGTAAAATGCGGTTTGATGCATCCCAGACATCCGGTTCAACCGGATAATGGGGGCGCCCTGATTTCAGTGCGACTGCTGACTGGTCCTGTACATATTCTGCTGCAATGTCAAGGCCGCGTTTCATCACGTCTTCTGCATCAGACAATGACATCCGCTCTGTCAGTCTGCCAATCTCTGCCGGATGAACACCGAATATAGGAAATACCACCACACCTGTCTCCCGGATGGCGGCGGCTGTCTTCAGGGTGATTTCATATACCTCCCTGAACTCATCTCCGGTGACGGGATGAATATTGTGAGACCAGGACGGTTTTGTGACGAGGAACATATGTGTTCCGCCCGCCCGGAAAAAGTCCTTGGCCGCTTCTGTTCCCCGGCCGTTTTCCCGGTCAATGTGGATATGATCGTCTGTTACGGGAAATCCTAACCCCGTCATTTGATCTCAAGGATTTCCATGAGGGGATATTCGCCGTCAAACTTCAGGGATGCAATGCATGTTGCGTCTTCTACCGTGGTCTGAATCTCAACCTCAAACATTTTTCCTGCCAGTTCACTGTAGCCGAATGCATTGATTTCCATCATGTCGGTATTGATAGTAACAGAAACCGAAGCCACGCAGGGCTGCAGGGCGACTGCATTTGCAATGGCCGTCTCAACGGATTTGGCCGTGTCCGGTGATATGGGGGTGCCTACCCACTGGTGGTAGAGGGCACCAAGTTTTATTCCTGCTTCAAAAGCAGCCTGAATTTTATTGTCTGTCATAATATACAGGTGGTTTCTCTGTTGAATCACTTAAATCAGTGGGTCTGGGCTCATTCATATGAGCTTTATTACCCCATGGCGTATTTCCATTGCTTCTCCTGACATTGTCAGTTTTTCTACCATCTTTTCGATATCATCCTTTTTGTATCCGGCTGTGATGAGATTGCCGGTGATATCAGCAATCTGTGCATTGCCTTTATCGTCCGCCAGTTCACGAATTGTCTCTTTTAGAATCCGTGCAATATCCCGGCGTTTCTTTGAGACACCGGTGACCAGTTTGTCAATATCGTATGTTCCGGTTTCAGCGTCATATGCCACTTTCTTCAGGCATCTGTCGGCAATCGTAATGACTCTGTCAGCGTCAGAAAATTCAATCTCATCACTGAGGCGAATACGTGCACTTGCCTCTGCAAGACGCACCAGTCCTTCCAGCTGCCGCGCTGTGACCGGTACCGGTTTACTGTTATCATCCGCGAGACGTCTCAGATTCAGATAATAACTCATGATGTGCTCGCGGGCATCATCAGAGAGAATCGGGAAACAGTTCCGTTTTGAGTAGGCAATGTATTTCCGGAAAAGTTCCGGGTCTATCTCCGGAGTGACGGGTGCCAGCTGGCGTTTGATGTATTCTTCATCGATGCCTTCCATCGGGAATTTTGAATTGTGCTCAATCAGTTCACCGACACTGTGGGCTTTCAGGATATGTTCACCAATGGCACGGTCCAGTTTCTCTTCCGGCTTGTCCTCCATAATGAAGATGAGGTCAAACCGTGACAGGAGTGATGGCGGCATATTAATCTGCTCGGCTATTGGAGCATACTCATCGAACCGCCCCATCTTTGGGTTTGCCGCTCCCAGAAGAGCACACCGTGTCTTCAGGGTAGCGGTGATGCCTGCCTTCGCTATGGATACGGTCTGCTGTTCCATCGCTTCATGGAGTGCACTGCGATCTTCTTTTGCCATCTTATCCATCTCATCAACCGCAGCGATACCCATGTCCGCAAGGACCAGTGCACCTGCCTCAAGTGTCCACCGGCCGTCACCAAATTCGTCTTTGACGGCAGTTGCAGTCAGACCGGCAGACGTGGATGATTTGCCACTGGTATAGATGCCACGGGGAGAGAGCTTGATGACATATCGTAACACCTGGGACTTTGCAATACCCGGGTCTCCCACCAGAAGCATGTGTATATCCCCCCGAAGACGGCTTCCGTCCGGCATCAGTTTTGCAATACCGCCGAAGAGGACGAGTGATATAGCCGTTTTGACATCCTGCATACCATAAATGGACGGTGCAATGGATTGGGTTATTTTATCATATATTTCGGGATCTTTGCTCAGTTCCAGAATGACTTCTTCTTCTTTTTCTGAGATTGCGACCTCTTCGAACTCCTTCTCGCCTATTTCAATGGAGTTGGCTTCGATGTAGATATCAAAGAGGGTGCTTTTCTGGCCGTGGTTCATCCGCTGGACGGAACGGAGAATGCCGTTGATGACGACCCGGTCACCCGGCGAAACTGATCCCGATAAGTCGTCAGTTACGTCAACGTCAAGCGTCTGCGGCTGTTCCCCGCCCCGCAGCCCTTCGGGTGATTCCTGTATGCGTAATTTTTGTGCATCGACAAAGGTGGAGAGTGCCGGCACAAGTTCCATCTTTGTTGTCCGTTCACACTGGGCGCATGGCCGGTAGGGTTCCTGAAATCGTGTATACTCCTGCCGGTACGGTGCACTCATGGTGCCACACTGAAGGCACCGGAAGACTGCCTGTATCAGCCGGGGACGTACTTCTGTTGTTTTTCTGAGAATTCCTTCTACCGAGATGAAGGTGTTAATATGGTGGGAACGGATGTCACGGACATCAATTTTCCGGGGAAGGGAACGGAAACGGATATTGATGTGGTCAGCTTTTTCTTCATCATCCTTGGTAAATATCAGATTATAATTTCTGATTGCATCTTTCACATCCCCGATAACCTTGCCGGGACTTTTCAGGAGTTCATCAGCGATTTCAAGCCCGGTTTTTCCCCACTCAGAGAGTTTCCGGTAATCTATTTCAAGAGATTTCAGGTGTGGATACTGTGCACTGATTTCTCCGATTTCTTTTCGATAATGTTTCTTGAGAAATTTGTTCCAGTCGGCTGCACGGTCGATAATTTCCATATTGTCAATCTCTTCTTCTTCCACCTGGTGTGCCTCCTTACTGGTTTGCAATTTTTTCAGCACTCAGTACAATATTTGCAATCAGTGCTTCCATCTGTATATCGCTGTTTGCCCCTTCACTCAGACGGAAGTCTGCTTCGCCAAGGTGCGATATTAATTGTGTTTTCAGCCGGCGTTCAAGTGGCATTTTGATAATGGACCGGTACATCTGGTTTATCAGTTCATTTGGTGCAATACCCCGCGAATAGAGGAGTTCATGCACCAGCGCTTCTGCTCCTTCATAGTCACCGGCAACAGATGTCTGCATCAGCCCCTCAATTTCCTCCGGGCGTGCCGTTGATGTGATCTCATAGATCATATCTTCGTTTATTTTCTGGCTGACAATGGCCGCACCCTGTAATGCGTTGATGGCCTTTCTCATATCACCCTGGGCGACATAGACGATTGCATCCAGTGCTTCGGTGGTGCATTCCAGTCCTTCCGTCTCGGTGATGCGGGCAATTTCTGTTGTTATCGCCTCTTTTGAGAGGGGTCTGAACCGGTATATGGCACATCTGCTCTGAATGGGGTCGATAATTTTTGAAGAGTAATTGCAGGAGAGAACAAATCTGCAGTTGGGTGCGTAATTCTCCATCGTGCGGCGCAGTGCTGCCTGTGCGTCAGGCGTCAGCGCATCTGCCTCATCAAGGAAGAGAATCTTAAATTCTGCTCCTCCAAGGGGTGCTGTCCGCGCAAACTGTTTAATCTGGTTTCGTACGACATCGATGCCCCGTTCGTCGGATGCATTCAGTTCCCGGAAATTCATCTGCCATGTATCGCCAAAAAATTCCCGTGCCAGGGCGACCGCAGACGTTGTCTTTCCAATACCTGCATTTCCGGTAAACATGAGATGCGGAAGGTTTCCTGAACTGACATATGATTTCAGGCGGGAGACTATTTCGTCCTGCCCGACAACGTCATCCAGCACCAACGGGCGGTATTTTTCAATCCAGATTGTATGTGTTGTCATTTTTATTCCCTACCCCGTAATCGTATGTCGCAGACTAGTACATCTGTTGATATGATATTCTTCATTGAAAAGTATTAGAGCATCGATTGATGTCTGTGTTTGTGCATACAGACAGATTGCTCTTCACCCGGCAGATATGATCTATACGTGTCCAATAGATACAATATTGATTGTCCGGATAAAAATGATACCGTAAGGATATCCCATGGAATCGTACCAGAAAATATTTGCTGAAGACCTGAATGCAGGGAGAACAGACGCACAGAATAATGGAATCCGGGCTCTTTCCGGGAGAACTATTACGAGATGCCTTTTGTGTGGCGCACTCACCGAGGTCCCGGGTATGGGAAAATTGATGGTATCTCTTTCTCTGTATGACCCGACGGGTGTGCTGGTTGTGGGATGCCATACGGGCAATGCCAAAATATCCGCATTTTTACGGGAGACAACCTTCCCGGTGTTTGTTCTCTGTGCGGCAGAGATCCAGTGCACGGCAGGGGAGTGCAGGCCTGTGCCGGAATCAATGGTGCCGGTCTCACGGGCGGTGCGGGACACGTTTGTTGTCGCTGCAGCAGGGGACCTCGTTGACTATATTGAGGATACGCCTGCAATAAATCCGGACCTGAGAAAACGGTTGTGTGATATGGCAGAGAAGGCGCTTCTAACCGTTGCGACAGTGAGTCCGGGCCCTGTTGTAGCGGACGATGCGGTAATTTTACAGGTGGAAACAGAGATTCGGGATATTTCCGATGAGAAAAATTCTGTGGCAGTTGATGAACTGATTGCCGCACTGGAGAAAAAAGGTGTGTCTCCTGACACAACCCGTGCTGCTCTGAAGGCCATGATTGATGATGGTGACTGTTATCAGCCCAAACCGGATATAATCAGATTATTGTAAAAAATATGACCCCTGAGTTTATCTCCGGCGGGCCTGCACTTCTGATGAAAAACACGTGCAGGCTCCTCGTGATTGCTGATGCGCATTTTGGTGCTGAATCCGGTTTCTCCCGGAAAGGTGTTCATATCGCAAGCAACAGCCGCGAGCGTCTCCGGCGGATATGTTCGTGTATTGATGAAACAGATCCTGATATGCTTCTGTTCCTGGGGGATCTGAAGCATTCGGTTCCTTTGATGAGCCATCAGGAGTTTGCAGAACTGCCTCAGATTCTTGATACCATCAGGAAGAAAATTCCGTTCCGGCTGATTCCGGGGAATCATGACGGGGGCATTGAACGTTTTTTAGAGCCGGAAGAACTGCTGCCGAAGAGGGGGGCACTGATTGACGGGACGTGGTATGTGCACGGGCATATGCATCTTCCCCCGGAATCCGTGGGGAATCTGATTGTATGCGGGCATCATCATCCGGTGGTAAGCCTGTATGACGAGGTGGGGTGCTCTCTCCGGGCGCAGCCGGCATACCTGTTGGCAGAAATAGATGAGGAGTGTGCCGGGCTTGCTCTACATGAAAACGGCCGGAGCACCCGCATTCTCTTCATGCCGGCATTCTTTGAGTATGCCGGGGGGCTTGATGTGCGCATCATTCATGCGAGTAAACTGAGCCCGGTGTCACGCTGTTTTGATGCGGAAAACGCCGAAGTATTCTTAGGGGACGGGACATATATTGACCGTCTGGGGAGGCTTATAAAAAATGCCCGCGCGTAATCTCTTATCTCCTGAAATTCAGGCGACGCTTCTGAAACGAAATTTTCTGGAACTGTCTCTCACGCAGCAGAAGGCAATTCCTCCCATCATGGAAGGGAAACATCTCCTCCTTATCGCACCAACCGGCACCGGGAAGACGGAGAGTGCCATGCTCCCGGTGTTTGACCGGCTTATTCATCTGCCGGGAAGCGGGTTTAAAGCCTTGTATATCACCCCACTTCGTGCCTTAAACCGCGATATTCTCTTTCGTCTGCAGTGGTGGTGCCATGAACTGGGGCTCTCCGTGGGAGTTCGTCACGGGGATACATCGCAGTATGAAAGGAGAAAACAGGCGCTGAATCCTCCTGACCTTCTGATAACAACGCCCGAAACCCTTCAGGCACTCTTCATCGGCAAACGTCTCCGGGAACATCTGCCCCAGGTCCGGTATGTGATAATTGATGAAATTCATGAACTCGCCGGAAGCAAACGGGGGGCCCAGTTGTCAATCGCCCTTGAGCGTCTTGCAGAATATGCAGGGGAGTTCCAGAGAATCGGTCTGTCTGCTACCGTGGGAAATCCGGAAGAGGTGGCCTCGTTTCTCACCGGAAAAGACCGCCCTCATGCTATTGTCAATATCCCCGCTGCACCGCATATGGATATCTCTGTCCGGTTTGCGGGAGAGGATTTTGATTCCCAGGTGCGGGCGGTTGAGCGGTGCATTGACCATGACAAATCCTCACTGCTGTTTGTCAATACGCGTTCAACCGCAGAGGCGCTGGGGCACCGCCTGTATGAACGGGGTGATGTGGAAGTGCATCACGGCTCTCTTTCAAAAGAGGTTCGGATTGATGCGGAAGACCGGTTTAAACAGGGAAAAATCCGGTCGCTTATCTGCACATCGTCCATGGAGCTGGGTATTGATATCGGGCACATCGAACGGGTCATTCAGTTTGGATCCCCACGGGAGGTGTCGCGCCTTTTGCAGCGGGTAGGGCGGGCCGGGCATCGCCTTGACACGGTTTCCCACGGGACGATTCTTGCCACCGGGTTTGATGATCTCTGTGAGTCTCTCGTTATTACCCGCAAGGCAAAACAGAATGAGTCAGAGGACGTCTCCATCATCCATGGTGCACTGGATGTGCTGGCGAACCAGATTGCCGCCCTTCTGGTGGAGTATGGGGAAATAACCATCGGCCGGGTTACGGCGATTATTCAAAGGGCATATGGGTTTTATGACTGTGGTGCGGTGCCTGAGGTATGCGGGCAGATGGCAGAGCACCGGCTCATCAGAATGGAAGGAAATCTCCTGACACGAACCGGGCGGTGCCGGACATATCTGTATGGCAATCTCTCGATGATTCCCGATGAGAAAAAGGTGCAGATTTTTGATCTGGTCTCACGCCGCCCGGTGGGCACCCTTGATGAATCCTTTGTGATTGGCTGGATTAACACCGGTGCAACCTTTATTGTCAAGGGCCAGCTCTGGCAGGTTGTTGACCTGGATGACGGGAAAATAATTGTTGAACCGGCTCATTCGGCAACGGGTGAACTGCCTTCATGGGAGGGGGAACAGATACCGGTGCCGTTTGCGGTCGCACAGGAAACGGGACGTCTCCGCCGGACCCATGCATTTGCCGCGTATGGTGCCGGTGCATTGTCTGAGACCTATGCAGATGATATTATCTCCTCGATGGAGGATAGTGGTGCACCGGTTGCATCAGACAATCTTGTGACACTTGAACATTTTGACGATGGCGTTGTCATGAATATCTGCGGGGGGCACAAGGCAAATGAGGCCCTTTCCCGTGTGCTGTCTATTCTTCTGACCGCCCGGTATGGTTCCAGTGTGGGTATTGAGGTCGGGGCATACCGGATTGTATTCCGCCTGCCGTCCGGAATCCGGGCGGGAGATCTCCGTGACCTTCTGTATTCCGTCGACCCGGCACATATTGAAGGGCTTCTCCGGCTGGCGATGAAGAGAACGGCACTCTTTAAGTACAAAATTGTTCAGATTGCAAAGAAATTTGGTGCGATTGATCAGCAGGCCGATTACGAACGCATCAGTATCCACCGGCTTCTGGAGACGTTTGAGGACACTTCCATCCAGACGGAGACCTACCGGGAACTCTTCACCACTATTATGGACGTAAAAGAGGCGGCCCGTCTGGTCCAGCAGATACAGTCAGGTGAGACAGAGGTGGTGATTGCCCCCCTGTCTGCAATCGGAAGGGAAGGGCTTTCATCATCCCGTGATATTATCCCGCCCCCGAGTGCTGATCAGGCAATCATTGCTGCGGTGAAACGCAGAATCGAGGATGATAATATTCTCCTCTTCTGCATGAACTGCCGCAAATGGAAGAGTCTTACCAAAGTGTCACGGGTATCTGAACAGCCCCAGTGCCCGAAATGCGGGGCACGTCTGGTGGCAGCACTCAAACCGTGGGAGGATGAACTTATTCCCACCGTAAAAAAGAAGCAGAAGACGAATGAAGAAAAAGCCACTGAACGACGGTTCATGAAGAATGCCAATATTGTTCTGTCAAGCGGGAGGCAGGCGGTGGTGGCGCTTGCCGCCCGGGGGGTGGGGCCGGAGAATGCCTCACGCATCATAGCGAGGATGTGTGACGGCGATGATTTTTACCGGGAGATTCTAAAGGCGGAACGGAATTATATTAAGACGCACCGGTTCTGGTAATCCGCACATAGGCAGTGCAGAAGGAAATACTATACCCCGTTACACCAAACATTTGTTGATTCTATGGCAGACGCAGAGTATAATATGGTGGATTACGATGAGACATATCGTACATTCTCCATTGATGTACCTGAATTTTTCAATTTTGGGTATGATGTCATCGACGACTGGGCACAGCGTGACAGAAACAAACTGGCGATGATCTGGGCAAATCAGGACGGGGAAGAGAAGAAATTCACCTTCCGTGATATGAAGAATTTCTCCAATATGGCCGCCAATATTCTCCTGAAGTTTGGCATAAATAAAGGGGACAGGGTCATGATCATGCTGCCGCGGGTTCCGGAGTGGTGGATCTTTGTCATCGCAGTAATCAAACTTGGTGCAGTTGTCTGTCCTGTACCCTCGTTACTTACCCCCAAAGATATCCAGTACCGAATGAATGCAGGCAATTTCCGGATGGTCATAACGGATTTTGAAAATTCTGACAAATTCGACCGGATATCTGATGACTGTCCAACACTGCAGACCAAACTCCTTGTTGATGGTGATAAGGATGGCTGGGTGAGTTATCAGGAGGAACTGGTGTATCCGGCTCCGGTATCGCACCGGAAGGTCAGTATGCCGTATACAAACCGGACCCGTTCAACCGATCCGATGCTCATCTATTTCACCTCCGGGACAACCGGTGAGGCAAAGATGGTGCTGCATAACAATGCGTATCCCTTAGGCCATATTGTGACCGCGAAATTATGGCAGGATGTCCGGGCAAATGATGTGCATTTTACCTATTCTGATACCGGATGGGCCAAATGTGGCTGGGGTAAAATCTTTGGACAGTGGATTGAGGGTACCTGCCTTCTCATTTATGATGTCTGGGGTAAATTCAAGGCGACAGAACTCCTGCCTCTGATTGAAAAATATGAAGTGTCAACGTTCTGCTGCCCGCCAACGGTCTACCGGATGCTCATTATTGCAGACCTTGCAAAATATGACCTGTCTGAACTGCGCCACTGCTGTAGTGCGGGTGAACCCCTGAACCCTGAAGTCATCAAAGTATGGGAAGAAGGGACGGGTCAGACCATTTATGAAGGGTATGGCCAGACGGAGACATGCTGTGCTATTGCATCGTTTCCGTGCATCGAGAACAAACCTGGTTCCATGGGGAAACCATCGCCCGGATGGCATATTGAACTGCATGATGAGGATGGACATCCTGTTGTGGATTATAAAGAAGGGCGCATTGCCGTTTCGTTGAATCCCCGGCCGGTTGGCCTCATTGTGGAATATCTCGAGAATGAAGAGGCAAACAAAGAGTCCTTTGTCGATGGGTTTTACTATACCGGTGATAAGGCCTACCGTGATGAAGACGGCTACTTCTGGTTTATCGGCCGGGATGATGATGTCATAAAGAGTTCCGGATATCGCATTGGCCCGTTTGAGGTTGAAAGTGCGCTTCTTGAACACCCGGCGGTTCAGGAATCAGCGGTTGTCGGTTCACCTGACCGTATCCGTGGTCTGATTGTCAAGGCATTTATTGTCCTGAATCAGGGATTTGATGGTTCTGAGACGCTCGTCAAAGAACTCCAGAATCATGTGAAACAGGTGACAGCCCCCTATAAATATCCGCGGGCCATTGAATTTGTTGACACCCTTCCCAAAACAATTTCAGGGAAGATTAAACGAAATGTGCTGCGTGATGAAGAACTGAAAAAATCTGCAGACAACTGATCTTATTTTATGGTGGTGCAGGCCACCACAATTTTTTATTACTATGTGCACCAAAATAGTATGTCATGGTGCGTTACTCGATAACAATGGACGATGAACTTGTCCAAAAAATAGATCGTGACTCTAAGAATCAGGATATCTCGCGTTCTGACTGGATAACTGAGGTGTGCACCACCCATTTCCCCGAACTTGACGGAAATGGTATTCCCGTGATGAACGGTGAGGATTTGGATTATTCACGGCACAATATGGCGGATTATAGTGAGACGTATAATTCATTTTCAATCGATGTACCGGAATATTACAATTTTAGTTTTGATGTCGTAGACGGATGGGCAAAGAAGGACCGGAATAAACTTGCCATGGTCTGGGTCAACCAGCAGGGGGAGGAGAAGAAATACACCTTCCGCGATCTCTCCCGCCGGTCAAACCAGGTGGCAAATATGCTCATCAAATACGGGCCCGCAAAGGGGGAGCGTGTCCTGATTATGCTTCCGCGGGTACCTGAGTGGTGGTTCTTTGTGCTGGGTATGATCAAGATGGGTGTGGTGTATTGCCCGGCACCAACGATGCTCACCGAACAGGATCTGAAGTACCGGATTAATGTTGCTGACATTAAGATGGTCATCACGAATGAAGAGAATGCCCATAAGGTGGATGCTATCTTTGATGAGTGCCCGTCTCTTGAATCACGATTTATTGTTGATGGCGAACGGGATGGATGGATCAGTTATCCGGTTGAACTGGCGTATCCGGCTCCTGTCTCGAGTAAACTGGTATCTTTCAGTGGTCTGGTGCAGACGAAGGCCACCGATCCGATGCTGATTTTCTTTACGTCAGGTACGACGGGAGAACCGAAGATGGTGCTCCATGACCACAGTTATGCCCTTGGTCATATTGTGACGGGGCGCTTCTGGCATGATGTCCGGAGTACGGATCTTCATTTCACGGTGGCTGATACGGGATGGGGAAAGAGTACCTGGGGAAAACTGTTTGGCCAGTGGAATGAGGGTGCGGCTATCATGGTCTATGATATCCGGGGTAAATTCCATGCGACCGAACTTCTTCCGGTTATTGAAAAGTATGGTGTGACTACCTTCTGTGTGCCGCCTACTATCTATCGTATGCTGATTCTCGCTGAACTGGAGAAGTTTGATTTCAGTGAACTGCGCCATTGCTGCAGTGCGGGTGAACCGCTGAACCCTGAAGTTATCCGTGTCTGGAAAAAAGCGACCGGTCTTACCATTTATGAGGGATACGGCCAGACAGAGACGGTACTGTGTATCGGGACATTCCCCAGTATGGAGCCACGGTTTGGTTCTATGGGCAAACCATCGCCGGGATGGAATATTGAAATTCATGATGACGAGGGAAAGCCTGCTCCTCTGAATGAAGAAGGGCATATCGCAATATGTCTGAACCCGCGGCCGGTTGGTCTCTTACGGGAATATATTGATAATTCGTCAGAGAATGCGAAGTCGTTTAGTGATGGCTATTACTATACCGGGGATAAGGCCTATATGGATGAGGACGGGTATTTCTGGTTTGTAGGGAGGGATGACGATGTGATAAAAGCGTCCGGATACCGCATTGGCCCGTTTGAGGTGGAGAGTGCGCTGATGGAGCACCCGGCTGTGCAGGAGGCAGCGGTTGTCGGGACGCCGGATGTCATCCGGGGCCAGGTTGTGAAGGCCTTTATTATCCTTGCACCCGGGTATAGTCCGTCGGAGGCCTTGGTTCATGATATCCAGAATTATGTCAAACAGGTGACGGCTCCGTATAAGTATCCGCGTGCGATTGAGTTTGTGGAGACTCTGCCGAAGACTATCTCGGGGAAGATTAAGAGGAAGGAACTCAAGCAGCGGGAGATGGATAAGGCGGGGAGAAAGGGTGATGCTCTTGACACGAAAACGGATGTCAAAACCGTTACCAAAGCTGACGTGAAAACCGTTACTAAAACTGATGCCAAAACTGATGCCAAAACCGATGTGAAAACTGACGCGAAAACCGGCACGAAAACTGATGCCAAAAAAGATGTGGACGCCAAATAATCAATCAACAAATACACATCTTTATTTTGTTTAACCACATATAGAATCAGGCGCGAGGGTTGCCGAGCCAGGTCAAAGGCGCTAGGTTCAGGGCCTAGTCATGTAGATGTTCGAGGGTTCGAATCCCTTCCTTCGCATACTGTTATTTTTTTGTTGTTTTGTTGTTCGGTGATTTTTGAACGTCAGAGCGTGGAGTTTTGAGATTTGGTTTGTAACGGTTCATCTGGCTGAATTAAATTGAAAAAATACTGAACGCTGACTGGTAGGAGTTAAAGATGAATAAGGATATACAATACATTAGTGGCGGTTGTTATGGACATCAACGCGAGTATTATAGATCAAAGAATTACCGGTATCGTTGAGGACCACCCTGACTGGCTGCCTGATGGTGCTGACATCAATAAGAAGAAATCGGCTGCATTTGTAATTTTATGCATGGCCACCTGCCTTGATGTCCCTATGGAGGAAGCGGCCGAACTTCTGACTGATGGAGGGAATGATGCCGGTGTTGATGGTCTCCATATTGGGGAAGTTGATGACGGAGAATTTTTGGTCACGATTTTTCAGGGAAAATACAAGATCAAAAATCTGAATGGAGATGCAAATTTCCCGGAAAATGGCGTTGAAAAAGCGTTCAACACTGTTCAGGTTCTCTTTGATCCGTATCGTAAAGTAACATTAAATGATAAAATTGCTCCGAAAATCGAAGAGATCCGCTCACTTATTCGGGAGGCATACATACCGAATGTGCGGGTTATTCTGTGCAACAACGGAGCAACCTGGACAAATCAGGCAGGCAACTGGATAAACGAAGCCAAAAAAGAGTATGGCGACAGGGTTGATTTCGTCCATTTCAATCATGATTCAATCGTACATATTCTCCAACGCAGTAAGACGGTGGATGCCACCGTAACGATGAGTGGCCAGGCAATTGTAGAGGACATGAACTATATGCGTGTTCTTGTCGGACGTGTTTCTGTTCAGGAGATTTGCCGACTGTTCAATGCGTTTGGCGATACATTGCTGGAGCGTAATATCCGCCGTTATCTCGGGCTTCACTCCAACCGCGTAAACACAGCGATTCATGAAACTCTTTGCAATACCGATAAATCTGACAAATTTTATTTCTACAATAATGGTATTACGGTTGTTTGTGACAAATTTGATTACAATGCCTTTCAGAAATCTGATTATAAGGTACAAATCAAAAACATGCAGGTGATTAATGGCGGACAAACCTGCAAAACCATTCAGGAAACCCTGAATAATGCGTTACCGAATGGAATCAGTGAGTCTGCGTATGTAATGATGAGGGTTTACCAACTGGCAGAGACCCAGAAAGAGTTTGTGCGGGATATCACCTACGCAACAAATAGTCAGAATCCGGTAGACCTTCGCGATTTGCATTCCAACGATGAAATGCAGAAACAGCTTGAAATAGGTATTTCTGATCTTGGATACACATACAAACGACAGCGGGAAGAAGGCAGCGGCGGGTCCAATGTTATTACCAGTTCAATTGTGGCGGAATCGGTATTGGCGATCTGGAAAAAGAGACCTCATCAGGCCAAATTCCGTCGGAAAGAACACTTTGGGAAGCTCTATAATGATATTTTCAAAGATTTGAATGCTGCTCAGGCTTTGGTGGCTGTCCTTATTTTCAGAACCGTTGAAAATCAAAGAAAGCGGCCCGTAGATCCAAATCCTCCTGATTTTCTCCCATATGCATCGCATTACCTATCTATGCTGATTGGTCGTGCCCTGTTAGCCGATCAGGATATACCCTATGGGGATGTTTCTCACCGCAATTTTACATCCCTGGTTCAGGCATTTGAAGACGGGCATGTCAGGTATCACAAAGATGCTGTTGAACAAATATCTGAAGCACTGAAAGATTGTTATGGCGACAGGGATATTTCCCTCCAGCAGTTGTCTGCCACATTCCGCCGTGGTGATCTCCTGGAGATGTTGGGTGCGTAGAATATGGAAATGCTGGGAGTTTATATGAGCTTCGATGAGCATTTTCAGACATTTACGAAAATGAACAAATCTGATAAATGAAATATTACGGGTGAAGCCACAACAGCTACTGGTAAAGAGATATAAATAGGTAAAACTGAAATAGTGATTAGGATGGCCAGAATAGATTCATTAAATATTAATAATTCACACGCAATAGGTAATCCGGAAAAAATAGCCCACCATATTAAAACATTACATATAGAAAATTTCAGGGCAATTGGTGAACTGGACTATCATCCCCATCAGATCAATATTATCACCGGTCAGAATAATACCGGAAAATCGGCACTTCTGGATGCAATTTATATCAATGCCACCGGTGGAGGGAACGAACCTTCAATACATTCTCCTTCTGAAATTTATAATATTAAATTTCAGCAGAAAAAGGCTCTTATCAACTCAGATATAAACAATTTGACAATCTATAGGTGTCTGGAAGATTGCAGAAAAGCAGACCCGGAAAGCTATGCAAAAGTCCACAGTAATATTATTGAACAGCTATCCGATACTTTCAGGTCAGAGGATGAGGATGAGGATGAGGATTCAACGGAACAGTATCTGACCATAATCTTTGATAATGTTGACTTTTGTATCACTGTTTCTGACAGTGGTTTTAGTGTATTTCCATATTATCCAAAAGGGAAGGACATTCTCTATAAAGAACTGGATAAAATTGATGGAATACCGATTATAAATACTAAATCATCAAAAAAGCTCAGCATGACCTTTTTTAGGAGTTTACGTTTATTTCGATTATTTCCTCCACGGTGGGTCAATTATACGCTACCGGTATTTATGAAAAGTGTTGAGTCTGTGAATAAACTCTCCCATTCTGAAAAATTTCAGTTAGATGAAATCGGGGATAAAGAGATTCATCTGCTGGAACAATTCATCAAAGAAAACAACTTGGTAAAAAACATTGAGCGTCTTACCCAGAAGAATGTGCTCTACCGTAAAAACGGTGAAATTGAAGAGATTCCGATCTCTGCCCATGGTGACGGATTCATTGTTCTTCTTACAACCCTGCACAGTCTTCTGCAATCAGAGAATGGCATTCTTATCATTGAAGAGCCGGAAAACCATCTTCACCCTCGCTACCTGGGTGTTCTGATTGAGACTCTCTTCACCTACTGCGATAAGCTGAATGTGCAGGTCTTCATGGCAACCCATAGCTATGATCTTATCCAGGGGGCACTGGAATTCCCGGAGACAGAGGCAGAAAAGGAGATGCTCCTTATCTCAAAAATGACTTCTGACGGCGAAACTATTGAAAAATTTGATTATACCACAGATGCCGGACTGAAGGTCATCAACGAACTCTATCTTGATCTTCGGGGCATCTGAATATGCCTGAAAAGAAGGTAATTCTCTGTGAAGGAGTTCACGATCTCTATTTTTTCTCCATCCTTCTGACAGAACAGAAGATAAAACATGATTCCGTCAGGAAAGAAGAGCTCATAGGAGTTCGAAATTCTGAAACACGTGCTATAAAGAATTTTGTCAATCCGAGAAAAGGGAAAGAATTACGTTATCTCATCAAGGATGAGGGGGGGAATGAACATTGCATAGATAATTTCAAAATTCTTTATGAAGAGAGAGATAGTTCTTTTGTCATGATTCTCTGCCTTGATGGAGATGCGGGAAATCTTAAAAAATTGCGACGTGATACCTGTGATCGGTTCAAAGGGGATATTTTTGTTAAGCAGTCAGAGAATTTCCATCTGACGAAAAGCAAAACAAAACACGCTGTTTTCTTCATCCCCGACTCTTTGGAGTCTCAGGTACGGGCTATTACCGGGAAAAATATTGATACCACAAACCATGACTACGTAAAACAGGCACTTCAGGAATTTGTCGTCGAATGCAGAGAGCGTAACATTGAATGGTTCATGGAACTCGAAGAGGTGCTCTTTGGGAATGATTGTTGGAGCCAGTGATTTTTACATCTTCTGTGAGGAGGTAAAAGAAGGGTTCCAGGAACTTTCAGAGAAACACTCTTTCATTCTGTCTACCTGACGCATCTTCACAAATGCTACACGGACTAACGTGGAGAGGCTTCACGTGAAGTTCAAACGGATAAATGCCTCATGCTGTGCAGACCGGTGGCTCAAACATTCAAATAACGTATCCGCTTCTTCCCTGAATGTATTGCATTTTGAATAAAAAATTCAGATCAATTCTCCCCGAACTTTGGGTATACCAGAACAAATTCTCAAAATAACTTACAGTATACCATAACAAAAACCGCGAATAACTTATGGTATACTGTAAGTTGTATGCCGTTACCGCTCACTGTTGTGGGATCATATGGCAGTTCACAAAACGTGGGATAACAGAATATTCAGAGGCTGTTGCATGAACGGTTTGCTGTATAGACAATGAGGACAATTGGACTGCAAAACGACCTATGTTTCGTGTTTAATCGTCACCGAAGTATACCGTATTGCCCTTATTTGCCAATAAAATTCATTCGTGCGAACAACCTCACATACAAGGTTCAAAATTCTCTACGACCGCATCGCCGGTTATTTCAGTTCATCAATATCTGAAGTGGCAGGAGAACGGGAGGGAGTCTCTCAAAAAAAAAGAATGAATATTTAAATGTCATAACCCTTGCTTATGAGAAGATTTCTGTATGTATCCTCGGAAAATGTACATTTAATATATTCTTCAAGGTCAGATTTCTTATCAAATTTCATCTGTTTATACATTTTTGCAAGAAGATCGTTGGATATGTCCTGTGAACTTCCATGACTTATTTTTGTATGAATCAGATCACAGATTTTTCCTTCTGAATCAGTAAATCTAAAAAATATGTGATCGCCTTTTGTGATTTCAATATATCCTTTCGAAGTAGCAGATTTTGAAAAATCACGCTTTTTTAGTGGCACGTTTAGGCACCACCGTATTTTTCTTCAATGATTTTTATTACGCCTTTAAAATCAATATATAGAGAGAGTCTCTCCTTAAGTGTAAGTGATTCTGAAGTATGTTTATCAACGGGATAATTTGTGAAGCTAATTACATGCCCTTCAATTTCGTCAATTAAGGATTCTATTGCTTTATTGTAGTTTGTTCCATATCCATGTAATGAAAGGTTTTCATTTTCAATACACCATAATTTATCTTCATTGTCATAGTGAATGTCAAATGGTATGGGCTGAATAAATACATAACTGCCAACACTGTGGAGAGTTTCTGTTTTCATTTCATCAAGATTTGTTATTGAATTAATTTTTGAATGAGTTTGGGTTCGTGTCATATCGCCGGTAAAACTGACACATTTCTTGTATAGTGATTTTACTTTGTCTTCTTCTGACGGATCAAAATAACAATTTATTTTACGGCCGTTTTTTGCTTGTATTGTGAAATAATAGTCTTTATCACCATTTAATTTAACAATGAGACCACTGACAGATACTTCTCCATATCCCCCATATTCTATAAGGAGTTCATTGAGATAACCGGTATTATATTTTGGAATGAAGACTCCATTTTTAGGTTTTGTTATGGATGTTTTTATCTCAACAAGCGAGTTTGAAGATGATAATGAAGCTAAACTTTTTAGAAGGCCAATTCTTGCAACCGGATCGGTTATCTCCGTTTCAAACTGCTCTATAAAAAGGTCTGGTTTTGTATTAAGTGTTGTAATCAGCCGTTCCATTGTGCCGGTAATTTCTGTAAAAAAATTTACTTCGTCAAGTGAGGTGGTGTATGTTACAGGGAACATTGGAGCAACTACGCTGCCTTCCTGTAGCTCTTTGAAATATAACCGACAATCCTCTTTTTTGTAGTCCTTTCCATATTTAGAACTGCCAATATTATCAATAGCACGCTGCACATCTGTGATTATCCTGGCAAATGCTACACCTTCTATCGAGTGATTTTTTACAATGTCACCATCACGGACAATTATCCATGTCTTTGGTGTTTCTTTTTCTGCCATTTCACCACGTATAATAAAATTTATGCTCCTTAATAATTATTATCCTTTCCTATATAAAAGTCTGAGAAATACCTTTTTTAGTTGATGATTAAATTTTCCTGAAAATTGTAAGATTGGAATGAGCCTGTCCTGCCAGTGCTGATCTGACAGGACATGCATCTCTCTAATCGCAGTTTGTCAAGTGAGTTACTAATAGGAGGGCTAAGTAATGATTTATGGTAAAAAATCTGTTTTGATTTCAGTGTTGTTTGTACTGCTTTTGGGTTCTGCCAGTGACAATGCCGTTTTGTTTGATTCTTTCACTACCTGTGATGCATAGCTGAAAAGAGCTGTTTCCACATCAGCCGGGAGCCATTTTCCTTCTTCTCTGCGCCCTGATTGCAGATATTGTGGGGGATGGGGACATGAAATTCCATCGTTGTTCAGGGTTCCCGCGATATCGTTGAGAATCTGAACCCATGTAGCGTATTCTCCGGGCCATTTTTCCTGAGATGGGGATATCTGCCACCGTTTTCCCGAGAGAGAAACAGATAATTCAAGGAGTTGATAGCGACCCCCACAATGAGAGTCTCCCTTTCCGAAGACCCGGACAAGGCGAGTATAACATTTTTCGCAGACACTCGCCCGCTGCTCTTTAGAGTGATACGCCGCCCGCCCGTCACCACAGAGTTCACACTTGCCCAGACATATCCTGGAACGCTGAAAATCCCGGTGGTCCAGGATGCCGGGCAGGGGAAACACCCCATCCTTTCGACGGTTTGTTTTCACTCTTTCATATGAGTTATTTGCTTTGTTTGCGTATTGAATCTGTGATTTGTGCTCATAATGGTCTTCATTCGGCAATTGCTGCATGGATGTACGACTCACTATTTCATTTTCACCAGTTCCGGATTCACAGAGACACAGACCCGTACCACTGCAATTATTGGGCATGCTGTGTGTTCCCCCGGATCCATGAAAACTACCCTTACTATCTGTACATATCTCTATATACTTTAGTTCTTTAGAAGAATAATCATCAATATGGGATTTGTTTTGAGCCTCTTTGTTTTCACTTTGCTGGTGAATACCTGGTAAAAGAGTGAAAGTATCGGCATCAGGATATTGTAGACCATACGGGAAATGTCTTTGATCTGGGGAGTGGATTATTTTTCCTTGAATTATTTTTCATTATAAAAAACCGTGATTTCCTGTTTGATTTAATGGAGATTATCTCCAATACCGACACCAAAACGGCCATACAAATTGCAAATCAGCCCAAATTAATGCTGATTCCCTGGGAACATCAGAATGAAGCCATTTCAAAATGGGAAGAATCCAACCATTCTGGAGTCATTGAGATGGCAACAGCAACCGGAAAGACTGCTGTTGGAATGATGGCAATAGAGAAGGTCTGGAAAGAGAGTCTCAGAATAGAACAAAGGCATTATGTTCTCATTCTCTGTCATTCGACGGTGATTTTAAATCAATGGAGAAGGGAAATCATTGAAAAAATGGGTATTCCTGCAGAAACCGGTAAAACCTATAAATCGGGGATATCATCTGGAAATCTGACTATTACATTTGAAACTATTCAAAAAGTGATGCGGAATCCCTATAAATATCAGACCGATCTTCTGATTATTGATGAAGTCCACCACATTGGCGGGATTAAATTCAGGGAAGCTCTTAAGGTAGGGCATACCTGGCTGATGGGTCTTACTGCACATCTGGGAGAGTCTCAAAAAAGGTCGATTATCGAAAAAGAGCTGGGGAAGGTTGTATACGAATATCCTATCCTCAGGGCTCTCTCGGATGGAATTATTCCACAGTTTTCCTGGGTTGTTCATCCGGTATATCTCGAAATTAAGGAACAGGCTGAATTTATAGAGATATCCGAAAAGATACGGAAACTCTTCAGTTATGTACGGAATGATCGCGTTACGATACGTTACATTACCCATAACAAGGATTATTCAATCAAAAAAATTGGGGATTTTATCTTTCTTTCCGAAAGGGCCCGTTATTCCGGGAAATCAGTGCCGGATCAGTGGAAAGCTCTTCAGGCTTTGATTCTCAAACGAAGACAGATTATTCACAAATCTCAGCCACGTATTGAAAAAGCAATCGAACTCGCCAAAAAAATTGGAAATGATCCTAAAATTGTTCTTTTCCTGATGAACATTGAGAGCTGTGATTTTGCGGGCCGTGAGCTGAAAAAATATTTTGACAATGTCTTTGTCATTCATTCAAAAATTAAGGAAAGACCAATAGATGTGGTAAACAAGTTCATTTCTGCGGAAAATGGGATTTTAATCGGTGCTGATATGCTCAATGAGGGTATTGACATTAAATCGGCAGATATTGGAATTAATGTTGCGTTTACCAAGTCAAAACTTCAGTTAATTCAGCGTATGGGGCGTGTGTTACGGAAAGACGGGGATAAACAACCGACGTTTTATCAGTTTGTGGCAATTCCCGAACGTTCAATGTATGTTGAGGAAATGGATGCTGAGCTTTTTATTGACGATCTTGCATGGGTGCAGTCTTCAGCGCTTCAGATGGGACTTGACCTGACAATTGAATGGGATGATTCTGAGCTTGAAGATTACCGAAATGAGGCAGAGAAATTTTTTAGAATTTCCAATGAGAATACCTCATTTTCAGGGAAGAGCGGCACGTTTGATCTGAAATCTGCTCTTGAAGAATTCAGTACTGCTGCTGTCCGGAGGATGCCTGGTATTCTGAAGTTGTATTCAAATGACAAAAATACGAATGACATAAATTTGCATGAAAAAATTACGGACAGACAGTGGGAAGACATCATTCGAACGGCGCATGCTGTTTCTGAAATAATTGAAGGCGAAAACCGGATCGAG
>JAUVCV010000037.1 GCA_030595665.1 Methanogenium sp.
TGACTTTATCCAGACCACAAACACCAAAAGTGCGGTGCGGGATCTTTCCATCCCCATCGCAAACATCACCGCTTTCGATGCCCTTGTCCAGGACATCATCGACACCAATCCCTTTGGCTGCACTGCGTATGTCGAGCAGGGTGTAGCAACGGGCCCGGTTGTCCGTGCCAAAGAAGCGTATGACGCCAAGATTGTATACGAAAATCTCGAAGCCGACACAATAGGCGACATTTCTGTCAATGTCGCATCAGTTGCTGCCTTCAGTACCGCTGCCACCCATGTGATGGGCGATGACGACCTCGCCCTCGCTGTCGGCGGGACGCAGTCCCGCGACAACGGGAAGGACACGTTCTCCTGTAAGCTGAAGTGTCATGACGCGAACAGCGAAACCTATTACGTCACTCTCAGTCGTGACAAGGTTCGCATCTCATCCTATGCGGATGACACCATCCGTGCAGCGGTTGAGACCTGGGCCGACGGGAAGCCTGAACTGAGTTGAAAAATTGTGCTGAACGCAAAAGAACCCGGCTGAACGAAATTCAGCTGAGTTCTGATGTTCCGTTTTTTGATTTCGAATTTGTTCATGAAATTCTAATCTCCATAACCACCGAACGAATACCAGAAACAGGGGGTGGCGCTCCCTGTTTTCTGGTGTCCTGTTTTTGACTTCTTGTATTTGATCTTGTTTTTTGCCCTGTTTTTGCCTTGTTTTTGCCCTGGGTGTAGGGAAACGGAGGATGAATTGGGCGTATTTTCTGTTTTTTTGGTGTTATTTTGGGGTGGGTGAATTTGCGGCCTTTATGCTCTTTATTTGGAGAATAAGTCTTAATTTGAGGTTTGTGTGTGGGTGCTGTTGGTGGGTGTTTTGCAGAGGATGTATTGTGTGGCCAGGGGTGAGAAAGGCCCGCTCCGGGCGTCTGTGTGGATTGTTTTTCCCGGCTATTATGATGTTATATGTCATTTTTAAGGGTATTTATGGCACTGTCTGATTTTTCAGTGATAGGAGAATACGAAATAGATTGTCTCAGTTCAAATCACCAAAAACAGTAATTGCTGCTTAAGGATGATCAATGATAACTGGATTTTCCGACAGTGCCCTTTTACCAGAGTTTTTATAACTTTCTGCCCGGAAATTATCGGTAATTCAGGCACTTACAACATCTACCTTTGCAACTTCCCCGAGAATTCCGGCTTGCTCCTGTGTAACCTCAAGCACCAATTCAATGGCTTCTTTGATGTTCTCAAGTGCTTCTTCTTTAGTGCCACCCTCACTGATAGCTGCCGGAAGTTCCAGACAACGTACAGTAAATCCACCTTCTTCTGCTACCGCAAGAGCTACTGTATATTTCATAATTACTCATCGTTTTTTCTGGTATATTAAAGTTAATCCAAACACGGCACAGTCGGATTTTTCAGTGATAGGAGAGTGTGAAAAATAGATTATCTCAGTTCAAATCAGCTGAAAAAGGAATTGCTGCTTAAGGATAATCAATGATAACTGGATTTCCCGACAGTGCCTTAGGAAGAAGCTCAAATTAAGCTTTATTTGCAGATCACACATTGTGGCACAGTCGGTTTCATGCTAAACGTGGAGGGCGCTGAGGTTTCATACACCTTTTCAGAAATCCGGAGAAGAACCAGTATTATTATTGAGACTTTTGAATTCATTTTTTCACCAGCTCAAGGAATTTCTCCCGGCTCATTTCTGCCTGCTTCAAAATGCTGAGCAGAGTCCCTTTTTTCACTTCTTTTTTATCTGGAACGACAACCAGATATGTCTTATCATTGCTCTTTTTACATAAAGAAATATGACTTCCTTTCTGCCGGAGAACCTTAAATTCATCCTTCTTCAGTGTTTTGATGATATCTTTTGCAGATAAAACCGGAAGCTTCATTCTAAACACGCCTGTAGAGGCGTACTAACGTATTCGCTCAGTACAATGGGGTCTTTGGAATTATTTGTATCAATCCCTGCTTCTTCCAGTATTTCTTCTAAAATCCCTAAATCCTTTGCTGATTCCATGTATAACTCAACAGCTTCAATTATGTTTTTCTTTACCTCCTTTATTGTTTCTCCCTGACTCGCAACTCCCAACTCCGGACACAATACCGAGTACCCACCTTCTGCTTCTTCTTTTATCAACGCAGTGAAAATTATTCTCATTTTATCAGCGAATTATAGTTAATCAATTTCTTATATAAATAGCTTCTTACAGAGGCACTGTCGGAAAATCCAGTTATAATTGATCATCCTTAAGCAGCAATTACTGTTTTTGGTGATTTGAACTGAGACAATCTATTTCGTACTCTCCTGTCACTGAAAAATCCGACAGTGCCCCAAAATTATCTCAAATGTGACTGCCAAATTTAGTATTGCCACAGATTTTGGATAAGATACGTATAATGAAAGAACAGGGGTGTGTTCTGTCTGGAAACGTTTTTCTTAAAAAAGAAGGTCTGACCGGAGTGGAATGCAGGGCAGAATTCAGACCTTGATGCCTGCCCGGGAAAGAGCATCTTTGATGGAAAGAAGCTCCTTTTTGATATCTTTGAATTCATCACCAAGGTATTTTCCAGTATCTTTTCTAAGGCCGGTAATTTCATCTTTTGTCTCTCTTCCAATATCAAGCATCTGATCCTGCTTATCAAGCATCTGGTCCTGCTTATCAAGCATCTTGTTTTGTATTTGGTGAGTTTTTTTTGAAATATCCAGCGTTTCGTGCATTATTGTCCCTGTATAATCTATCCACTCAAACATCTCTTCCTGGATCTCTCCCCGGATTATCTCAAATTTTTTAAATTCGCCTGTTGCCTTCTGCCATGTGACATTACATTCGGTAACTGCAATGGGATAATGGGTGATATTAATCCGGGTGATAAGTGTCTGGAGTGCCTCTTCTCTCCCCTCTGCGATGATCTCAATCTTACCAGTGTCGAGGTTCTTCACATACCCGGAGATGCCGTTATCAAACGTCTCTTTATGTACATACTCCCGGAATCCAACTTTTTGAACATAACCATCGACAATGATATGAGTCCGCTTCATTAACGTTTATTATGGAACCAGAATAGAAATAGCTTCTTGTGACGTTGATTTGACGTTCAAATGAGGCACAATACTTTTTGAGCTCATAGTTTTCTGTTAGGATATGGTTTACGAAAGCAAGTAATTCAGGATCGTTTTCAAGACGTTTACAAACCTCATCGTATTCCATAATGTACTAACCTAATTACTTCATATCTCTGATAATATTTGGATCAATCAGTTTTATGAGATTATTTCCTAAAAACATAGTTCAGGAATATGGTCAAAATTAAGAGATTATTTGTAGGGGGCGCCTGACCAGGTACGAGTGAGTTAAAAGGCAAGGGAGGGCTTGCCCTCCCTGCCAGACCCACCAAGAGGAAGAGTCGCAGGGGGGAGGGGCGAGCCTCCCCCTTGCTCCAACGGTGTGATGAAAATGATCTGTTGTGAATCGTTGCATTTTTCTTGATGAATTCAGCTGGGTGTGTGATTTCTCCTTGCTTTTGATTGAATTATTCGGTAATAATCCGGACAAGCATGTCTTCGACTTCTTTCATCTTTTCCGGTTTCACTCTCCCGGCCCGATATAATATGAGTGAGATATCAGCGGTAAAAATTCTGTTCGGGCGAATACAACTGTCCACCCGTAATCTGCCACATTTAAAATCCTGGTCGGTAAGGTTTACACAATATCTGTCATGCCGGTTTTTGCTTGTTATCTGACAGAGGATGATATCATCCCCTCCCGGAGTTGCAACGACAAGGACCGGTCTTTTCTTAGAATCAGAGAGGTCTGAAAAAGGGAACGGGACGACAAGGACATCGCCCTTTACAAATTTTTCCATGCCTCATCTTCTTCTTTTAAAGACCAGTCTTTTTTAAGAGTCTTTTCAGATGCGTATGCACATGAGAGCGCCTCTTCCACTGTTCCAAGAGGTCTGAGCTCAATTCTGTCATTATATGCGAGTATCGCTACTTTTTCTCCCGGAAGAAATGTTTCCCTGACAGACCGTGGGATTACGATTTGGCCTTTTTCTGTTATCGTTCCGGTTTTAATGTCAATCAATGGCATAATGGATTACATGTCTTATTTGTAAGAAGAATCATATAATAGGATCTGCCCTGTTACTATTTTGCCCCCCCTTGCATTTAAAGCAGATATTTCTGTGAAGTCCACCTGGGTTAAAGAAAATCGCCCACGGATAATACGATAGTCTCAGAGATGGCGGATCGGGCAACAATTGCTATGCGATTTTATGCTTATGGCACAATTTTTCTCCCTCTTAGGAGAAAGTCGTCTTTATTTTTGCATTTCCGGGGAGAAGGAGTGATAATAGTATAAGGCCGTTTGATTTCCTGTGGGAAAAGAAGAGGGGTACAATTGTATGGGATTATCTCCGGTGAACAGGTCCGTCTTTGATGGTATAGGTATCATACCGCAGGAGAATTTCACTGGTATTCCCCCATATTCAGGGTCGGTACATCTCAATTATGTCCCGGATTGCCATAGTGTGTGGGGCGCTTTCTGAATTTTGAATAACACATTGGTACCTGTTTCATTACTTCCTGATACAGATCGCCGGCGATCATCCGGTCTCCGTTTTGCCGGATAAGGGTGGCAATTATATCCATCATCTGCTGTTCATCATCTTTGAGAATTCCGACGGTGGTCTGCAGGTGCATTCCCCGGACTGTCCGGAGGGATGCCTGTACATCTGTCTTTTTTACGACCCACACACCACAGAATCATTTGTTATAATTATTCTGACCTGCGTTTTGCCTGAATTCTTTTTTACTCACAACCCAATTTGCATGTAATAAAACCCCATTTCATTACATACAACCTGATTTGCATGTATTCTCTTCCACACAACGCTGTTTGTATGTAACAAAACCCTGTTTCATTACGAACAAAAAAACAGAATTATTCAGATTGTCGCCAAAAGGTCAGAAAATTCATACACTGAGGGATTCCTGCCTTTTCCTTCCTTTCGGACAGAAATCACCGAATTCTTTTTCAACGTTTTAATAATTTTCTGCCCGCTGTCATAGGGGATGCCGGAATCCGTGACAAAATCCTGAATGGTAAAAATCGGCCTGATAAAGAGTGTATCAATCACCTGAACCGAATACCTGGATTTCAGAATGTCAGGAATATCCGTTTTCATTAAGTCTTCATCACCGGATAATCCGGAAATATCTTACAAATCTTACTGATACGGCCCGCTCTTCATCTTTATGGTCATTTCAGTTGTTTCTCTTTTCTGTGTGCACATTTCTGTCGTGCACAGGTGGGCGAGACACCATGAGAAAAATCAATCAAAAAAACCTAAAACCGGATGGTGTGGCAATGCATCTTCAGGGAGAACACAGTAGCAGAAGAGGTGAACAAAGGTTTTCCAAATCCGGAGAACATGGGATGCACCCGGTAGGTGGCAGCCCCGCACCAAAACGATGTACCGCCATTGCTTTGTTAAGAACCGCCAGTCAAAGATCGGTGCCTAAACCGATAAACTCAACGGTCGGCGCCGGGAACAAAGTCACTCTCCGGCCGGTCCCACTCTCTCTTATTCCGCAGACACTCTCCCGGGAAATACACACTTATAATAGGGGTATCTCTGAGATCGGTATCTGTCGGACCGGGGAGCACGGCTATCTGATCACGCTTACCACACGTACTCCCCGGGGTGGGCTGGATGCAGACTGAATCCGGAACTATTTCCCTGGGCAGGGGCGGGTGGCTGTCCCTTGCCATTGCAGAAGAGAGCTACCGGCTCACCCGGGGTGATATCCACACCCTCCTTTTTTATGGACTGAGTGTGCCTCTCGTCCGGACAGAAGAAATCGTTCATCCGGACGGAGTTATTGTGGCGAAGACTATAGTCGATGGGTATATTGCGGTTCATCCGTCCGGGCGGGCCGTCATCGCTGAAACACGGACCGGTTTCTATAGTATCCCGTTTGCCTGTTTCCAGCAGGTGGCCCGCGGTGAGGCGGTCTCTGCCCCGCTCTTCCCGGTGATACCGGGCCATGCAGGAGGATTCTTCTGATGTCTGAGATCGGGGTAATCAGGGACACCCTCTCCCTTCTTTTTTCAGACGGTGACGTGGTTGAACTCCGTGCCCTGGGTGACGGCGGGGTCCACAGCGGATACTTCAGCGACTTCGATGTTCTCGCTGACCGGGCGAGGGCAATGGACGCATTCCGGGATGTCAGCGGTGTGTATGTTACTCTCAATGAGGTGAACCCGGCCCTCCTCTCCCGCCGTGCGAACCGGGTGAAACATCATCTCTCCCGGCAGGATGCAACGACTGCCGATGCAGATATTGTCCGGCGGCGGTGGTTCCCGATTGATTTTGATCCGGTCCGGCCGAGCGGAGTTTCATCTAATGGTGAGGAACATGCTGCTGCGCTTGTACGGGCAAAAGACGTTGCTGCATGGCTCACGGAGCGGGGTTTTCCTGTGCCTGTCCTTGCTGACTCGGGGAACGGGGCACATCTTTTGTACCGTATTGATCTTCCGAATGATGGTGAATCTCTCCGGCTGGTAAAGGGCTGTCTTACGGTTCTTGATGCGTTCTTTTCAGACGAGACGGTTCACTGTGATACGGCGAACTTCAACGCGGGCCGTATCTGGAAATGCTATGGGACGACGGCCTGCAAGGGGGACAGCACTGAGGCCCGTCCGCACCGGAAGGCCTGTATTGTTTCTGAGCCGGATGAGTCGGTTGTTGTGCCTGAATCGGTGCTCCGTGATCTTGCCGGATTCATTCCCTGTTCCCTCCCTGATACAGAGCCGGGCAGGCGTCGCGGGTCGTTTGATCTGGGGCGGTGGCTCCGTTCGCACGGGCTGAATGTGTTGACGGAGCGGCCATGGCAGGGAGGGACGCTTTATTCTCTTGCAACCTGTCCGTTCTCGTCAGCACATACCGACGGGGCGTTTGCTATCCAGTTCGGGAACGGTGCGGTTTTTGCGGGCTGTCATCACGATTCCTGCGGCGGCGGGACGCAGCGGTGGCAGGAACTCCGGGCACAGTTTGAACCGGAATGGGCTGCTGCGAGAAAGAAGAACGTACAACTGGAGATCCCGAACGGGGAGACGAAAGGACAAAATGAAGAGAAGGATACAAACGGACAACCGGAGATGATGAATACCAACGGGGAGACGGCAGTTTCTTCACCCGCGTTGTGTGCTCCTCCTCCGTCTACAGAAGAGATGCAGGAACACCGCAAACGGGCCATGGAAATTCTTGAACATGGTGACCCGCTCGGTTTTATGCTGGATGTCTTCCACCGGGACCATGTTGGTGACCGGACGGTCGCAGAGTGTCTTATTATGTCTGTTGCCTCACAATCTGTCGATAACACCTCTGGTCTGCATGTCTCCATCTCGGGCAACTCGGGCAAGGGCAAGACTCATGCCTGCAACGCAATGGTCCGGCTGCTGCCTGAAGAATTCCGGCTGAAGGGCACAGTCTCTGACAAGGCCCTCTTCTACTACGATGACCTCCGGCCGGGGACGGTGCTTCTGTTTGATGATGTCACTCTCTCGGATGACATGCAGGAAATTCTCAAGTCGGCGACTGCGAACTTTCAGGAGCCAATTGTTCACCGGACCTTAACCCGCGAACGGCAGCTGAAGGTCTGCACCATTCCTGAGCGGTGTGTATGGTGGCTGGCAAAAGTTGAGGCAATTGGTGACGACCAGGTGATGAACCGGATGCTCACGGTCTGGATTGATGATTCAACCGCCCAGGACAAGGAGGTTCTTCTGCATCTGAAGGAGTCTGAAGCAGGTGACTCCTCTTCGGTGGCAGAAGACCCGGATGTTTCCGTCTGCCGGACGATATGGGAAATTATTAAGGGTGCTGTCCGGCGGGTGAAAATACCGTTTGCCCAACGTGTCTGTTTTTCAGCGATTCAGAACCGGCGCAATCCGGTGATGCTCTTTGATCTGATTAAGTGCCACACGCTGCTGCACTTTCTCCAGCGAAAGACCGATGAGGCGGGGTCTCTTATCGCTACCCATGAGGACTTTCTCTATGCCAAAAAGCTCTTTGGTGCCATTCATGGTGACGTCGGCGGGCAGGGGACAAAACTGACGAAGAACGAAGCGGCGGCTCTTCTGTCTGTCGCGAAGATGGATATCGGGGTATTTACGATTTATCAGCTTCAGGATGCCCTCGGTCTTTCCTATTACCAGACACGCCGGCTGTTACAGGGCTATACCAATAATAAGGGAACCTATACCGGTATCCTTGACAAGTGTCCGGCAATAAGTCTCATTGATGCGATGGTGGCAGAGCAACTCTGTGGGATGGAGATAAAGAGACGGGTACATTACTACTCCTTTGATGTCAGCATATACCGTGAGTGGATGGTACAGTCTGATGTCTGGCTGGAACCCGATGATACGGATGACGATTCTGATGATGCCGGTCATGGGGGTGATGACGAATCTGCTGATACCGGTCATGGGAGTGCTGACAAATCTGCTGATGCCGGACAACAGGGAAGTGATGACGATACCGGACACGAGGGTGATGAAGGAGGAGAGGACGATTGCACCTTTGCACCACGTTTGCACCCGGATATGGCCAAAAGTGCAAAGATAAACAACACGCAAAATGACGTGTGTTCTGGTAAAGAGGGTACTACTATAGATAGATGTACAGAGGGTATGCTATGTTTGCACCGGGATTCACTATCATTCCGCAATCCGGTTTCCCCTATGGGGGGGTGTGGGGTTCTGTCCGACCGTGAGATGGGTGCAAATGAATTTACAAAATCCCAAAAATCTGCCCCGATTGCTGATTCCGGTAAAAATTGCGCGAATTATAGTTGCACACCCGGGTGCAAAGATAAAAAAACGGGTGCACATGTGCAAACGAAGAAGACAACAGGCACTTTTCCTCTCCCTGGTATCCTTGACCACCGGAACTTTCGGCGGTCAGCAGTCTGTCTGGGCACGTGCAGTCTCTGTGGAGACAATGCGGCGGTGTATCATTCAGATATTGAGCGGGCAAGTGTTTGTGAAGGGTGTTATGCCCGGCTGGTCCGGGAGTGGAACAAAGGTGAGGGGGTGAAGTGATGGTGGCTTTTTTGGGAGTTTGAGGGTTTTGACGATTTCTGATTAACCTTCGTTTTGGATAGTGCCACACATACAAAATTATCTGTAGATGGACGGATTGTGAACAATATGGAGGGAAATGTATGTAGGTAAATTATATCCGGACGCTGTCACTATTTCGAACAGAAATATCAGTATGCTCAATATGGCATCTGTGCACATTGTGGCACATGTGCACAAATATAAATGCCCTGCACATCAATACACAGGTATGTCTTCCAGCACGAGTGAAACCGGAGGAAATACCATCAAGCGCATTCCCGTGAAAGAGCCCACCTGGAGGGACCTTCATGACCTGAAGGATGCCGGACAGAGTTATGACGACCTGCTTTCCCGGATGGTCCGTCGCGAGCGGGACTACCGGGACTGGAAGATTATAACTGAGGCTGACAATGCCGGGGAATTTGTAGTCTTTGACCCTGAAGATATCATGACGGGCGAGTAACACCGTAGGGGTTTAAGAGAGTGTGTTCTCCATAGTTATTGAAAAAAAGGCAGAAAAATTCCTCAAAAAGCTGCCACAAAAAGCCCGGCGCATCATCGTTGATAAAATCCTTGAATTAAGAGATGATCCGTTCCCGGGAGGGAATAAGGAAAAACTCGAGTACGACCATCCCCCTGTGGTGTACCGTCTTCATGTCAGCAGATCTTTTACCGTGTTTTATATCATTGAAAATGATGAACATCTCATAAAAATTGTGAAGATCACTACGATTGAACAGGCCCATAAGGAGTATTCCCGCAGGTAGTATCCAAAACAGTCATTGAGATGAGTTATGTTACGGGCGGTGGCAGGAAGATGATCAACCTCCTGCTAGTTTCCGATTGCTTTTATTCCCCTGGCACTCTCCCGGGATATACACATGTATAAATAGTTTGACTCTATATATTTACCATATCTTAGTGTGATAAAATTGATATTCCATGGAGTAAATTGCACCAAAAAATATGTTCTTCTTCTCGTGTCTATGGTTGTAGGTACATCTGCAATTGCAATTATTTTGTTTAATCTACTGGGGATATATGGTGGATTTGGTGCTATACTCATTTGTTTTTTTATCATGAGGTATCTTGTCGATCAATATGGGGACTGGTTATTGTCTCCAAAGGATTACCGAATCAATAATGACACGTACGATAAATTGGCAAAAGAACGATTCTTTCACTAATTGGGGTCATAATTGTGGATATTCAAAATTCACTCATATTCAATTTTTATAAGGATAAAGCATCCAATATTTTAAATCACCGGGCACAATTTGTGACAATATACGTTACTTCCATTATTGTGTTTCTTGCTCCAATATTGTTGGGTTTATCAATGAAAGAAGGACAATCCCTTTGTAACGAAAACATACCGGTCCTTATTGTTGCCCTTACGCTAATCCTTTTTTTAGCATGGGGATTTTGGGAACTGAAATATCGGGAATATCGATGGAATTATATTAAAATTGCAACCCGGACGATATGTACGAATGAAATATTCCCCCAAATCACTGAAAAAAATAGTGAGGGAAATAACCTTACAAAAGGTGATGTTTGTAATTATATCCATAATAAAACACTGTTCCCCAAAAAAATTATTATGAAAATAATTATCGATGAAATGAAAGACCTGTTTGATGAATATTATGATATAAAGGGAAAAAATGCAGACAAACTGAATGGAAAAATTATGAATCCATGAATGAATGTCACTGGCAAGCCTCCCCCCCTTGCTCCGGATTGTCAGGTACAATTGACCAGAAATAGCAAATTCGTTTGAGTTAGAGTTTGGGAATAGATTAAATTTTATTGATGGTGATGTATGACTATGGCTGAAGCAATACGAGAAATGAACGATATTCTCTTTCTCCTTCAGAAGATTGAAAGTATCATCGATACACGGCTTATAGGAGTTGTCGAGCCGGATGAAGATGAAATCAGCCTGATTGCGGAGTATCAGGATAGAAAAAAAAATGGAACTTTGAGCTTCCATGAAATATAGGATTTTTCTTGAGAAGCGGGCAAAACGGGACCCTGAATCAATTGAGAAACCTGATCATACGTATATTTTCACCAAACTTCAGCAATTAAAGGAAGGATTCTCTCCGAACCTGACATTCACAAATTAAAAGGGATATACAAAATACCTATTGGCTGAGGGTGGGAACCTGGCGTATTATTTTTGAACTCTATGTCCCGATTATCAGATTGCTATCATTGGGATCCGACCCAGAAAAACTGCGTATAGGGGCTATTGATGTGAATATAGGTTTATTGCTCTTTCCTGAGGGTAATTTCGTATCGTGAATGGAAAGACAAGGGAGGGGGGCACCCCCTCCCTTGCTGTTCATGAACAGAAAACGGGGAGAAGTGCAAACAATATGATCAAACAGAACCCAAAATGGCAATTGTTTCACTTTGTTACATGCATGAATCCATGGCTATATTCATTCCAACAGACTCCTGTCAAAGAGACGAAAAAAGAGATCGGTCCCCCAAAAAAAGGATAAAAACAGGGTTTTGTATGTGATTATATCAGATTGTTTCTCTGGGCATCCATCCGTCGTTGTCGGTATCGGTAGTATACCGCAGCAGGACTTCCCGGGTATTCCCCCAGGCCTTGGGCCGGCACATCTCAATAAGTCCCAGATTACCGTATCGTGTGAGGCCTCTTCTGAATTTTGAATAACACATCGGCAGCTGTTTCTTTGTTTCCCGGTACAGATTCCCGACGTTCATCCGATCACCGTTTTGCCGGATAAGGGTGGAAATCATATCCAGCATCTGCTGTTCCTCCTCTTTGAGCATGTTGGTGATAGTCTTCCGGTGCATTTCCCTTGCTGTCTGGAGGGAGGCCTGTACATCTGTCCGGGTAATGGATGTGCGTTTATCAGATTCGGCCCGGTCCACTGAACACTTCAGGAGGCTGATGCCCATCCGCAGGTCGCCGTCTTTTCCTGTCTCCTCCACGATTAGGTCCAGGATCTGCGGGAAAATGACACCCGGGCAGATGCCGGTTCTGGCCCGGTCGTGCATGATTGTCCGCACCTCATCCTTTTTGTAGGGTGGGAAAAATATATGATTTGCCTGGAATACTGAATTTACCGATGTACTAAGGTGATTTGTGATGGAGGAATCTTTTGTATTCACGGTTGCAATGATGCCTATTTTGATACCAGGGTATCCCTCATGCAGCCGGAGAAGAGTGCGGAGCACATTCTCCAGGATGTTAAGATGTAAGAGTGCGTTTGCATCATCAAGGCAGATGAGGATGACGTCGCCTGTTTTGGAGAATTTTTTGCCCAGGACGTCAATGAGTTGCTGGCTGGAGACACCCTGCAGGGGTGGCTCCTGGTGGAGGAGCGTCTGATATATTTTGTGAAAGACCCGGAATTCGGACCGTATTATCTGGCAGTTGACGAACACCGGGATGATGTGTGGGTATGTCTTCTCAATCTCTCTGAAAATATGGTTTACTGTAGTAGTCTTCCCGGTGCCTGGTGGACCCTGAAGGATCATATTTATCGGGCAGGTCCCGCGGATGGCGGGACGGATGTTTTGATATATCGCTTTTATTTGTGGTTCCCGAAACCGGAGCGTTTCGGGGATGTGGTCCAATTCAAGGACGGAGGGGTCCATGAAAAGTTGTTTTGTTTTCGTAGAAACGTTGAGTTTCATAAAAATGGATCGGTGTAGGCATCTTTTAGGTAGAGGGGAGGGGCGTACCAGTGAATTATCCTAATATGTGCTCTGGTTTGGTTAAAATCACCATATTATTGATATTTTAATTTCAATTGTGTTTTTGGATTGCAAATGAAATTATTTTGGCTCCCAAATTGCAATTTCGTGTGCGCTCTTTTTTTGTGGGATTTTTGTGTTGGGTTTGTTGGGTTTGTTGTGTGTGGTGTGGTGCGTGGTTTGTGTATGTCATCCCATCAACTGCATCAGCCACGCCGCAACAATGCCCACAATCCCGATGAGGCCCGCACATACACCGCCCATTCGCTTCTCTGATCCGTTCTTTTCGGCCTGCCAGCCTTCCAGGTTCCGGATGCGGTCCTCGAAGTCGGCATCTGTCTCTTTCATCTCTTTGAGTGTCCGGCAGATCCACCTGACATCGCGGTGCATCTCAATGATTTTCGCGTTCAGGTCATCTATCATTTTGATCAAGTGGGAAAAGATTAAATTTTATTGATGGTGATGTATGACTATGGCTGAAGCAATACGTGAAATGAACGATATTATCTTTCTCCTTCAGAAGATTGAAAGTATCATTGATACACGGCTCATTGGAGAAGTCGAGCCGGATGAAGATGAAATCAGCCTGATTGCGGATTATCAGGATAGAAAGAAGAAAGGAACTCTGGAACTCCATGAAATATAGGATTTTTCTTGAGAAGCGGGCAAAACGGGATCTTGAATCAATTGAGGAACCCGATCATACGTATATTTACACCAAACTTCAGCAATTAAAGGAAGGATTCTCTCCGGATCTCGATATTCACAAATTAAAAGGGATACAAAATACCTATCGGCTGAGAGTGGGAACCTGGCGAATTATTTTCGAACTCTGTCCTGATTATCAGATTGTTATCATTGGAATCCAACCAAGAAAAACTGCGTATAGGGACTATTGACATAAAATAGCGATTTAAGTATATCTGAGGGTTAATCCGGTATTGGGATGCGGTTACCCCATCACCTGTATCAGCCACGCCACAACACCGCCCACAATCCCGCTGAGGCCGGCACATACACCGCCCATCCGCTTCTCTGCCCCATTCTTTTCGGCCTGCCATCCTTCCAGGTTCCGGATGCGGTTTTCAAAGTCTTCATCTGTTTCTTTCATCTCTTTGAGTGTCCGGCAGATCCACCTGACATCGCGGTGCGTCTCGATGATTTTTTCGTTCATCCCGGTGATTTTCGTGTCCATCCCGATGATTTTCGCGTCCATATCATCCTTCATTTTGTCTGTCATTTTTTGGGGTCACTTCCTGGTATATTCGTTGCATAGTATCTGACGGCAAGGGGGATAAATATTACCTAGGGTAATTATTGGGTGTGACATTTTCAATTCGGAAAAGAGCTGGGTGGACTTCGTGTAGTGTTCACTTGTTTTTTGTTCAGATGCTCATTTTCAGAAAGCAGTGGCTGGATGGTTATGCCATCTTTGTGGTCTGGTATTTCCTGATGCGGCGGGGTATGAGTATATTTGATTTTATGGTTCTGATGATGTGTTCGCATATTTTTTACGCTTAATTCATCCGTTTTTTCCATTCCTATCACCGAATATTTTTCGATTTTTTAAAATGATTCGATAGGTTAATATTACCTGAAGTAATAGTATTATATGTCAGTCGAACCCCGGGAAACGGCTGGCAGGAGTGCCAAAAATGGCTGACTTTATCCAGACCACAAACACCAAAAGTGCGGTGCGGGACCTTTCCATCCCCATCGCAAACATCACCGCTTTTGATGCCCTTGTCCAGGACATCATCGACACCAATCCCTTTGGCTGCACTGCGTATGTCGAGCAGGGTGTAGCAATCGACCCGGTTGTCCGTGCCAAAGAAGCGTATGATGCCAAGATTGTATACGAAAATCTCGAAGCCGACACAATAGGCGACATTTCTGTCAATGTCGCATCAGTTGCTGCCTTCGGTACCGTTGCCACCCATGTGATGGGCGATGACGACCTCGCCCTCGCTATCGGCGGGACGCAGTCCCGGAACACCGCAAAAGACACGTTCTCCTGTAAGCTGAAGTGCCACGACGCGAACAGCGAGACCTATTACGTCACTCTCTCCCGTGACAAGGTACGAATCTCATCCTATGCGGATGACGCCATCCGGACCGCAGTCGAGGCATGGGCCGACGGGAAGCCTGAACTGGGCTGAAAAATTGTGCTGAACGCAAAAGAACCCGGCTGAACGAAATTCAGCTGAGTTCTGATGTTCCGTTTTTTGATTTCGATTTTGTTCATGAAATTCTAATCTCCATAACCACCGAACGAATACCAGAAACAGGGGGTGGCGCTCCCTGTTTTCTGGTGTCCTGTTTTGAACATGTTTTTGAACATGGTTTTGATCTTATTTTGACTCTCTGTATAGGAGAAAGGGGGGTGAATCGGGCGTATTTTGGCCTGGTTTTGGTGATCTTTTTGGTCGTGAAAATCTACGACTTATATGTGTCTTATTTCTGGTATTTGGGGATATTTGAGGTTTTTATTGGGGTGCTGTTGGTGGGTGATTTGCAGAGGATGTATTAGGTGGCCCGGAGTGAGACAGGTGTTCTCCGACCGTCTGTGTGGATTGTATTTTAGGGGTTATTTTGCGGTTATTTTGGGTATTTATGGTTATTTTGTGGATATCTGGGGTATTGTGGCATTTTTCATCTGAAATACGAAACATCCATCCTGCTCTGGTTGTAGTGTGGACTGATGGACTGTACGTTAGTATAGACTGAAATTTAGTATGGAATGATTTAGATGTCAGAACTGTGGGCTGTGGAGAAGTGTCTTCACCCCCATAAGCAATCTTCCCGCGCGGCAGTTAATGAAGTACCCTTAAATATGAATCGAAAATGGGCAGTATAAATATTACTCCCTTCCATACATTGTGAGCATGGACCGTTACTGGAAAGGAGTTCTTCCCGAACCTTCTGTTCGGACAGTTGGTGATATGGCATGTGTGCTTGCATACCCGGATGGCACCAGCACCAGCCAGAATCCGGAAACGCCTCTCTACTATATGTACCGCGATCTTGCGATGAATGAAATCGATCGTGAACTTCTTTCCCGCCAGCACATACGGTATGACATCACGGTCATCCCTCCGGCAGTCCTCGGCGGTGAATATGTCAAGACCAAGGGCCACTACCACCCGGAAAACCCGGCAGGTATTGGTTACCCTGAACTCTACCAGGTGCTCTCAGGGGTGGCCCGCTTTCTTCTCCAGCGAAAGGATTTGTCTGATGTGGTGGCGGTTGCTGCATATGCCGGTGAATTTGTGCTCATTCCGCCCGGGTATGGGCATGTGAGCATCAACTCGGGTGAAGAGGTGCTCGTCATGGCGAATCTTGTTTCGACTCAGTTTGAAAGTGAGTATGCTGTGTATGAGAGGATGCGGGGCGGGGCGTTTTATGCGGTGGAGGGAGAGGACGGTTTTGTTTTTGTTCAAAATCCGAGATATTCGTCTGACCTTTTGATCCGGAATATCTCTGCACAGGATGCACCGGAACTGGGTATCAGGCATGGAGAGAAGATCTATGACCTTGTATCCGGGTCGGCAGATCTGTCATTCCTGAATGAGCCTGAAAATAGTGTGGGTCTGCATCTATAGAGAGAATAATCCCGGAATTATAAGGCCCTAATTTCTGCTCCGTTGATCAAAAGAGGGATGGAGCATCTCAAATACGTATCTCCGTGAGATTTTTTTGTATTATCTTTATTCCGGGGAAAATTGGTGAAAAAACTTCTCGAAACTGATTCACTACCTGATATGAAATGAAATGCACTTTGAATAGTATCAGATTGTGTGCACTTATTTTGGTTAGATCAATCGGAATGGTGGTTATTTCTTCTGGCTGTATGCCTGGATTTGGTCGTTACATACAGTAACATCCTTTCATTGATACGGTGTGTGACTGCCTGGCACCATCTGAATTTTGTCCTGATATGTTTTTTTTACCAGAAGATGCATACAAATCAGGTATAAATTAGCCAATGGCGTGGCAGGTTCTGTTGCAGGCAATTAAAGCATGTAGTATATATGCGTCAATTTTCAATTATATTAATATGCTGAAATCCGCCAATTAAAAACGCCTGCCATTATATAGTGATATTCAGAGAAGTATAATGAGAATAATTCTAATTTGATCAGAGGTGCTTATCATCATTTCCGGAACAAATACAATCGGCAACAATACTATACTATCGGATAACGTAACGCTCGGTTTTCCTTCACGTGAACACATGGGTAAAGAAGAGTTTCCGGGGACGACCATCGGTGTGGATGGGGTACTCCGGTCGGGAACAATCATCTATTCTGACGTGTTTATCGGGAATAACTTTTCAACCGGACACAATGTGATGATCCGGGAGAAGACAACCATTGGTGATGGTGTCTCTGTCGGGACGAACACCATCATTGAGGGAAATGTCATCATCGGGAACAATGTGTCACTCCAGAGTCTGGTCTACATTCCGACCGGGGTTTTGATTGAAGATGATGTCTTCATCGGCCCGAATGCGGTTCTGACGAATGACCCCTACCCGCCCCATGGCGGAAATAATCTGAAGGGACCTGTCATCCGGAAAGGTGCCTCCATCGGTGCGAACGCGACGCTTCTGCCGGGTGTGGAAGTTGGTGAGGGTGCCCTTGTCGCAGCGGGTGCGGTTGTTACCCGGGATGTGCCGGCCCGAATGCTTGCCATCGGTACTCCTGCCCGGTTCCGGGAACTTCCGGAGGGTGCGAGACAATGATCCCTGTTGGAAAACCGTTTGTCGGGGATGAAGAGATTGCCGCTGTTGCAGAGGTGATCCGGTCCGGGATGCTTGCCCAGGGTGCGGTTGTCACTGCATTTGAAGATGAGTTTGCGGCCTACTGCGGAGTAAAAAATGCGGTCGGCACCAATTCAGGGACTGCTGCCCTGCATGCCGCTCTTCTGGCGCTCGGTATCAAAGCAGGGGATGAAGTGATTGTTCCCTCGTTCACGTTTATTGCGACAGCGACTGCGGTGAGCATGTGTGGTGCAACACCGGTCATGGTGGATGTGGAACCGGATACCTACACCATCAGTCCGGAAGAAATATCAGAGCACATCACGTCTCAGACTAAGGCCGTTATTGGTGTGCATCTTTTTGGTCAGTCGTTTGATGTGGCACCTGTTAGTGAAATATGTAGTGATCATGCACTCTTTCTGGTTGAGGACTGTGCCCAGGCGCATGGTGCGCAGTATAACGGAGTAAAAGTCGGCGGGTTTGGTGCTGCCGGGTGTTTCTCGTTTTATCCGACAAAGAACATGACCACCGGAGAAGGGGGTATGGTCACGACCGATGATCCGGAGCTTGCAGCACGGGTGAGACGGCTTATTAATCATGGTCAGAGTGACAAGTATCTCCACACCGAACTTGGGTTTAATCTGCGGATGAGCAATCTGAATGCTGCCATCGGCCGGGTTCAGTTAGCGAAACTTGACGGATTTAATGCAAAGAGGCAGGAGAATGCCGCCTATTATAATAAAAATCTGAAGTGTGCGGGTCTTTCCACGCCGTACTGCAGGGATGATTCTGTTCATGTCTACCACCAGTATGTGGTGGAAGTCGGAGACGACTTCCCGATGGACCGGGAGGCTTTTATGGCCTTTTTGCGGGAGAAAGAAATTGGATCTGCAGTGCACTACCCGATGCCGGTGCATATGCAGTCGTTGTATCGAAATGCCGGGAATAATGCTGGGGATGGTATTGGGGATAATGCCACGAATGATACGCATTGCCCGGTATCTGTTGCGCTTTCGTCCCGTGTGCTGAGCCTGCCGGTGCATCCTGGTGTGACGACAGAAGACTGTGAATATATCTGTAATATCATAAATGAGGTGAAGTGAAAATGGATGTTGGTGTCATTGGTGTGGGTGTCATGGGGCAGAACCATGCCCGTGTTTACTCGGAACTGAAATCGGTAGATTCGGTACAGGTCTTTGATTTAAATGAAACTGCGGCACAGAATGTTGCAGCGAAGAACGGGATTGATTGTGCCGGGTCGATGGATGAACTGTTGCGATCGGTGGATGCAGTGAGTCTCTGTGTGCCTACTCCGTATCACTATGAAACGGCGAAAGCGGTTCTTGATGCCGGGGTGAATATGCTGATTGAAAAGCCCATCTGCCTGACGTCACAGGAAGCTGAAGATTTAATCAAGATAATTCCTGATGATCTGGTGGTGGGTGTCGGGCATATCGAGCGCTTTAACCCAATCATTGCTGAGATTAAGCGGATTGTGAAAGACCCACTCTATGTGGAGATTAAACGCCACAACCCGGCTTCAGCACGGGTGACGGGGAGTTCGGTTGTTGAAGACCTGATGATTCACGACATTGATATTGTCTTCAACGCACTCTTTGATGGCGAGTATTCCATGCAGTCGTTTTGTAACTTTGATATCTGTGGGGCGATGTTCAAATTTGACAAGACCCCCGTCTATCTTTCGGCAAGCAGGAAGTCTTCCAAAAAGATGCGGATGATTCACATCGAAGAGGAGGAGTTCACGATTCAGGGGGACTTTATGACGCAGGAAGTCCATGTATACAGGAAGCCTGAACACTACCATGTGGAAGAGCAGCGGTATGTGCAGGATAATATCATTGAGAAAGTCATGGTCGGAAAGGTTGAGCCTTTGAAGACGGAACTGAATACATTCATTGACTGTGTAAAAAAGGGCATTCCGTTCACCGTTACGCCCGAACAGGGACTGGCAAATGTTCGGGTCTGTGAAGCGATAAAAAATCAGATGTTCTGAATGCATCCAGGGCGAGGGGCCGGGGAATAATTCAATGAAATTATTCCCCATCCATTTATCTGAATACATCCACGGACGGATTCAATGAATACAATACATAATATTTCATCAGACACGCCACACGAAGGTCACAATATATGAGTACAAACACAAGCACAAAACTTCAGCAGCTCTTTGAAACACGTGGACCGATTAAAACCATCGGTGTCATTGGCATGGGCTATGTAGGGATTCCCGCAGCCATGCTCTTTGCGGATGCACCGGAATTTGATCAGGTATATGGTTTCCAGCGGGCATCAAAAAGTTCGGGTTACAAGATCGCGATGCTCAACGCAGGTGTCAGCCCCCTGAAAGGTGAGGAGCCGGGCCTTGAGGTGCTGATTGCAAAGGTTGTGGGGAAAGACGGTGGTGAAAACAGCGGCAAACCAAAATTCACCTGCACGTCAGATTTTTCAAAGATTGCCGAGTGCGACGCTGTCACGCTTGCCATACAGACGCCGTTTGAGAATCCAAAGGACCTCATTCCAAATTTCACCCCGCTGATTGAAGGCATACGAAATGTTGGCCGGTATCTCACGCCCGGCACCCTTGTCATCCTTGAGTCAACGATCACCCCCGGCACGACTGCCGGCATGGCCCGCGAGATCCTTGAGGAGGAGTCTGGGCTTGTTGCGGGTGAGGACTTTGGCCTTGCCCACGCCCCGGAGCGGGTGATGGTGGGACGCCTCCTGAAAAACATTCAGGAGCATGATCGTATTGTCGGCGGCATAGACACCGTCTGCACCGGGCGTGCCTGTGAACTATATGGCCCTGTCTTAACCAAGGGTCAGCTCATTCCGATGAGTTCGACCGCAGCAGAAGTGACAAAGACCGCAGAGAACACCTTCCGTGACCTACAGATCGCAGCAGCGAACCAGCTCGCCCTCTACTGTGAGGCAATGGGAATAAACTTCTACGATGTCCGTACCGGTGTTGATTCACTGAAGGGAGAAGGAATAACGAGAGCTATCCTCTGGCCCGGTGCCGGTGTTGGTGGGCACTGTCTCACGAAGGACACGTATCACCTGGAACGTGGTGTGCAGCAACTCGGGCCCGATGCCCTTGACTGGCCTGATGACATTGCTTCTTTGTATGTTTCCTCCCGTCTGATCAATGATTTCATGCCTGCTCATATGCTCCACCTGACGGAGTCTGCCCTCGCACAGATCGGAAAGATTGAAAACAAGACCAAAACCCTGGCGGGCGCAAAGATCGCTCTCCTCGGCTGGGCCTTCCTGAATGACTCGGACGACGCCCGCAACACACCGGCCGAACCGTTCTACGAAGCGGCCCGTGCCGCCGGTGCTGAGGTACGTATCCACGACCCGTGGGTTGACCCGGAGACGGCGGCGGATGTGCCGGAAGGTGCAGACGTCACCCGTGACCTTGAATCAGTCCTCAGAGGTGCCGATGCTGTTGTTATCTTCGCTGGTCATAAGGAATACCGGACTCTTGTCCCGGCTGAGGTGAAGGCGCTCTGCGGTGGGTGCGGTCATCCGGTAATCGTTGACGGGCGGAATGTCGCTGATCCGGATGAGTGGATTGGAGCAGGCTATGTTTACCGGGGCATTGGTCGTGGGGATAAGAACGGGCACCAGATTATTGGATAGAATTGAAAATATTGTGAATGATGTAATTTGCTACATGATTTAGCTCTTCGAATTGAAACGTGTAAATCGAACAACGTGAATAGAACATGAAGATCGTCACCATCGTCGGGGCCCGTCCCCAGTTTATTAAGTGTGCCCCTGTCTCACGGGCACTCAGGGCAGAGCATGAAGAGATACTTGTTCACACCGGGCAGCATTATGACGCAAATATGTCGGAGGTCTTTTTTACGGAACTTGCCATCCCGGCACCGGACTATAACCTGGGCATCGGTTCCGGCCCGCAGGGTGAGCAGACCGGACGGATGCTTGCCGAGATTGAAAAAGTCCTTCAGAAGGAGCAGCCCGACATGGTCTTGGTCTATGGTGACACGAATTCCACGCTTGCGGGTGCTCTTGCGGCAGTGAAACTGCATATCCTGGTTGCCCATGTAGAAGCCGGACTGCGGAGTTTTGACCGGTCGATGCCTGAGGAGATTAACCGGATAATGGCCGACCACATATCCGACCTGCTCTTCTGCCCGACCCAGACGGCGGTTGACAATCTCGCCGCTGAGGGCATCACGAAAGGGGTGTACCTCACGGGCGATGTGATGGTCGATGCTCTTCTATACAACACCGGGATTGCAGAGCAGTCATCAACAGTCCTTGAGGACCTGAACCTGGAATTGGAACAGGACCTTGTGAAGGGTGAATATTATGTCGCAACGGTTCACCGGGCATCGAACACAGACACTGAAAAAAACCTGAGCAGTATTGTAGAGGCGTTTGGGGAGATCGGCCTTCCAATCGTCTTTCCGGCCCACCCCCGAACCGTGAAATATCTGAAAGAATACGGTCTCTATGACCGCCTCCCAGAAAATATTACTCTGACTGAACCTCTCCCCTATCTGGACATGCTCCACCTGATGCGTCATGCAAAGATGATCCTCACGGACTCCGGGGGTGTGCAGAAGGAGGCATATATCCTCAAGGTTCCGTGTGTCACGCTGCGGGAGAATACTGAATGGGTTGAGACGCTGGATGATGGATGGAATGTGCTGGTTGGTGCGAATCGGGAGAGGATTGTTGATATGGCCAGACGCATGGTACCGAATGCTCAGCAGCAGATGGATTTATTTGGCAAGGGGGAAAGTGCGGTGCGAATCTGTGAACTGATGCAATCGTTATCTTTACCGGGGACAAAGATTACAGGGAGCTCGTTCCAACAGAAGTGAAAAAAATTTGTATGTGCAAATGTCCAGTAATAGTAGATGGACGGAATATAATCGATCCAGACATTTGGATCGACGCTGGTTTTATCTACCGGGGCATTGGAAGAGGAGATATAAATCTGCACGCATTATTAGAATTATACCCAATGTTTCTCACAAATTATTGATTTAAGAAATGCTTTCTTTCCATAGGAGACAAACTGTGCAGACTGAAACACACTTGATTTATTTTGCCCATCGATATCCCACAAACATCAGTATCTCCCCATTCAACACTTTAATTGATGTCTTCCAGATCCAAAAATCCACTTTAACTCTTAAATGCTATATCAGACATCATCAGAATGAAAATTTATTCCGTTCTCTCCATTACCACAGTCTAATTTTAAATTTGTACCAAAAGAAAATCATGCACTTTTCAATTTTCCACTCTGTTATGAAATCAACCCTATGGGGTGAGGTCTTTTGAAGATACCTTCACTGAGTAAGGGGATGGTAGATGTTCAATGGGCATTTATCAGCATTGTCACCGCATCACTTGCTCATTTTATCCTTAGAATTGTTCTCGGAAGGGAGTTAGGAGCCGAGGCACTGGGGGTGTATACCCTTGCCTTTACGATCTACCTCCTTGGGATGCAGTTTGCTGCATTTGGAATTGGTGCGGCTCTGACAAAATACATTGCTGAGTACTTTGAGGACAAGGTAACTATCAGGAAATATGTCTCTTCAGGGATGACCAGCTCGATTATCACTGGTACACTGATGGGATTTGTTCTTTTCTTTCTTGCCCCATATATTGCTATATCGTTTTTTCATATTCCAGAACTGGAATCAATGATCCAACTGACTGCAGTCTGCTACCCCTTTATCGCAATCCAGAAGGCAGTGCTCGGAACACTGAATGGTTTTCGCAGGATGCGTTTGTTTGCATTTTTAAGCATTGTTCAGAACGTAGCTGTTGTCGTGGTATCAATCATTTTAGTTCTGCTGTTTGGGATGGGAGTTATGGGGGCTGTAATAGGATTTGTCGGCCCAACAATTCTCATCGGACTGCTGTGTCCCTTCCTAATCCATGATTATATCCAGTTTGATAAATCTTTCTGGAACATACCTGCCCTTCGTGCAACAACCATTTTCGGATTTTTTGTTGTGCTTGCTAACTCAATCGGCTTTCTTAACACACAGATAGACAGTATTCTTATTGGGTATTATATGAACCCGACGGACGTCGGTATCTATGCTGTTGCTGTGCTCTTTGCACAGACCCTCACCCTCATACCAGGTGCTGTGCAACGAGTGACAACACCGGTAATGGCAACACTGTATGGAAAAGGAGATCTTGAAGGAGTCAGAAAGATCTTTTATTCTACACTGAAGAAGAGTTTTTTCATTTCAGTTGGTAGTGCAGTAATCATTGGGATTCTTGGCCCTTCTCTGATTGTTTTTCTCTTTACCGAACAGTTTCTTGCATCATACATCCCTTTGCTAATATTGCTTCTGGGGTATGTAATCCATGCATCTTTTTCAGCTGTTGGGTCTACATTGTCGAGTATTGGAAAAGTGCAGATTATCTTTCGTATCAGTGCTATTTGTGGAGTATTTAATATAATACTGAACATTTTACTCATCCCGGAATTTGGTATGAATGGAGCCGCCTTTGCGACTGCAGTTGTTATGATCGCAAATTCAGGAATTACAATGATCATAATTGCCAAATATATAAATTGCCCCAATAAATGTCATGCAATTAAAACAGATCTCACATTGAATAAGTAATCAGTCAAGTGAGATAATAACCCTGAACTCCACAGTTATCGTAAATTTTATCGTAATTATCCAATCTATTTAGAAGTTTATCTCCTAATATTGTAGGACATTCAATGTCCTTATAATACCCATCTAAATGGGTATATAATTGAATCGGTCGATTCAACATATATCTTCTCCAAATAAAAACAGATTCATGTGTACTGTTAATTTGCTGATCGGATCTAAATTTTACGGTTTCAACATTGTTGGGTATGTTGTTAATTACCTCAATATATCTTGAATCAACTAAAATTTTTTCAGAGCAAGTAGATATCGTCTTGGCACCAATACCTTCCTGAATTGAATAAGATGTTGAAATCGTTGTTTCTTCTAGCCATAAAGGACTATCTTCATTTGAAATTGTATTTGTAACCATAAAAAATGCCAAACTGGACAATAGGATAAAACATACTATAACTTTCAGCCCCTTATTTGGTATTTTTGACGTCATAGTCAGAAGTGCGAACGCCGCCATAATACTCAAAAAAAAGTATATGAAAACAAACCATCGATTGGGCATTATGTTTCTCATACCAAATAAGGGAAAACCAAAAGTAATGACCAGAAGCAGCAGAATGCATGAAATCATAGAAAAAGTGAATACATTTCTGTATTTTTTTGATAACCAGAACATACAACCAAGAGCAGAAAGAAATATTAATATAGTGAGCCCGGCAACATCCGCCAGTCGTTCAAAAAGTGGAGCGAGCGTTGTTGTATACTCAGAAATTGCTTCAGGTCTGTTCAGGAAACCAGCATAATTAGCTAGATTAGTTTTAAGAGTTGACACTATTACATCAAAAAATTTTTCCCCAGTTTTATTATTATATAATGCAAAAAACCAGTAACTCAATAAACCAATACCATAAATTATAAATATAATCATCGATGGAACAACCACCGTATATTTATTGAAATATGCTTTATAAATATATGAGCCAATAATTAACCCAAAAATACTGATAAGTGCAATAAAAGAAGATACTGCATGAGTTAAAATCAGCAGAGGAATAAATAATATAGTTATCGAGAACCATATGATTTTATTGTGTTCAGTAATTGCAGTCTGAAAAATTAGAAACATTAAAAAACAATACAGACAAAATCCAAAGGTTGTTGTCTGTGGTGTAGATCCCCAGTGTGTATGAAAATCAGTAATACTAATTATCAACATCGCAAGAAGTCCCATTTTTGGATCGAAAAATTTTCTCGCCACAAGAAATACACAAAGAGCAGAGATCACTAATGGGATAATTATGGCAAAATTTGTTGCTTCTTTAATTGGTGTATTTGTTACAATCTGATTAACTGCAGTCTGAATATGCATCAATGGATAAGATGATTCTTTTCCAGACAACACTTCGATAAAAGCATTTGTCGCTAAATTATTGTTCATTGCTAAATGTGCCCAGTAATCAGAGCCAATACCCCAATATGAGAGAAATATAGAATATTTTAGATTAATGGAGATGATCAATATTTTAATTACCTGGAAAATTATATCGATCTTAGTTCTTACATATAATATTGAAAGTGCAAGAAATCCAATGGATACCGAGATCAGCACAAAGTAAAGAACCGGGCGATCTTGTCCTGCATGCATAACCAATAAACTTGCTGAGAAAAAAATGAAAAATAAACATTCGAATAAATTTTTTATTGATTTTGAAATTATTACATTTGATATATTTTCCCGGTTTTTTAGAGCAAGATACATCAGCGATGCAAAAGTAAGCGCGAGACCCAGCGTAAGAAGATGAATGGTCTTGCTAATTAAATATAAGGAAGTTATTAAAATCCCAAAAAATAATCCTGATATAGCGGCAATGCTATCCAACTCTTCAGTGAAATATTTTCGAATGGCAAACA
>JAUVCV010000039.1 GCA_030595665.1 Methanogenium sp.
GGTGAGGTTATCGGCGGGATAAACAATTGTCTGGATGCATTCGTCGGTCCGATGAATGTGACTGCGGAATACGTGGACCGTATCTCTAAGGGTGATATCCCTGAGAAGATCACCGATGCATATGCGGGTGACTTCAACGAGATCAAGATCAACCTGAATCATTGTATCGACGGTCTTGGCGGGCTTGTTGAGGCCAATGCTGTGCTACAGAAGATGGCAGACAATGACTACACCATGAGGGTGGAAAGTAATTCCCAGGGTGTCTTCGCCGAGGTTGCCACTGCAACCAATAAGGTACATGATAACCTGAATGTTGTGCTGGATGTTGTCGAAGCGGTTGCCGGTGGTGATATGCACTACCTTGAGGCTTACAAGGCAGTCGGGAGGCGCTGCGGGAATGACCGGTTGATCCCGTCGTTTGTCTCCATGATGGAGAACATCCAGGCCCTGGTTGATGATGCAGAGATGCTTGCAAAAGCGGGTGTGAGCGGTCAGCTCGATATGCGTGCAGATGCAACCCGTCATTCAGGTGCCTATGGTGAGGTTATCGGCGGGATAAACAATTGTCTGGATGCATTCGTCGGTCCGATGAATGTGACTGCGGAATACGTGGACCGTATCTCTAAGGGTGATATCCCTGAGAAGATCACCGATGCGTATGCAGGTGATTTCAACGAGGTCAAGAACAGCCTGAATGGGTGTATTGATGCGGTCAATCTACTGATCACGGACACGAACATGCTGGTGGACGCCACCGCGGCCGGCAAACTGACTGCCCGTGCCGATGTTTCACGGCATGCCGGTGACTACGCAAAGATTGTGGGTGGCATCAACCAGACCCTTGATGTGATCAACAAGCCTTTCCGTGAAATGAACGCTGCAATTGCGCAGCTGGATATAACTGCTGACGAGACATCCCGCGGCGCTGACGAGATTGGAAAGGCGGCTGAGCAGGTTGCGATGACCAGCCAGCTCTGTGCTGATCTGAGCACTTCTCTTATTAACCAGATCGAAGCAGTGGATCGGCAGATTGCTGATCTCTCGGCAAGCAACGAGGAGATTGCAAGTACCTCACAGGAGGTGCACGAACATGCGGTGCAGACTGCCGAAATTGGTGAGATAGCCCGGAAACTCGGTGCAGAGGCGAATGCCAAGATGGATGTTGTCGAAGGTATCGCAAAGCAGAGCGTGGACGAGATGCAAAATCTCAATGTCCGGATGAAGGAGATCAACAATGTCGTCAAGCAGGTCAATGATATTACCAGCCAGATCAACCTGCTCGCACTCAACGCAGCAATTGAAGCTGCCAGAGCTGGTGAACACGGCCGTGGATTTGCGGTGGTCGCAGGCGAGGTCAGGAACCTTGCCGTGGAGGCAAAGGCGGCAACCGGCCAGATTGAACGGGTTATTGCAGAGGTTCAGGCGATCAGCACAAAGACGGCTGAGGCGATAGGTTCCGCACACTCCGAAATCGGTTCAGGTGTGGCAAGTGTGAACGAGACAATTGGGGCACTCAACGAGATCGTGCAGGGATCTCAGGACATGAAGCTGAATATTGACGAGATCGCGAAAGCAATCGAGGGGCAGGCGAGCATGGCAAACCGCATTGTCGGGGCGATGGAAGAAAGCAGCCGACTTACCCGCGAGAATCAGGGACAGGCAGAGGGACTTGCTTCCCTCGCAGAAGAGGCGAGTGCATCAACAGAGGAGATCGGCAGTTCCATTCACGAAGTAAAGAACATGGCCGGTGATCTCAAATTGACCATGGACAGGTTTGAGGTCTGAAAGCCGGGTGAGGAGAAGATGGCAACAATTGACGTAGTGGAATTCGGTATCGGAGGCGAGCACTACGCCTTCGATATTCACCTTGCGCGGGAGATAGTGGAGATGATGCCGATCACTCCTATCCCCGGAGCACCACCATATATCGCGGGGATCATCAACCTTCGGGGCGAGATCACCAATATCATCAGAATAAACGAACTCCTCCTGCTCAAAGAGGGAAAAAATGTCGAGGACCAAAAGATCATTGTCCTGGTTCCCAGTGAGAATGATGGGTCGGGTGTCGGGATCATTGTTGATGAGGTATATTCTGTCAACGCGGTTGCAGAAGAGGACATCGAACAGATCGGGGGCAGTATCTCATCCGAGATAAACGGATTTATGAAGGGGATTATTAAGGTCCGGGATGTTGAAAATACCGGGAAGAAAGGACTGGTGATCTGGCTTGATATGGAAAATGTTCTTGGTAACCTTTTTACTAAGAATCAGGGATAGTGCCACGTCAGCCCTCAGGTGTCCGGATAAAGGCATTCTAATTTTACTTATCCGGCATTTTGCTTTTGAAACGCCCTTGTCATCCGGGCACTGCCATCAACCATATGGCTGAATGATATGGGTCCATCCCGTCGACAAATCCCAAACTTCATCCAATCCAAATTATATGATTTTTGATTCACCCAATATCTACCACCGTTACAACGAAATTGAAAGATTAATAAAGTTATTTTGTTATAACACAAGTAATGCAGAACATCTCATTCATCCTCACAAGCGGCACCCTCATCGGGATTGTCATTCTGGCGATGAAATCAGGCCTCGGATGTGGCCTTTCAGGACTCAGCAAAAGGGAAATGATTGGATTTGCCGTTGTATATGGCATTGTTGCCTTCATGGTCGGACTGATTGCGGCGATCATCTCCCCGGAAGTGACCGACATGGTGTTAGGTGCCGGTCTGGGTATGCACCTTATTATTGCCGCCGGACTGCTCTATTTCGGCATACAAACACGAAAAAACTGGCTGTCAGGAAAAAAAGACATCTCACGACACACTTTTCTCTGGGTATCCGCCCCGTGTCCGGCATGCATGACCGCGACCTTCCTTGCATGCATTGTCCTCACCGATACCACTGGCATTTCCGGCATACACATCAGTGCCATCGTCTCCCTCATTCTCGCTGTTGGCATTGTGGTGGCGAGTCTTGGCATATCATGGACATCAGCCCGGGGCAGATGGAAAAACCCGTCCAGTCTGGGAAGCGCGATGATCATGCTCGGCCTTTTCTACATGCTCTGCCCACTTGTCATCCCGGCATACATTGAAGCACAGCAGCTTCAGGGGAAGATCACCATAGCATCTCCACCGGATACCGGGATTGGCCTCCTCATTCTCTGCATACCCATATGTGTCGGTTTCGTGATCAGCAGGATGCAGCGTGCACAGTCCGGAGGGGTGCAATAATGGAAGTCGCGTCATCCATCATGGAAATTTTATTTCTCTTCTCTGAGGCACTGCTTTATCCGGCCATCCTGTTGTTGATTGCTCTTGTTATCTGGGCGCTGGTCATGATCGGCCAGGTCATATCAGAATATTCCGGAAGAATACGGGATATCAGTCAGATCAGGGAGGCGGGCAAACAAGCACAGAAGGATATCACCGCAGATAATCACGCCAGTGCCAGAGAGGCTTTTACCACCATCCCCCTCAACCCGATGGTCAGGAAGTTTGTCACGGATCTCAGTGCCTTCTTCGGAGACTCCCGGTTTTCGCTCGAAGCAGAAAAGATGCTTCAGGACTATGAACTCATCATCGGAAAAGAATTGCAGCACCTGAAGATCCTCACCCGGACTGCTCCGATGCTCGGTCTCATGGGAACGCTCATTCCGCTCGGCCCCGCACTGATGGGACTCTCCGAGGGGAATATCCAGGCCCTCGTCTCTAATCTGGTCGTGGCCTTCAGCACCACCGTACTCGGACTGCTGGTGGGCGGAGTTGCCTACTCCATCATGCTGATCCGGCGTGGCTGGTATCATCAGGACTTCTCTGACATGGAGTATATCGTGGAGGGCCTTGAATGAAAAAGAGACAGAGACGTTATCTTGACACCGAAGAGGATGATGACCCCCTTGGGGGCATGGCCAACCTCTTTGACGTTGCGATGGTCTTTGCCGTCGCCCTCCTCGTTGCCCTGGTGTTCTCGTTTAATATTCCTGAGATGCTTGATGATCAGTCCACTGTCACTTTGGTGAAGAACCCCGGCACACCTGACATGGAGATCATTGTCAAAGACCAGAATAAGATCACGGTGCTGAATATGACGGACCAGGTCTCGGGTGGACAGGGCACCAAAATGGGCACCGCCTATCGTCTGGAGTCCGGGCAGGTCATTTATGTGCCCGATAACGAAACAAACATATAATCTTTTTTGTATCCGGAATATCGCTTCAGCCCGGAATGGTGATGTTCCGTCAACTTCGAATTGATCAAGTTAATTTACTTTAAAACAGAAAAATATGTTATAGTTCGGCAGGCAGTGCAAACACTCCGGACTTTGAGGCATAGTATGAGAAGTAATGAACTACCCCGACGGGAGTGGCTTTGTGCCCTCTTACTCATGGTTTTCCTTATTGCTGCACCGGCAGCAGCAGGGGACATGAGCGAATCGGGAATGAACGTGGCGGAATTAAACGAAACAGCACCGGCAGATATTCCGGGGAACGTCACCACAGAAGAAACGCCGGAGATTACACCAACCGCTACTCCGGAAACAACACCAGAAATACCACCCACACCAGAAGCGACCGTGGCAGAACGTCACAGACTGGCAATCGTCGCAGGAGAGACCTGCAACATAACCGGACTGAAAGACGCTATTATAGATTCGTCACTGGATGTAACCCTTCTGAATGAGACCGAAGCACTCACATACAACTTTTCTTCGGAACATCTCATCTTTGCCGTATCCGTGGAGGAAGCAGCAGGAGAACAGATCCGCGCTACGATGAACCCGGATGTGCTGGTAGTAATCCATGACCTTCCCGATACCGTGGCTGTCGGAACACCGGCGGATGCGACCATCGCAGCATACTGGACAAATGGCGGAACCGAAAACTTCTGCAATATGGTTGTCTACATGGATAACCTCTACTTTGAGAACACCATGCCGGTAGACCCACCCGTCATCGCAGAATGCCAGACTGAACACATGGTTACCATCGTCACCGATGATTTGGAGAGACATAAATCGATTGTAAATGCAACCGGCATGACAAATCTGCATGTCACACTCTGCAATGAAACGGAGTCAGGACTGCATGATTTCAGCGCTGATGAACTGATCTTTGCTGCATCCGTCAAAAACGAGACCCTGGAACATATTGATACAGACGCCGCTGAGGGCACAACCCTTGTGGTGTATGGACTTCCGGTCAATGCCACCATAGGGACTCCTGCAGACCAGACGGTTATTCAGTTATGGGAAGAGGGAGGCGATGACAATATCCTGGATATGCTCCGGTACATGGATGGGCTCTATTTCGGAAATGAAACAGCGCTCTTGCTCATTAATCAGGCCAAAGAGGAACAACTCTCAATTGTGATGATCATCGGCGGTGAGAGTTATGTCCCGATGTATCTTGAGGCAGGGGAGAAATGCCCCGCAAACGTCACGGTCTATTCGTCCAAGCACCTGCCGGATAATCTCAACCTCACCGGATATGACCTGATCTTCATGGAGATGTTCGGTGCAGGCATTGATATCATTGAACCTGCCGTCAACAATGCGACTGCCGCAGGCGTTCCGATTGCGGTACTTCACGGAGGCACGTATGAGTATCTCAGCACGGTTGACATGGCTCCCCATGCTGTTGTTGACGAATACTGGCAGAACAGCGGCCCGGAGAATGCACGCAGACTAATAAACTATCTTAGTACCTCCATCTGCGGTGCCGATGTTCCTATTGAGGACCCGATTCTGCTGCCCACGGAGTTCATCTATCACCCCGACTCGGAAAAACTGTTTGAGAACCTGGACGACTATATGGCATGGTACTCCACAAACGGCACCTATGACGCGGCAAAACCAACGATTGGCATCATCTTCTATGACAGCCACTACAAGTCAGGTGATCTCGCAGGTGACCATGCGATCATGAGGGAATTCGAGGCACAGGGCGCAAACATCATCGCTACAACCCTCAACTATAAAGATCCGCATGTAATTGACCGCTTCTTTGTCAAAAACGGAGTTCCGGTCGTAAATGCCATTGTCAATACCCGGTGCTTCAGATTCTACGGCTCAGGCAGTAACCCTGAGAGAGGCATTGAAGAGCTCAAAACCTACAACATCCCTATCATCAACGCCCTGGTGGACTATTCAAAAACACCCAAAGAATGGGTGAACTGCACCGATGGCATCACCGCCTCAAAGGTCGGCTACTCAATAGGAATGCCGGAACTGGACGGCCAGATGGAATTCATCTGGACAGCAGGCAGAGGTATTGATCTCCGGACAGAAGAGATCGGTTTCCGCCCTATCACCCCTGTATCTGAGCAGATCCACTGGCTGGCAGAACGAGTCATTTCACTCTCTGATCTCAGAAACAACGGAAATTCCGGGAAACATATCGCCGTTGTCTACTATAACCACGGCGGCGGCAAAAACAACCTTGGTGCCAGCTACCTTGACATCGTGCCGAGTCTGACCAACCTGCTGGATGCAATGAAGGACGAGGGTTATGCTGTCAACGGCGAGGTGCCGACAGAAGACGAACTCCTTGACCTGATGCTCCTCCAGGGGAGAAATATCGGTACATGGGCTCCCGGCGAGCTCGACCGCATGGTTGAAGACGGGGATGTCGTCCTGCTCCCTGCCGCACAGTATGCCGAATGGTTCCACGAACTCCCGGCAGATAAACAGGCAGAAGTGATCGCGAAATGGGGAGAACCTCCCGGCGAGATCATGGTCTATCACAACGGTGGACAGGACTATCTTGTGATTCCAACTATTTCCTTTGGAAATGTGATCCTCGCACCCCAGCCAACCAGAGGATGGCTGCAGGACGAGGCAGTACTGTACCACGACAAAGAGCTCCCCCCCCACCACCAGTATATCGCCTTCTACCTCTGGCTGCAGAATCAGTTTGATGCTGACGCCGTTGTTCACTTCGGAAGGCACGGCACGCAGGAGTGGCTCCCCGGAAAGGAGCGTGGACTCTCCGCAACAGACGACTGGCCACCGCTGCTCATAGGGGACTGTCCCAACATCTATCCGTATATCATGGACGGACTCGGCGAGGGAACGCAGGCCAAGAGACGAGGGAATGCCGTCATCATTGACCATCTCACTCCGCCCATCGTTGCCGCAGGACTCTACGGAGATTATTCCACTCTGCACGAAAAGATTCACAAATATGGTATCATCAACGGCACGCTGAAAGAGGAATACCGGAAAAGTATCACGCAGCTCTATGAGAAGATGAATATCAACGCCATCCTCGAACCCTCCCCCGAAGATGTTGAACAGATGTCTGAAAACGAATTTGCCGAATTCATCGACGGTGAGCTGCACGAGTATCTGCACGAACTCGGTGACGAGTTTATCCCCTACGGACTGCACATTCTCGGAGAACCTCCCGAGGGGGACGACCGGGTATCCCTTGTCAGAGCAATGCTTGGCGAGGAGTTTGAGGAAGCAGTCGGCCTCATCTGTCCTGATCCCCTGAGTATATCAGCGGCACACGGGAACAGCACGGTCATTGAAGCCCTGATTGCCGAAGTAATTATCAACGGAACTGCCCCTGCAACGGCACAGAATGCTGTTCTCGGGGATTCCTCCGCTGCGGTGACGGCAGGTCTGAACACGGCAGTCGACTACGCCGCAGATATCGAAGCATGTTCCATTGAAACCTCTGCTGTGATCAATGCACTCGGCGGTGGCTACACTCCGCCAAAAACGGGCGGCGATCCAATAAGAAGCCCGGAGAGCCTGCCCACCGGCAACAACTTCCACTCCTTTGATTCACGACTGATGCCGACAGAGGAGGCATGGAACGTTGGTTCGCAGATGGCAGACAGTATGCTGGAGCAGTACCAGGCAGCACACGGCACCTATCCTGACAAAGCGGCCTTCGTTCTCTGGGCCTGTGAATCGATGCGCCATGAAGGTATTACCGAGTCTGAAGCACTCTCTCTTCTTGGGGTTAAACCCGTCTGGAGAAAGGGGAAGGTCAAGGGTGTGGAACTGATCCCGTCAGATGAACTCGGACGACCCCGAATCGACGTGGTCTTTATCACATCCGGGCTCTACCGGGATACCTTCTCAGACAAGATTGAACTGCTCGATGATGCGGTCCGTCTTGCCGCACGGGCTGAAGGAGACTCGTATCCAAACTATGTAAAAGAGAACAGTGATGCGTTGTATGCCACACTGATCAGCAGAGGATATGATGAAGAGACGGCACGGCGCCTCTCCATGTCCCGGATATTCTCCGCTGCCCCGGGTGCCTATGGCACCGGTCTTTCCGGTGCAATTGATTCCAGTGATACCTGGGATGATACTGAAAAACTCGTAGATCTCTATCTCAGTAAACTGGGGTATGTTTATGATGGTGAATCGTGGGGCGAACCAAACAAGGATCTCTTCCGGGACAATCTGGGAGAGGTGGATGTCGCCGTTCACAGCAGGAGTTCGAATCTCTACGGGCTGGTTGACAACGACGACTGTTTCCAGTATTTCGGTGCCCTTTCCATGGTGATCAAATCGATATCCGGTATCGAACCGGATATGTTCATCACTGATCTCCGAACCGTTGGTGCGCCACAGACCGTCACCCTCAAAGACTATATCCTGAAAGAACTGGAGGCACGCTACTTTAACCCGAAGTGGATTCAGGGGATGATGGAACACGGCTATGCAGGGGCACGCTATATGGACAAGAAATTCCTGGAGAACCTCTGGGGATGGACGGTGACAAACCCTGAGATCATCACGAGTGATATCTGGGACCGGGTCTATGATGTCTATATCAAAGACGAGCATAATCTGGGTCTCAAAAAGTTCTTTGCCGAAAATCCCTATGCCTATCAGTCCATGACCGGACGGATGCTGGAGACCGCCCGCAAAGGCTACTGGGACGCAGACCCGGAGGCACTGGAGACCCTTGCAAGCGAATACCAGCAGTCTGTCCAGGCAAACGGGGTGACCTGCTGCCACCACACATGCGGCAACATCGCCCTCTCCGATTATACGCAGAGTATCATTGACGGGATGCAGACGGATGACTCCGGGAGTGATTCTGATGACCCGTCAGCAGAGGTTATGAAGGATAAACCGACTGAAAAACCCGCAGGAGATGCAGCACTGCAACAGGATGACACACAGACCGGTGCAGAATCCGTTGCCAACACGACGGTCACCGGCGGCTATGGTGAAAACGCACAGGAACCCGCTGCTCCGCAGGTTGCACCTCCAGATGCCGGTGTCTCCGGACAGGTGATGGAGAAAGTTACCCATGAGACCGGGGAAACCGGCACTACCAGTACTCCCCTTGTCCCGATTCTCATCGTGGGCATCATTATCGGTGCCATCTTCGTGGGTATCCGGTGGAAGAAGACATAATATTGAATAGAGAAATCACGTTCTCCGTCAGTGACCTGACGTCACTGCAGGAGATCAGAGGATGCAGGGCACGGATTCCCGTTGCCCACCCTCCTTTTTTGCACCGATTTTTCACCAGGCGGGAACCATTCCATAGCATCTCACGATGTCTGAAAATCTGCGTCTCGGACGGATAAGAGAGAAAAAAGAGGATTGCGGGCCGTTTGCCCGTGAACAATTCAGGACTGCCTTTTTACCTTCTGTATGGTATCCACCAGTCCGGCTGCAAATGGTTCGGTGAAGTATGCATGAGTATACCCTGCCAGCACATTCTGCAGGTAAATCCCATCTTTGCCGTCTTCTATACCCCGGCCCCTCTTTAATTCAAGTGCATACCGCACATCTGAATCGACGTGTAGTTTGGTATAGTGGAATTCATGCCCCCGGTACACTGTCCCCTGGGGAAAGAGAGAATCTGAAGAGGTACACTCCGCATCCACGTATCCCAGTGCCTGAAACCGATCCATCTTTACGGTCTCCGCCGGTATGATGCCGCACATTTTTGTTTTGGTTCCGTCCATCTCGATACTCTCAGAAAGATAGGTGAGACCGCCGCACTCCGCATAGATGGGCACACCTCTCTCTGCCGCTCTCTTCACCTCATCCCTGCAGGGCGATTGTTCCAGTTCAGCGCAGTGAAGTTCCGGATACCCGCCGCCGAAATAGAGTGCATCCACATCAGGCAGGTGGTCAGTGAGGGGACTGAAGAAGACCAGTTCTGCACCCTGTTTCCGTAATATATCAAAATTATCCGCGTAATAGAAGTTGAACGCCTGATCATACGCAACCCCTATTCTGACCGAATGTTCCTGATTTGCCCCTTCGATTTCACCAGCCCGGACGGCAAAATTGCTCTCTGCAATTCTGATGATGGCATCGACATCACAATTGTCCTCCAGAATGTCCCTGAATTCAGAGATTGAACTGGTCTCATATGCCATCTGGAGACCAAGATGCCTGCTCTCAATGCTCTTCGTCTTCTCCCAGGGGATATATCCAAACGCAGGAGCTGCAAGTGATGCCGCAATCATCTCTCCATGCCGTTTACTTCCAACACGATTGAAGATAACACCGCCAATTTTGACATCCCGGTCAAATGTGGCAAATCCCAAAACCTGTGCATTGACACTGCGGGACGCACCTTTTGCATCAACGACCAGAATGACCGGACAGCCAAGTATCTTTGACACATGGCCGGTGCTGCCGGTATCCTCCCCTTCGAGGCCGTCATACAGACCCATGACACCTTCAATCACGGCAATATCCGCACCGGCAGACGCACGGGCAAATGTTTCAACAACCCCGTCCTCCCCCATCATATACGGATCAAGGTTTCGCGACGGTCTCCCGCAGATGGCGGTGTGATGGGTGGGGTCAATAAAGTCCGGGCCGACTTTGAAGGGCTGAACGGTGAGCCCCCGTTTCACGAGAGCAGACATCAGTGCACCTGCGATGGTGGTCTTGCCGCATCCGCTGTGGGTGCCTGCGATTATAATGGCGGGAATCATCGTAATCAGGTATTGGCGGGAAGAATTATTTTTCTGTTCCTTTGGTCTCATCCTCCTTCAGCCTCTTGATCAGGGGGCTGATTGTTTTTTCCATTCTTGTCATGACAAAAGACAGTATCCCTTGGGAGAGGTGAGGGGGAACATCTTTTTCCCAAACGCCGGTACCTGAGATGAAGTGGGTGAGTATGCTTGATTCTCATGCCGGATCACCCTTTCTGAATCTCTGTTTTGGGGAATCCGGGGGCAGAATGAACGTATTTTTTGATGTTATTTGTTGCTGAAATAATACTGCTGCAATGCCTGTTATTTGCTGAAATAACGATTGATTGTAGATTAATATGGGGTCGCTATTGACGGGTATTTTGAGAGGATGTATGGGGTGTCTCCGGTTAAGATCGGGCCGCTCCGGGCTTCTGTGAGGGTCGGTTTTTCGGGGTGCAGGCCCATTTTGGGGTTATTTAACCGTTGCTTAATCCGATGACCGGATGTTCCCGGGCAGAAAAAAAAGCAGATCCCGGAAAAAATCAGTAGGGATAGAACACAAAAAAGATCAGACAGAGAAGAAACAGTGCCCAGCCTGCAGGATGAACTTCTTTTGCCCGCCCGGTAACCACCTTGAAAACCGGGAAGAGCACAAATCCTGCACAGAGACCGACACCCAGATTCCCGGTAAAGATCATCATCACGATGACGGCGAATGCAGGAATGAGTTCCGTATAATCCTGATAGTCAATCTTTGCAAGCGGCCCAAGCATGAGCATCCCGACGACGATGAGTGCGGGCCCGGTTGCAGCAGCGGGAATGGCGGCAAAGAGCGGGGAGAAGAAGAGGCCGAGTGAGAAGAGAACAGCCACGGTCAGCGCCACCAGGCCTGTCCGCCCTCCGGCAGCAGTCCCCGCACCGGATTCCAGGAATACGCCTGCGGTTGTCGTCCCGAAGAGGGCGCCTGCTATGGTGGCAAGCGAATCTGCGGCAAAGGTCTTTTCTATCTCCGGTAAATCGCCGTTTTCATCTGTCAGTCCTGCCTGCGTTGCAATGCCAAGGGCACCGCTCATCGTAAAGAAGAGATCCATCGTAAACATCGTCAACAGCACCGAGACCATACCCCATGACAGTGCGCCCATAATGTCCAGCTGCAGGAGCACCGGTGCGGGATTCGGCGGAAGCGAGACGATAGCATCCGGCAGAGGAGCAATTCCGGTGATAAACGCGGCTGCGGCGGTGGCAAGAATCCCTATCAGGACCGCACCCCGCACACCGCGTACCATGAGAAGACACGTCAAAAGGAAACCACCGAGAGCAAGAAGCACAACAGGGGACGTAAGATATCCGGCCTGCAGGAGGCTGCCTCCCTCCCCGGCAACGACAATACCCGATGTGGTAAGCCCGATGAAACAGATGAAGAGTCCGACACCCACCACAAAACTGTATTTCAGATTCTTTGGCACAGCGTGTGCAAGGAGGGTGCGTCCCCCGGTGACGGTCAAAAGAAAGAGGAGGACACCGGACAGAAAGACGGCACCCAGTGCGGTCTGCCAGGAGTAACCGAGCACCCCCACCACGGTATAGGCGACAAAGGCGTTTGTTCCCATATAGGGTGCTACTGCAAACGGGCGATTGGCATAGAGACCCATGATTGCAGACCCGAACACAGCTGAAAGAATGGTTGCAACCATCGCAGGCCCGTAGGGCATGCCAGCAGCCTGAAGGATCGCAGGATTGACGACAATAATGTATGCCATCGTCATAAACGTCGCAGCCCCGGCCAGGACTTCGGTGCGGAAATCGGTGCCGTATTGATCAAATTTGAAATATTCTGCTATGCCCATGTCAGTCTCCTGTGTTCTGAGTGTCTGTCGAAATCAGGGGATAACTATTCGCATTCATTTGATTAAACGCAATTTAACTTGTTCTGGCCGCAAGCGGAACCATTCCTGTCATCAGGCAAAATGATAAGCATTCGGATGGCATATTCCGGTCAATAAATGGAACCGTCCCACGAGTGGGAAAAGCCACCACACCAGGCTGCATGCCCGTAGTCCGACAGGATATTACCTGTTGGACAATGTGTGACATCTGCACGCGGAAAAACAGAAGGACTCCAGGGATATTTTAGTATCTCCCCTCACCGGTTGTCAGAACACCCTTCACCCAATATGTCCCGTCAGCCTCACCCGTGAATGCATGGGACACTCTTTCCCGGTATACATTCCACTGCCAGCCAAGTACCCACCACTCGTTTGACCCCTCAAATTCAGAGGAGATGGCAAGGACGTTGTCATCACTGGCAGTGTATGAGAGAGTGAACGGCACCTCAACGAAAGATCCGAAAGCGCCTTCGCTCAGATAGTAGCCATCAGTCATCCCACCGTCAGAACTGCTGAAATTTTCAATAATCCGGTATGGCATAAAGAGCGGTTCGTTTCCAACGGGCGCTTTGGTATCAATCTCATGCCCGACATCGGTTTCATACATATGAATCTCCATTGCCACAAGGACAGGCGTATCTTCTGAATACCGGTTGGAATATACATGGGTCGGGTGGGGTAGTTCGGACACATTTTGCCCCGGCATAATTGCAATCTGTTCAATATGATTTTTGTATATTGGGTCAATTCGGTCAGCCGATATATTCAGCATGGGAACACCGTTTACCTGCTCTGTTTTCACAGAGATGTTTCCATCCCGGTCAAAGTTATTTAAACTGACACGGGATATATTGATGACCGTTTCATTCTGTCCGGTATCCGCATTGTAATACGAAGGAACAGGAATCAGAAGGATGACATTATCAATCGGCCCGGATGTGGAAAGAATCAGGCTGTAGTCATAAACCGATTGTTTGTCTTCAGCAGCGGAGATACCCATATATCCTATGATAGCTGCAAAGACAAGTATGAGAAAAACAATCAGAACAAATACCGCAATGATTATTTTTCCCACTATATTCAGAAGATCCACCATAATCAGTTATCTTACCTGAGAGGAGCGATAATTATTTTCATATCTTATTTCAGACCAGGAATTTTTCGAACCTGTTGCACAGCATGTCCCGATGTTTCTGAATTACAGTAACTACGAGAATACGACCTGCTGCCCTGATTTTGTTAAATGTGACCTCCATACGCTTGTTAGTTGATAATGTGCTTGCTGCTTTTCGTCCTCTGTTTCGTCACGTACATGCGAAGCAGCGATTTCAGGATCACTCCTTTCAGAAATTTGGAGAAGAACCAAAAAAGTATTGAGATGAAAAGAGGTGTGTGTTATTAGGTTCTTACTCTGCTGCGGTGAATGTCAGTATGGTTTCCTCTGATGAGTTCTGCACAGTTAAGGTGTCCCCCTCAATTTCGTAGCCTGCTGCCGTGTCCAGGAGTTTCAGGTAAGTTGTTTCCTGATCCATTGTTCCCTCGGGTTCATCGCAGAACATCCTTGTTGAACCAACCGGTCCGAAGGTGAGTGCATTGCCATCGGTTTCATAGGATGCGAAGTAATTGTTGCACCCTGCAGAGCCTGCAATTCCACCGTCTCCATCAAGGGTCAGGGTGACATTTGTTCCTGCGATGACAGAGACAATTGCTTCATTGCCATTGTTGTATGAGTCAAGCACCCATGTGGTTCCGGTCAGAGACGCCGGTGCCGGTGGCACGGCCATTTTAAAGACCAGCAGAACTGTTCCGTCTGCATCAAAGAGTTTCAGATCATCTCCAACACCACTGAATGAAACGGTTTCGTTGAGCAGTTTCAGGTAGGTCATTTCCTGCATCATTGCATCTTCCGGGCCAGCCATCATGGTGCTCCCGGCAAGTCCGAATGAGAGTGCATCCCCATCGGTTTCGTAGGATGCGAAGTACCGGTTAACACCGGCAGAGCCTGCGATACCGCCCTCTTCATCGAACTCCAAGGTAATTTGGGTTCCTGTGATAACAGAGACGATTGCTTCATTGCCGTTGTTGTATGAGGAAAGCACCCATTTGGTATCTTTCAGGGATTCACCGGTGACTGGCGGAATATTCTCAAAGACAAGCAGGACATTCCCGTCTGAATCATGGAGTTTCAGTTCATCTCCAACACCACTGAATGAAGCGGTTTCGTTGAGCAGTTTCAGGTAGGTCATTTCCTGCATCATTGCATCTTCCGGGCCAGCCATCATGGTGCTCCCGGCGAGTCCGAATGAGAGTGCATCCCCATCGGTTTCGTAGGATGCAAAGTATCGGTTAACACCGGCAGAGCCTGCGATACGACCTTCATCACCGAACGTCAGGGTAATTTCCGAGCCTTCGATGACAGAAACCATTCCATCAGTCCCGTTGTCATAGGATTTCAGTTGCCAGTCGGTTTCGTCCAGTAGCGGTGCACGGTCTGTTTTGTTATCTGTTCCATTGATGTCACCATCTGTGTCGGGGGATGCGGAAAGGCACCCCGCACTAAAAAGACATATTCCCAGAACAAGAGCTGTTCCAATCAGGAATGACAGGCCTGTTTTTCGGTCGTTCTTTGTTACCATATACTATTTCATTGTCAACGAAAATACATAAGCAAACCTTTGACTTCGAATAAATTGGAAGTCAAAAACCCAATTTAATTTAAAAATATGACCATTAAGGCATTTTATTATTTACTGCGAAACGCTGCCAGAGGCATTGAATACGTCCCTGTTATAACCAGGGGCAAGAGAGGGGCACGGTATAGAAACGGGCCCGATGATCGCATCTACACCAAATCCCCCCGGGAACTCCGTATGACCTGAAAGGTGCATAAAACCAAAAGGACAGACTCAGGGAAAAACAGGAAAAGACAGTCCGGCAGCAGGGCCCCTCTTTGCAGAGTCCCTCTTTGCCGCACTCACCAACGTGAACTTTGATAACGTTCGCCTCTACGGATTCATTACCGATGCCATCGCCATCCGTGACACACTCCCCCACAGCAGAGCCCGGCAGGTCTGTGTAGCATTCTCGCTGCCTTTGGCACTGCGGGTCTCCTCTTCAGGCGACACTGAACAATCCAAACAATCTCTTTTTCGAGGATGAAGAGGATGACAGGGCTACTCCCAATCCATCTCCATCCATTCCAATAAAACCAGAAAACGACCCTCACCCATCAATCCAGTTTCTGCACCAACTCAACAACCGTATTCAGCACCTCATACCCACGATAGCTGATGCGGTATTCGCCCCGCTCCCCCCGCTGGATGATCATGCCACTCTTCTGGAGTTTATCAAGGTGAAAGAGGAGGTTGCCCCCACGAATACCAGTCAGTTTCGAGAGATCCGTGAACGTCTTCCCGTCATTATGGAGGGCTTTTAATATCTGTATCCGTACCGGACTGCCCAGGGCATCACTGAAAAAAGACGCGGCTTTCTCTTCCGAGAGGGAGGGAACAGCACTACCTGCCCCTGGTGAAATCCGGCACACACCTATTGCCTCAAGCATCCCAAGCTGTTGGTTCAGCTGATTTTCTGCCTCTGAAAAACAGGATACACACCGCTCATTCACTGCATGGGCTTTCAAAGCATTCAGTTTCCCACGAATGGTTTCGATATCATCCGAAGATAGTTCCCCTGACCGGATGTTTTCAAGCATCTCCCCAAAGAGCGCACCGAAAACCGGACGGCAGTTCTCCCACATGGGACAGTCCCCCGCCTCCTTTCCGATGGCATCACAGCCGTTTTCCCGGTAGCTCTCTACAATCGCGTCAGCGCAGTTGTCCCGGAAGTCTGACAGGAGTGAGGTTGCCTGCTGATAATACGTCTGTTCAGTGTAGCGGTTCAGGTCGGACCGGAGGGCAGCGATCTCTGTCCTGATTTCATGGAGTTCATTGGTTTGTATCTGTTCTGTCTGCATTGGTCTTCTCACCGGGACTGGTTGTTTGGGTCAGAAATCTGTACTAAATATATCGTTTGTACACTTTTGTAACAAATTAGTATATATTACTACGCACACATAGACTAGCTGATAAGAACCATGACAGCACTCACAGAAGAAATGAAGACCGCTTTTGCAACAATAAAGGCATTCCCGGTCGCCACCTCCTCAAAGGACGGCTGGCCAAACGTTGTCCCCATCGGATTTGTCGAACTCGTCGATGACGAGACCCTCTGGGTTGCAGACAACTTCATGAAGAAGACCCTTGCAAACATTAAAGAAAACCCTAAGATGTCCATCTTCATCTGGGGCCCTGAGACAAAGGGATGTTTCCAGATCAAAGGCGATGTTGAGCTGAAGACAGAGGGGCCAGAGTTTGCAAAGATGCAGGAGACCGTCCGTGCAAAGATGGCACAGGCACCTGCAAAGGGCCTTATGATCGTAAAAATTCGTGAGGTCTTTCAGTGCAGTCCCGGACCTGGCGCAGGGGACAAACTTCTCTAAACACTTTTTTTAGAAATTTAGTGAAAAGAGAGGGATAAAAATCATTATCTCCCGGGCTGTTTTTGTCGATGCAATTGAATGGGTGAATTGCATCGTCTGGCCACCTATGTTGGATGACAGGATTCAGTGTGAGACATAGCTGATTTGTAAAACGGTCAGATTCAAAACACTCAAACCTCATCGCATCAATTTTTAATGCATGAAACGGTCCTCCACGTTCTTCATAACCATCACAGCCATCATCATCTTGCTCTTTTGCGCAGGATGTACAACCGTTGAGGAGCCCCCGTCCTCAGAAATTACCGGGGACCAGCTGGAAGAATATGTGCATAACGCAGCAGTGTATGCCAAAAATACCGGTAAAGACGAGGCACTTGCGGCTTTCGCCGATCCAAACGGGCCATATGTGAAGGATAACCTCTACATCTACGCCTATGACTTCAATGGCACCCTCATTGCCCACCCGTACCAGCCAGAAAAAGTAGGTACTGACAGGACAAACTGGACAACGGCAAACGGTCTCCACTTTGTCCAGGCGGCAGGCGATGCCGCACGGGACGGAAGCGGCTACATCGTCTATATGTACCCGACACCGGGAGACGAGCAGGAGATTGACGAGGGGATGAAGAACCTCTATGAGGTCAAGCTGGGATATGTCGAGCAGGTGGATGACACCTGGTGGATAGGCTCCGGCATCTATCTCTCTGACTATATTGACACGGCGACCGGAGAGATGCCCGCAAAAATTGCCCAAATGACTGCCATGACAGAATCAGCAGTCGCCTATGCCCATGAGAACGGCACCCCTGCTGCTCTTGCAGAAATCGATAAACAGGACGGCCTCTTTACCGAAGGAAATCTTTACATCTATGCCTATGACTACAACGGCACCCTCGTTGCCCACCCCTACCTCGCTCCCGGCATGAAAGGGATTGACCTCTCCGGGTATGTCGGGCCATACGGAGTACCGGTCATCCAGACCTGTGCAGAGACCGCTATAAATGGCGGAGGATTCGTTGTCTTTGGCTGGGAAAACCCGGAAAAAGGCGGAGCATCTGAACTGAAACTCGGCTATGTTCTGCCGGTGGATGACAACTGGTGGGTTGGATCCGGGCTGTATATAAGCGACATCTTTGGTGAGGAAGAATCCACAACCGAATCCACCGAAGGAAGAACAGTTGCTGATGTGGTTGACTTTGTGGCCGGTGCATGTGACCACGCCAATACCGTAGGAAAAGAACAGGCCCTCACAGACTTCGGCGACAAAGACGGCGAATTTGTGGACGGAAACCTTTACCTCTATGTCGAGGACTTCAACGGCACCACCCTCGCCCACCCCGTCCATCCCCAGAAGGTCGGCGTCTCACGGCTGAATGCCACCGATCCGAATGGTCTCCTTCTCGTAAAGGGACTCTGTGATACAGCGGCAGAAGGTGATGGATTCTTCATGTTCATGTATCAGGACCCGGCGGACAACTTCGCGCTCACCCCGAAACTCGGGTATGTGAAGAAGGCAGGGGATGACTGGTGGGTAGGCTCAGGCGTCTATCTCGCGGATTTGGTTGATCCGGAAACGGGCCGGCCCCTTCCCGTCATCTCCGGGCTGACCGGTTTTGTCGAAGAAGCACAGGATTATGCCCGGACTGTTGGGAAGGATACAGCACTCACCGCCTTCCGTGACCAAACCAGCTACTTCGCTGACAGCACCCACCCAATCTATGCCATATCATCGGACAGCGTTCTCCTCGCAGATACCGCCCACCCTGACACGGAAGGCACCGATCTCTCCACCAGTGTCGGGAAATACGGTGTCCCGTATGTCACCGAAGGAGCGAAAATGGCTGAGAACGACGGCGGCTTTTTGATCTACACCCCACAGGGCAAAGGACAGCGCCTCGACTACATCCTCCCGGTGGACGATGGCTGGTGGATAGGCGCCGGTGTCCCGGTCTCGGTGATTGTAGATGAGAGTTATCCGGCAGCCGTCTGAGACAACACCAATAACATCAACCCATTTTTTACCGCACAGTGACCGGGGAGCAACAGGAAGAAGATATATCCGGCCCGACTGTCTACTAGTTCCCGATGAACTTCTCCTATCCCCCATCCACCAGCTCCGCCGATCTCGCCCGCACCATCGCGGCCCTTGTCAACAGCGGCGGGGGAGAGTACCGCATTGAGGGGGAGAACAGGCCGGGAAGAGAGTTGCTCAGGGCCGCCCTCAGGGAGATTGTGCCTACTCCCCGGTGTTCTGACCTGCAAATCAACGATTCCCCGGAAGACCAGTCCGTGCTGAAGAATGGCATCATCCATCCGCCACAGGTGACGGTGAGTGATGACGAAAGGGGAATTATCGTCACGGTTACACCGGGAGAATCGCTCTGCACCGTCGGGGGAACGGTGGTGGTGATCGAGGACGGGAAGATTCGATCCCTCAGCATCGAAGACGTTGTCCGGAGGGCAGGGTCTGGTGGATAGAATGGGTTCTGCCGGTTCCGGATAAGTGAAAAAAATAAAATCTTTCCCTCACCGCCTATTCTGTCCTGCACGATATCATCTCTCACCCATAACGACTCCAAAACGAAACGGGATAGTTCAGGAACTTAAACCGAACATATTGCAAAAGGCGTTTTGAGTGAATTTTAAATTATATATCATATTGTATTGATTTTTCCTGTAACCATTCTGTAATCATTTTTTTAACCAATACCTTTGCCTGTGGTAATGACATCGGATTAGACGGTGCCGGGATCATATTCCAGTGTCTGGCCTTCACACCCAAAGCCACGTAGCTGTTGGCAGTTTGTGTAAATCTCTTCAATTCCTTTAGCGTACACCAACCTTTTTGGGGAATCTCCCTGACATCTTTCCGTATTATTTCATAAAGTTTGTATAGTCCGTACCAATTTTCAAAGTCATCAGACAGCTGATCAAACATCATTTTTACAGCCAGATCCTTTTGCGAAAGAATTATCCAATTTATGACGGGATCTGCCGGATTATGCTTTTCAACAGTTCCATCAGGGTTTATTATTTCAACTTTAACTGAGGTGGAGGCCAATGTAATAGACGTTGCCTGGGCGTAAATCTGCTTTTTTCCATCATCTTGGACCTGTGTAATATGACCTATTTTTATTGCGGAACCAGTACCCAGAGCAAGTTTAGAGGGGCCTCTGAGCAATAGTAACATATTTTTGGATTGCTCCCGGACCTCTTGTACGGTGGAAAGATCCATAAATCTCCCGGATTTCAGAACATAACTGTTGTTGTCCTCCTTTATGCAGAAATCCACAGTACTGAATACCTTTGATAACTCCTCAAGTATGTGTTTATCTCCTGAAAGTGTGACAATCCATTCCATTAATTAATCATATTTCCATTGAGCAAAGATATAGGCAGTTAAAATTTCTAATACTCTCGGACGATCATATTGAACATAGAAATATAATGAAATCCAAAATGGCAACAAAAATCGGATATTCGATTATATTTACTCTCCTTTCCATTATTTCGCTCTTCAGTAAATCATAATCCTTGCCGGAGTCCGACATCAACCCTAAAAAACAGCAGACCATTACTCAACTGCAATACTCCTCTCCGGTGTCCATGCCGGATCGACAAAACTCAGGATGGTCGCCATCGAATCGCCGGCATTCCGGTAACCCTTTACCTGATCGGGTGCAGTCCAGGCAGCACTCCCGGCAGGGACACGGACAACACTCCCATCCGGTGTGAACACCTCAATCTCCCCCGTGATCACGTATATTAACTCAGATGCACCGGTGAGCCGGTTATAATCCGCAGATCCTCCGGGGAGAAGTTCTGCATATGCGACACTGTATTCAATCGGCAGATTACGCTCCGGCGCGAGCACCGGATTTGCAACCGTGTAAATCATCATATCAGATCCAATGTCCCACTCAATTCCTTCCCCGGGATCGTGGATGACAATCGGAACACCGTCTGTTACTACAGGAAAATCTGCCAATTCAGCCCCTGTCACCTGAATTGCAGATGAAAAGGGCGGCTGAATAACATCAACATAGCGGAGTTCGGCATCACCCACCGCGGTTATCGACTGCACCACCCCGTCCGGTAAAATCACAACCTCTCCTTCGTGGACGGTCACGGTTGTATTGTCACAGCGAATCTTTGCCTCTCCTCCGGTCAGACAGACAAATTCAGAACTTCCAATCAGCCGGTGCGGGGGTGTCGCATTGCCCGACGAAATTGTGACACGGCCGAGGGTGTAGTTTACCAGGATTTCCGGATTTTCAGGGCAGATAAACATGGAATAGCTCCCCTGACCATCATAGATGGGGAAAACACTCCCCAGTGTAAGCATTCCGATACTATCATTCTCTTCCTGAGAAGGACTCCCGGTGAGGCATCCGGCAGAGATGAGTGTGAGTGTACAGACGAAAATAAGACAACCGACCCTGTGCATGGATAATGAGTATCTCGGGAGGGCTAATAAATCAAATTATCTACTTCGGTAACTATTTCCGCCCGTCTCATCCACATATTTTAACATCCCTGCCATAAAAAATAATAATATGACTTATAACTGGCGTGAACTTCTCTACCCGGCAGAATGGGGATTTCGTTTCATCATCGTTGCCCAATTAGTGGCTCTCATTTCCTTCTTTTCAGGCACAGATTATGTGCTTTTTTACTATCTGATGTGGTCAGGATGTACTGTTTGCTTCCTCTTGCAGCTGCGCATTGCGATTCTCTTCATCCAGGGCAGAATACCCGCCACGTGGTTAAGTAACGCATAAATAACCACCCCCCATGCCCCGAACCTCGAAAAAAACGTCCACACAGACGGCCGTAGCGGGCCGATCTCACCCGGAGACAGAATACATCCTCGTAAATTATCCCCCAACAGAACCGGTACACAAATCCACAAATACTCGTTTTTTCCATAAATAACCGGTTAACAAGTGGTATTTTCAGAAGATAAAAATGGGAACAGAGAAACGCTCATAATTCGTCTGCAATTCCCCAAAAACAGGGGGGACATTACCCCTGTTTCCGGTAGTCAACCGAGACAGTTCAGCCGAGTTCAGGTTTCCCGTCAGCCCAGGTCTCAACCGCTGCACGGATAGCGTCATCCGTATAGGACGAGATGCGAACCTTGTCACGACTGAGAGTGACGTAATAGGTTTCGCTGTTCGCGTCATGACACTTCAGCTTGCAGGAGAAGGTGTCTTTTGCGGTGTTGCGGGACTGGGTTCCGCCGATTGCTGCGGCGAGGACGTCATCATCCATCATGTGGGAGGCAACGCTACTGAAGGCAGCAACCGTTGCGACATTAACAGAGACGTCGCCTATGGTATCGGCTTCGAGGTTTTCGTATACGATCTTGGCATCATACGCTTCTTTGGCACGGACAACCGGGCCCGTTGCTACTCCCTGCTCGACATACGCAGTGCAGCCAAAGGGATTGGTGTCGATGATGTCCTGGACAAGGGCATCGAAAGCGGTGATGTTTGCGATGGGGATGGAAAGATCCCGCACCGCACTTTTGGTGTTTGTGGTCTGGATAAAGTCA
>JAUVCV010000034.1 GCA_030595665.1 Methanogenium sp.
GGCTATATTCTATGCCCAAATCTCTAAAAAGGGGGCGAAATGGACAAATCAAAAAAGTTGTAGGGCGACCTAGTGATCAAAATTGCTCTATTCAGGATGTACAAATCATGAACCTACGATTTGGCCCAAATACTCTATTCATGAAAACCAAGGATGAGACCTGAACGAATCCTGCACATCAGGCAGACAATTCGTACCGGAGTCGTTATGACACCTATGGACGCACCAGAATTTCTCCTGAAACCGATCGGCATGGTGCATGCCGATGACACAACACCCATATGATCGAGATCAAATCGTATCTCCCATGCACCGAGCGGGGAGGGATGCGCATGTCGCCGCATGGGCGGCACACTGACCCCCGCACGGTATGAAGATAGTGCGACATTTGGACTGGGCAGCGGAGTTCACATTCGAGACGTGACAAACCACGTGATACCCCATCCCGCACAGTATGAGGAACTGAGAAACTGAAATACCAATAGAGAGAGGGATGAATGAAGAGACACATACAAAAAACACCGGAAATACATCCTGTTTCTGATTCTATACCATTCTAAGAAATCGAATTTTAATGGCAGACAAAAAATTCTGCCATTCAGATAAGATTTATCCTTCTCCAGAGGCATATGGACAATCACTCAAATGGGGGCATCATGGAAACGGGTGAACGTTATTACGAGATACTGGGACTGAACCCTGACGCAGGCCCTGACGAGATTTCCCAGGCATACGGGATTCTCGCACAAACCTACCACCCAAAAGTGTCCTCGCATCCAAATGCGCAGGAACATTTTGAAAAGATCCGGGAAGCATATGCCGTCCTCTCAGACCCACACAGAAAAGCAGAATATGACGCATACCGTGAGAGCCCCAATCGACATTCCCACCCGGATTATTCTCCCTATATCAGCGTTGTTCAGAAAATCGTCATCAATAGCGTCATATTTCTCATCATAGCCATTGCAGTATTTCATGGAGTGGCCATTATGAAAACATCACCAAATGACAATGACTCCGCCGGGACACGTGCCCCTGCATTATCCACTGATGAACTCCCGTCCCAGAAAGACACATGGGCCCGGCAAATAAAAGAGGCAATGGATTCCGGAAACCCGACAACACGGGATTATGCTCTTTCACTGATTGACAAGTCTCATCCCGGGGAAAGAACGATTGCCCAACTCTGCGATATCTGGGAAAAAACATACAGACAATGGACATACGTATCTGATCCCAGAGGGTTTGAATACTTATCTCCCGCAAGTAATTCCATCACCATCGGACTGAAAGGAGATTGTGATGATTTTGCAATATTAATCGCCTCCCTTGTTGAATCCACCAGCGGCAGTGCCCGCGTCATACTGACTCTGGGTGCAGATGGAGGTGGACATGCCTATGCTGAGGTGTATGTGACGGACAATGAACAGGACTTCGTTTCAATTGCACAGTATATCACCAAACGATATAACTGCCAGACAGTGGCATACCATGTCGAATATGGTGATGATATGATACCCAGCTACTGGTTAAACCTGGATTGGCAGTCCGGGCATCCGGGTGGAGAATTCTATGAAAGCAACGGACTCCTGACAGCATATCATTCCAATGGATACTGGCACACGTTGATATCCGAGTCGTGAAACAGGTATTCACAAATATCAGTTCCGGGATTTTGGAATGGGACTGTCTCAACCATTTCACTCACACCCAACCGGTGCCTTTTCCATACAGCGCATATCACAATTCTTACCAGACACTCTTGTTGCCTTATTGCACATATGATTCCATGATAAACCCCCCTCACATCCACACCAAAACCGCCCACAAAAAGCCCGGACAACACATCCAAAATTCGCACACGCTTCAGATCAAAGATTCTCACTTCCCCGCTTTCTCCTGCGACAGCCCGATGTAGAGAGTATAGCACAACAAAATCATCACAATCATAAACGGAAACGCCGCGGTGATCGCCATCATCTGAAGAGAGTGGAGCCCTCCACTGACCAACAATATAATTGCAACACCAGAGAGGGATAAACCCCAGATTGCCTTCTTGTATGTCGGAACAAACGGGCTACCCCCGGATGTGAGTGAGCCGAGGACCACCGTTGCAGAATCCGCAGAGGTCACAAAAAATATGAGTAAGAGGAGTATCGCGATAAGAGAGAGAAGAGATGAGAACGGAAAGTTTTCGAGAAACGCAAAGAGAACCAGTGACACATCTTCACCTGCAACCGCACCCAGATCAACTCCCTGACTCTGTTCGAGAGAAAGCGCCGACCCCCCGAATACCGAGAACCAGAAAAAGGTAAAGAGAGTCGGAACGGTAAGGACGGTCAAAACAAATTCCCGAATTGTCCGCCCACGGGAAATCTTGGCGATGAAGAGTCCCACAAACGGGGACCATGAGATCCACCATGCCCAGTAAAAGATTGTCCAGTCCCTGCTCCAGCCATTTGCTGAAAACGGATAAGACTGGAGGCTCATATCAATGATATTGTTGACATACCCCCCAAGAGTGGAGGTGAATATGTCCAGAATATGGGATGTATCTCCCAGTGCGAGGATAAAGATGAGGAGGGAAACAGCCAAAGTCAGGTTGATTTTCGAGAGAGTCTGCACCCCTTTTTCCACTCCCAGAATCGCAGATGCCATAAAGAGGGCTGTTGCAATGACAATGATTCCGATGGTTATAGAAACAGCAGATGAAACACCATAGAGATACGTGAACCCGGCATGAATCTGGATAGCACCAAACCCCAGCGATGTTGCGGTTCCGAAGATTGTTGCAAATACTGCCAGGACGTCAACAACATTTCCGGCCAGCCCGTATATCCGCTCACCAAGGATTGGGTAGAGACAGGAACTGATCAGGGCAGGCATTCCCCGTCGAAACGAAAAGTAGGCAATAGAGAGACTAACAATCGTGTATATCGCCCACGGGTGAATCCCCCAGTGGAAAAATGAATATTTCATACCAAAAGAAGCAGCTCCGGGAGTTGCTGCGTCCAGAAACGATGGGGGATTAAGAAAATGAACAAGCGGCTCGGAGACCCCCCAGAAGAGGAGACCAATTCCCATCCCGGCGGCAAAGAGCATTGCCACCCATCCAAAGAAGCTATACTGGGGGCGATCTGTGTCACGCCCCAGTTTGATCGTCCCGTATTTCGATAACGCCAGATATAAAGAGAAGATCAGGAAAAAGGAGGCTGACAAGAGATACAGCCAGCTGAAGTAATCCAGTATCGCAGAGTGAACAGAAGAGGACACTACCTCCAGCAGATCCGGCCTGATATACCCAAAAATAATGAAGACGAGAATTATTGCAAACGAGATGAAAAATACCCTTTCGTTTTTCAGAAAATCACGGATCATGAAATGATCCCGTTATGGTACCAGGAAGATCGATGCCTTCGACTCGTTCACAACCCGTTCTGCCGTATCCCCCATTGGAGCTGAGAAAGAAGTCGACTTTTTTCGCCCAAGGACGACGACATCAGCCTTCAGCCAATCAGAGACATGCAGCACCTGGGTGGCGGGATCTCCAATTCTCTGTTCTGACGTGACCTGGCCAAAATATGGGGTGAGCTCCTCCTCTACGCCGTGTAGCTTTTCAGCAACATCATCCCTCCTCCTGCGTTCCGTTGAAGGATCAGCCATCCTGTCCCTGACGTGGAGGATGTGGCATCGGGCACCATGAAACTCTTTAATATAGGGAAGAGGGCGTGCAGACAATGCACTAAGATCGGTTGCATACAGCACAATCAGGTCATCATGGCTGAATCCGTCACTGCCATCCGGGAGGTGCGGCCTGATTTTTTGGACAAAGACCGGAACATCTGAGAGACGAAGAAGATCCTGTGATACACTCCCGAGGAGCATCGTTTCGATATGCCAGCGACGTTTTGCCTTTAGATAAATTTCATCACACCCCTGGAACATGGCAGCTTCTGCGATGGATGAGGCAATATGGCCCTCCCCCCTCTTTACCTCTATAGAGAGCCCCACCTCTTCAAGTGCCTCCTGCAGGAACATGAGCCACGAGATGTCAGACGCCCGGAAGAATGAACCGGATTCATGCACATGATACAGGCAGACAGAACGGGCTCCAAAATTCTTCAGGGTCACTCCGATATTTTTCAGCTCATCAGGCCTCTCTCCATAAGCAACCGGAATCAGGGTATTCTCAAACATCTTTCATGTCCCTCCAGGATAATTATGAACCTGAACACGCCCATATCCTGAATACAATAAATCAAACGTGTTGACCATTTAATGTATCGTCACAGATCAACCACCAGACCACACCCAATATTTCTGAACAGACAGATACTGTTTGGGACGACAGCTCACATCTGTATCCTGTCCGACACCATCTCATACATAATCCATCATAGCAACCCAACAACGCCATACCATTCGTATTTTGGTGTTCGATAACAAACACAAATATAACACAAATATACAGGAGCGCAGCGGTTCCATATGCCAGAGAAATATCATCCACATCCATCAGACAATTCAGCAAATCCCTCTACAGATTCATCAGGGGATTGGGCAGGCAATCCCGTCATCCTCTTCTTCGTCTGCGGGGAAGGACTGGGCCACACATCCCGCTGCCTGAAGGCGGCACAATACTGTGAAGCACAGGGTGCCATCTGCCATCTCGCCGCATACGGCCAGTCCCATACCTTCCTTACCAAATCAGGGTGGCCCCGCCTCCGCACCATTCCGCGGGAAGTGACCCTTGCAGGGAACATGGGACTCTTCTGCATCAGAAAGACCCTCTGGAATTCAAAGGCCGTGCCCCGCGATCTCGCACGATCATACCATCAGGCACGGGCCCTGATTGCAGATATACAGCCGGACATCGTCATCGCTGACACGATATATGCACCCGTTGAGGCCGCCCGGCGTGATGATGTCCCGGTGCTTTTTATCACCAACCAGAACCAGTTCTCCACTCTTGCAGGCGGAGGTGAGAACGGATGGGCAGCTCTCAGCCGCCTTATTTCCTGGTATCTCACTCTGCCGGATAAAGTCATCATCCCCGACTTTGCCCCGCCTGAAACGGTAAGCCGGTTCAATATCAAAATACCCCCCGGCCGCGAAAGTCAGTACCGGTTCATCGGCCCCTTAATCGACATATCACGTGAACACTACCCATGTGTAGAGAAGACCATATTCGTATCATTCGGTGGAGAACCGTTCAAAATACCCCTTTACCAGCACCTGGCAAAGATTGCCGGGCGGCACCATGAGCTCTCCTTTGAGGTCTTTGCCCAGGTCCCGGGACTGCCGGACACCACCGATAACTTCCACACCCATGGTTATGTGCCCGACCTGCTCTCCCACCTCTGCTGTGCCGAAGTCGCCATCATCCATGGCGGCCTCACCACCCTGCACGAAGCACTCTTTTTTGGTAAACCGGTGGTGATGGTAATCGACCCGCACCATCCTGAACAGGGCAATAACGCCCGTGCCATCATCGAGATGGGAGCAGGAGTGATGATCCGCGGGGATGAAGCGAACCCGGAACGGCTGGAAGCAGCCATCGAAGAGGCACGACAACTCATCGTTCCTGATCTATCCGCACTTTACACAGCAGAGAACGGGAGAATGCTTCTCTGGAAAGAAATTCAGGAAACATTACATCATCCGCGGTGAAATATTCAGACAGGAAACACCATGGATGACGGATGGAAGATACTCATTGGAATCACACTCATATTCTGTATCGGAATCAACGCTCTGATCCTCGTTTCCGGGATGAACTACCCGGACGGATTTGCCACAACAGGAATTAAGATCACAAGTATTTACCAGTACGACGTGACGCTCACCGGAACGGGAACAGCAGAGAATGTGACCCTTATGATCCCCCTGCCGTCTGCAGGAGGAGACTCACCAGTAGGAGATGCCATCGCGAAAGGCGACGCAGAAAGGATCCTGCCCGGCTGGAGCGTAACCGAAGTGGGAACAGGGGACGCGGTATTCCTGAAAGTCACCGCACCTGCTATCTCCTTTGCAGACGGGCCAGTAACCTTTGGGACAGTTGCCTCTGCCGCCCATCTCATCGACACCAAAGACCCAGGGGAAGAAACCTATATTCTACGCCCGAAAGAAGACATTACGCATGAAAACGGTGTAACTCACTATACCGCCCCTCTCTATGCCGTCTATGACATGCCCGGAGAGGAGGGAATGGAAATTACCGTCCATCTGGACGGCGCCAACACCTGGAGATACCCGGTCCTTTCCGGAAACCACCTCACTGACACACTCGCCCTCACAGGAAACAATCAGGGTGACGGATGGCAGGAGGCAGATGGCACGCTCACTGTTGCCATCGGAAAATATTCGGTCATCTGAACAGATTCCGGGTATCACCATAACCATTTTTTCCTGCGTCAACCAACGCTGTTGTATGGACCGCGAGAAGATTATCAGGGTTGAGGCAGGGGACGCATTCTGCATCTGCCCTATCTGTGGATACACCGATGCCTTCCATACCGCGCTAAAAAAATCAGTTGACGGCATTGGCTATGATATCATATTCATCTGTCCGGAGTGTCATTCACGATTCGATATCGGTATGAAGACACGGCAACCATTTCTCTAAATACTCTATGACCGGAATTCCAGCGAAACAGAGACACCTGCTATGAGGAAAGACCATACAATGCCTGATGGATGCACCATAATCGCCCACGGCCCGGAGGTCTTTGATACAGGCGACATTGTTACGGTCAGTGCTGCACTTCACCCGGAGAAAGTAATCGTGGCAGGTGTGATGGCCCGGACAGCAGCAGAAGAATCCGGATTTCCCTGCCGGTTCAATACCCGGCCCCCGTCACATGTGATCCGACACCTGCCCCCCGGAACGGACGCCTGGCTGTTAAACCGGGGCAAAACGCCTGCCTCAGGCGAAGAATTTGGACGGGTTGTAGCATCCCGCTGTGACCGGCCGGTCTACCATATCGAATGCAGCAGCAGGACCGTCTATGGATGGAACGGAACAGACCACCACCTGACTGAGGACGCAGCACACCGCCTCGGATTTACGGCAGTGTTCCTGACGGCAGATACCCGGGCACAGGATGACTGCATCCGGGAAATTCGTGGGTGCATCCCGGGAGAACCAATATTTGTCAACGGCATCGTGATAGGCTCTGCCACTGCAGACACCGCAGTGCTTGCACCGGATAACGGAGGGATACGGGCAGTATCCGGCATCACCCTCAAAGCCCACGGCATCGAAAAACTCCTCCGAAACGGCCCCGTGGATATCTCCCGGGCATGGTGTAAGTCAGGCCCCGTGCGTTCACATAGTGCACAGGTGAGTGAGCGGCGCAGCCCGTCCGGGACTATCATGGTCATCGACCATGCCGCCTGCGACATCTATGCCATGGTTGATACCACCACCTGCGGCGTAGTCTCAATCGGTGACGACACAACAGCCGTCTGTGGCCATATCTGTGCCCACCTGGGAATACCCATCTTCGGTGTAACAGACGGTGATGCAGATACCGTTGTCGACCATTCCTGCTGCGCCGGATCGGTCATTGTGGAGGTGACAGAAGGCAGGGATGATGAAAAAGGGCTGGAGATTGCAGAGACAGTCCCCACTGCACCGTGTCACTGGGACCACTGGGTGTCCACCACCCTCCGCACCCGCCGGGATATCCGTATCGTGAGGGATGCACGGTGAAACCCGGTCAGCTCTGTTCACAGTGCAAGGGCAGGGGAATGTGCGGCCTGCCCCACTGCCCGGTAATGGAACGGTTTCATGCCTCCGTCCGGGTAAAACCCTCCGACTCCTATATGGGCGGGGCACCTTCAGTCTTTGTCGGGACACACGGCTACCCGAAGATGGCCGGGGGACCCCTTCTCATCGGCGAGAGCGACAACCCGGAAGTCTGGGTGGAGAAGGCATACACCATTGATGATATAGTCAGTGTCCGGTCCCGGACGATACGCGGGAATACCGCGGCCACATCACGGGGGGCGGATGCCATGCAGGAGATCGCCCTTTCTGCAGTTTCCCTCGATGTGGAGGTCGCGTTCACCCGACCGGTTGCATTTGACCTCCGGTTTGACGGGACAATAACTCCAATCGGCCTCTCGGGAGATATGAGAAAAATAGACGTGCTGGATAATGCAAAAACCCCCCGCCCGGTCGAAAAAGCAGTGGGGGACACCGACCTGAAGGCAGCCGATGCGGTATGGGACCTCTACCGGGACGGGGTGGGTGTGCATCAGGTATCCCAGCTTCTGAGTGCCGGCCTTCTCGGACGACAGCGAAAAGTTGTCCCGACCCGATGGAGCATCACCGCAGTCGATGATATGCTGGGAAAAGCAGGCAAGGCAGCAATATCACGGAACACCGCACTTGACGAATATCTTGTCTTTACTGCAACCCTGCACGGAAACACCATCGTCTGCATCCTCACTCCCGGCGACTTCCGCTATGAAATGATTGAGCACTGGCAGGCAGGCAGCATGTGGGGAGGGACGGCGGGCGCCATTATGACAGATGGAGAGAGACAAAAAGGAAAATCCGGGTATTCACCTATCGCAGGTGCCTACTACTCCGCACGCCTCGCTGTCCTCGACTATCTCCGCACCGCCGGCAGGTCAGGCCGTGCCATTGTTATACGGAGCATCGCTGATTCATACTGGGCCCCCCTTGGCACCTGGGTCATCCGGGAGGCAGCACGCCAGGCAATGCTGCAGCCTCCCGTATCCTTTGAAGACCTCGCGGGGGCACAGAGATATGCCACTGCCATCCTTGGCACAGATACCTGGGTTCGTCACAGCACACTTCTCCGGGAGATTGCCACACAGAGAAACCTCTTTGATTTCTTCTGAAAACAATATTGATGTGAATAAGGGAAATGTGGAGTACACCAAACTGGTGTTCCATGTCACGGACTGGGAAACAAAGGAACCACTTACAGACGGAAAAATACGCCTGGAGACAAAAAAACGGCACCCTGATGATGATCAAGTACACCGACTCCATGGGAGAAGTGGACTTTTGCAAACTCCGGGGCAACGAAATTGATTATTATGCCTATGTTGAAGGTGACCGGGAGCGGCAGGAATACCGCTTTGTCACCATCACCTGGACGACTGTGCCAAAAACCGTTCTTCAATCATCCGGAGGGATTCAATCTCTTCCGGACTTTTATCATCCCGCAGACGAATAAAGCGGGGGAACCGGAGGGCAAACCCGCCGGCATAACTAGGGCTCTTCTGAACTTCCGCATACCCCACTTCTACCACAATCTGTGGTTCAACGTGGACCATCTTTCCTTCCTCTGATAAAACAAGGTCTGAAAGAGCCACATACATCTCCTGCAGAGCCTCATCTGAAAATCCGGTCGCCACCTTGGAGAGCGGAATGTACGACCCGTCTTCACCCAGACAGGAGAGTAAAAATGAGCCGAATATATGTGCCCGTTTCCCCTCGCCCCACTCCGCAGCGGTGACGACCAGATCAATAGTATCCACGGCCGGTTTTATTTTCACCCAGAGTTTGCCACGGACACCCGGCGTATAGGGGGATCGGGGATCTTTGATCATGATACCTTCGTGCCCGTCGTTGAGGGCATTGCGGTAGAGGGCATCAATCTCTTCTTCATCCCCGCTCATCAGCTGAGGCGCCACACAGGTATCAGATACAGCTGCCACGAGGCGCTCCCTGCGTTCGGCAAAGGGTAGATCAATGAGGGTCTCACCGTCAATCCAGAGGATGTCAAAGATATTAGGTGCGAGGGCAATTTCCTTGATGTGCGAGGCGATGTCATGCTTGCGCCGGAACCGGCGAAGCACATACTGGAAGGGCAGGGGGCGGCCGTCACGAACAGCGATTACCTCACCGTCAAGGATGACATCATGCGATGTGGCTGCATCAAGCATTGCAACGACATCAGGAATTGCATGCGTCACCTCCTCCAGTCTTCGGGAGTACATCCGGCAGATACCATCCACCTTATGGAACTGAAACCGGGTACCATCATATTTGTATTCAGCTGCAAGAACCCCTGTCTCACTGAGCATGTCAGTTACCGTCCCCTGTTTGGCAAGCATCATCTTCAGCGGCCGGAATGGTTCGATATGAACCTCATTCAGGGCATCCTCACCCTTTCGTGCAATGAGTGCCACCTCACCCAGATCATTTGCCGCCTGATAGGCATGCTCCACAGCAGCAGGGCTGACTGCAAATGCCCCTGCTATTGCATCCCGCATCGTCCCTTCGCCAATGCCAATTCTCAGTTCTCCCAGAAGCAGGCGGGCAAGATATCGTCCTTCAAGAGGGGATGCGTTCGCAAAGAGCCTGCGCAATATCCTGTCTTTTTCCCTCTGGGACTTATTGCCACCGATTACCGCAAGGAGGGTGAAATCACGACCGATGTCATTGAGCGTCAGGGACTCTGAAAAAAAGGACATCTGCTCTTTTTTTCCGAGCAATATTTCAACAGATTTGCCGGGATCACCACTGCGATTGATTGCACTGACAACCACCTGGCGGTCCCCACCTGCCACATAGGCAACCGCGTCATAGACACTGTTCGGGCCGACACCAATTTTCTCCTGACTCCAGTCAGGGAAGGGCCGCCCCATCAGGTAGTGAATAAAAAGCGGGAGGTCTGCCTCATCCAGGGGTGACAAGGCATCCCGGACGATACCGGTCATATCAAGTCTGCCGGCGGTTCCTTCGAGCGCCTCACATATATGAGAAAATTCCAGAAAATCCATCTGCATCTCACACCTCAATCGTCCGGGTAACAGCATGCTGCAGACCGACTTCCAGGTCCACATCATGCTCAAAAAGAGCGAGTGTCTCGCGGGCGGTTGAAAGGGCCTTCTCCGGCGTATTATTCTCTTCTGACAGGTGTGCAAGGACAGCTGCAGAGAGATCACCACAAAGTTCACTCAGGACATTGGATGCTGCCCGGTTGGAGAGGTGACCACGTTTTTTGTCGGCAATCCGTTGTTTCAGGAATACCGGATACGGCCCGTTTTCAAGCATCACCGGGCAGTGATTGCTCTCAAGGACAAGAGCATCACAGCGGGAGAGAAAATTCATCATCGCGGGGGTCACCATCCCGGTATCGGTGCAGACGCCGATGGTCACTTCGCCATCTGATATACAGAAGCCGGTCGGGTCTGCTGCGTCATGGGAGGTGGAGAACGGAGTCACTGAAAATGTGCCGGTATCAAACGCCTCTCCCGGAATGATCCGGGAAAGAGAGGCTGTTCCCGGGGATTTCAAGGACTCTTTCACTCCGGCAAGTGTACCCCCGGTACCGAAGACGGTCATCGGACACTGACGGGTGAAGACATCAATGCCCCGAATATGATCAGAGTGTTCGTGTGTGATACAAAGGCCTTCCACACAGGACATATCTCCCCCGCAGGTCGCAACAGATGACCGGATGCGACGGCTGCTGACGCCGGCATCCACCAGAAGGGCACCATCGTTCCCTTCGATATAGATGCAGTTTCCTTTGCTGCCGCTCGCAAGGACGGTTACCTTCATTACCAATAGGTTGGTTTTCGTATATGGTAAAAGTCACCGCTCTGCTACTTCTGCACCCGCATACGCAGTCATCGCACTATCCATATCTTTTTTCTCTGTCAGTCAAGAGATGAGAATACCAAAAAAACGAGGCACTGAATGACAGAGACATGGAACGCTGCCCTGAAAAATATCGTACCCACACTTATTGGGTGCAGGGCGGGCCCTGATACAAAACATATCACATACAGCGCAAATACCTATTGTGTTCGTTCCCACAGCCGTGATGAGCTCCGATTTTGTCTCCCACTTCTCATCAGGGATAATGGAGCGGGGGCTGCCTGTCCGGACGACCGGGGGCGGGACGGTGCTGTCTGGGCAGCTCTGGAGCATATCAAGAGACAGGTCCCCCAGGTCCCGGCACTCGCCCCGGTGGGCGGCAGGGGAACACGCCACCCCCGACACTGTGTTGCCCACACAGAACCCTGCACCCTCATCTGCACACCAGACGGCATGGGAGAGGCACTCTGGAAACCGGACAGCAATAATATTCTGGATGAAACCGGCCTGCACATCACCGTGCGGGGAGCGCTTCCCTATCCAGGAGCACCAACAGACCCGGCACAGCATGAGGTGCATGAAGCACTCAGGGAACTCTGTGATGCCATCGGTGATGCCGAAGCGGCTGTTCCCCCACAGCAGGTGGAAACAGCAGTCCTCACATCCATTGACCAAAAATTTCTGCGCCGGAGACTTCCGGAGGAAGGAGTTATCTCGTTTATAGCAGACGGCAGCCTGATGGCTCGAAAGGAGACGGACGTGCGAAACCACTACCGCATTGAAGGCCCCAAGGAGGGAATTCACATTCCCTTTTTCTGTCCGGAAAAACTCACCCCGGCGGAGTTTGACTGCGAGGGGAGTGGGGGAAGCATCACTGGGTTTGCCATCCGACATCGTGAAGCGGTCGCCATCATCGGGTCAAACGCCGAAGGCAAGACGACCATCATCCACGGTATTCTCTCGGGTGTGGACGACCATGCACCGGGAGACGGCCGGGAAGGGATTGTCACCCGCCACGGTATTGAACGGATTGCTGCCGGGGAATACGGGCTCAAAGGAGCAGACGTCAGTCTCTTCTTTAAGAGTCTCCCCCCGGGGGTGAACGGGACGCCGAAGAGCGCCCACGGGACAGGTAGCGGATCACTGGTGATGGCCCATGAATTCACCCGTGCCTGCGCCCACAGGGCTCCTGCCATCCTTTTTGACGAGGATACAGCGGCAAACAATCTCCTGATACCCTCCTCGTTCCAGACCGAGGATGTGACACCTCTCTCTGAAGTTCTGCACCACAACCGTGAAGCACTGGGTGATACTGCACTCATCTTCGCGGCAGGCTCATCGGATATGCTTGTCGCCCGGGCTGACACAATCATCCGGCTGAAAGATCACGCGACTGATGCCATACTACCCGAAGAATTCCGGGCACACCTGCAGGATCATCTCAGGCAGGCACTTCTGTCACTCAATGAATAAAAAAGATATGAGCGGATTTAACTTGTGGAGGTAAAGGGGGGCAGAACGGGAAGTCCCCATCCTTTAGGGCGGGGATGAAAGCGGAGCCACCCTTTTTAATTCACTTTCACTGCGCACGAAAAAGATACATATAAGTGTTTGGATGAAACTAGCATGTTAATGCTAATTTCCTATAAGTATCGAGCATACCCAGATGCAGACACAGAAGTCCGGCTGAATACCGCACTCGATACCTGTAGGTGGCTGTACAACAAACTTTTAGAAGAACTCAATGCTGCTCGAAAGAATGGTTTTACTCTTAAAAAGGTGGAAACCCAGGCACGTATAGTGACACTGAAGGATGAGAATCCTGCACTGAAAGAAGTCTACTCCAAAGTGCTCCAGATGGTCAATAATACTCTATGGAGTAACATTGCTGCTCTGTCACAGACAAAGAAGAGAGGAAGGAAGATCGGAAAACTCCGTTTCAAGAGTGCGTTCCGATACCGGACTCTGAACTACAATCAATCCGGATTCAAAATCGACAAAGAACATAGCATCATCACGTTTTCGAAGATCGGTGCCGTCCGGATCACGATGCATCGACCATGTGTCGGGAGGGTGAAAGGCATTCTGATCACCCGCTCCAGTGATGGATGGTATGTCACCATACAGGCCGAGCAGGAAGTTTCTGAGCCGAAGAGATGTGGCAGATCTGTCGGTATTGATGTCGGACTGAACTCGTATTGTGTTGATAGCGACGGCAGGGTGGTCCAGAACCCCCGATTCTATGAACAATCTCTGATCAAGATCAAAAAATTACAGCAGAGTGTATCAAGAAAGAAGCGGTTCTCAAACAACTGGAAGAAAGCAAAAGACAGGTTGGACAAAGTGTATGAACATGTTTTCAACCAGAGAAACGATTTCCTACACAAACTATCTCGTCAGTATGTTGACACATATGCCACGATTTGTGTTGAAAATCTGGATGTCAAGGGGCTGAAGGAGAAAGGCAGCAACACAGGTATGCACAGAAGCATTCACAGTGTAGCATGGGGAAAATTCTTTTCTTATCTCTCGTACAAGGCTGAAAGTGCCGGTACGAAACTCATCAAAGTCAACCCCAAAAACACATCACAAATATGCTCAAATTGTGGACACATTGTTAAAAAGACATTATCTGATAGAGTCCATGCATGCCCAAATTGTGGATTTGTTGCAGATCGAGATTATAATGCAGCGGTAAATATCTGCCGTATAGGGACGGAACAGCCCTTTATGCCTGTGGAGACAATGCCTCTACATCACATTTCTGTATGATGCAAGTGTTGTCAATGAAGCAGGAAGCCACGCCCTTTAGGGCGTGGTAGTTCACTCGCGGGTAATTATCGTTCCGGGGTTTTCGCCCTTGAGTGCACTCTCAAGGGTGCCACGCGTATGACCGTTTATTATTCGGACTTCCCGAATATTTTTGGCATTCACCAGAAGTTCGACAACCTTACGCTCCAGAACCATATCGTCCATATCCAGGGCGAGGAGTTCTTCCGCGGTGATCTCTTTGATGAGGTCTGCCTCTGGATTGACGAACGGATTTTCCGTGAAAAGACCATCTACATTCTTTAGGAGAGTGCAGGATTTTGCACCAATAACCTCTGCAGCGAGGAAAGCACCGGTATCAGTCCGGTGCTGGGGAATGACAGTCCCGGGTGAGGGTTCTTCGAAGTAACTGTAGGGAGGGGTACCGGCCATAATCGGCAGAAGGCCCATCTTCATCAGCATCGGAATATCCATGATTTCATCCACCTCAACACGGATACCGCCGTCTCCTGCGAGAAGTGCCGCAACCATCTTTGTATTCTGTGTGCTCACATCCCCAGTGAGTTCTGCAAGAATTCCGGTAGGCATTCCAAGATCAATTCCTATGTCCATCACATGACGGACACGAACACCGCCACCTATTACAACAAGCATCTCATACTGTTCTTTGAGGTGGCGGATTTCATCCAAAATCGGCAGTAACACCTTTGAACCGAAGTCCACGGTCCCGTGTCCTCCGATTTTTATTACATTCAGATTGGGAGCGATTCGTACCATCCGCTCCTGGTGTTCCCCATACTCAAGGGATTTGCGTACCAGGGTCTCTCCCTGTAATCTATTTTTTAGTTCATGGCGTTTTATCATGGAACTCATGTAACAGGGATTTCTCTTATACCAATAAAGATTTCCCGTTTTCTCTATACCGGTTTCACGTCTGGACGTCCCTGAAACAGATTGCCAAATTACACAATTATATATAGCATACCTGATTATTTATGGATATAACAGTTGGTATATCAAGTGATTACCAACTGTGGGATGTGATAATCATGAAAATCTATGTAAGAGGACGCACAAAAATCGGGGAAGGTGTCCGCCAGCCCCAGTTCAAGGTCGTCGCCACCACCGGCGATGGAGCAGAAAAATTAAAATTCCGGGCAAACCACCTGCGCAAATCCGAACTTGAGCAGATTGCAGAGGATTGCAACGCCACGCTGGTATACCTGGAGTCCACCCGCGGCGCCGGAACAGGCTCCGGCACTGGAAAAGGCAACGGCACGGGTGCTGGCCACAAAAATCATAACTAATATACCACCTATTTTGAGCTGTCCGCATACGCGGTGAAGAGGGGAACATCATGAAAATTTACGTACGTCCACGGCAGAAAGTCGGTGAGGGGGCACATCAGCCGATGTTCAGGGTTGTTGCAGTCACCGGAAAGGGTGAAGAAAAACTAAAAGTCGAAGCCAGCCATTTCCAGAAAAAAGAGCTTGAGATGATTGCTGCTGATGTCGGTGGAGAGATTGTAATGCTTGAGCCGGCAGCAAACGAATCCGGGAAAAGCAAGGAATAACCACCAACCTTTTTTTTCTTTCCTGCCAAATATCGCATACTTCTATGGTATCACTTGACATTCCTGCACTCTTCCACGCAGCAGCTGAAATACTCGTCCGGGAAGATAAACGTATATCTATCGAATTTTCAGCAGAAGAAGCAAGAATTCGATTTCCCACAACCCGTCGCCTTGCCGGGTATCTTGATGTCCCTCATTATTATGTTCTCCCTGTGTTCAGCATGATGGAGGAAAAAAATCTGGTCAGAAGAGAGGAACGAGTAGGGATTTCAACAACAGGTGCGGGCACACTGCTCTTTCTCGAAATCATCCGGGAATCAATGCCTGATGAGGCAACCGCACTTCTGGGGAACGGTACCATCGCAGCACTCACGGCAAAGATTTCTCCGGCATGACTCCTGCACCATACATTCAGGCAGCTCAGGCAGCCAAAAAAAGAATGCAAAAACAGTGATACCACAATACCTATCGTAAGAAAAAACGATATTATTTTGATTTTTCCCTGAATAAATCAGAGACAGAGACAATATGGACCTTCTGACACATCACCCGTATAATAAAGACGGGCTCCCAAAACCAAAATTTACCCTCCGGGAGGCCGCAGGATCAGTTGGCGACTTCGGGACGATTCTTCCGATTATCTTTGGAGTTGCCCTCGTCTCAGACATGAATATCAGCACCATTCTCTTCTTTTTCGGCCTCTGGTTCATCATTTCCGGCTACTACTATCGCCTGCCAGTACCCATCGAACCAATGAAGGCTGTCGGGGCGGTGGTGATTGCCGGTTCACTCACACATGACATCATCGCTGCGTCAGGCATCATCATCGGCATATTCTTTCTTTTGGCCGGCGTTATGCGGTGGATGGGGGCACTGAAGAAGTACATCCCACAGAATGTTATCCGGGGTGTACAGGCAGCCCTTGCACTTCTGCTGCTTCGTTCAGCCTTCGGGTTTGCAACAGGAGACATCATTCCCTTTGCGATTGCGACGCTTCTCATTGCAGTCTTCTGGGTCGGTGCAAAATACACCCGGATACCGGATGTTTCGGCACTCATTGTAGTCTTCGGCGGTGTAGGAGCAGGCATTCTCATCTCAGGAATGCCGGAGTTCGTCCTTCCTGCTCTCCCCACATTCTACCTGCCTCCTCTGGAGGTTTTCTCCCCGGCATTCACGGATCTTGTCCTCCCACAGATTCCGCTCACTATTACCAATGCAATTCTCGCAACATCTCTTCTGACAATTGACCTCTTCCGCCACGAAATCAAACCGGACCGCCTTTCTGCAACCATTGGTGTGATGAATCTGGTTACCGTTCCGTTCGGCGGATTTCCCATGTGTCACGGTGCAGGCGGTATGGCCGGACAGTACCGCTTCGGCGCACGCACCGGTGGGGCAAATATCATCGCAGGCATCATTCTGCTTGCTTTTGCCCTCTTCTTTGCATCAGCAGGCGTGCTCTCAATCATCCCCACCGGTATATTCGGTGCCCTCCTCCTGTTTGTGGCAATCGAACTGGGAATTCATGCAACCAAAACGGACTCTCTCGCGGTGACCGGCATCATTGCAGTGATCTCTTTTGCAGGCAACATCACCATCGCGTTCATCATAGGGATGATCCTTGCCTGGGGGCGAATCTGGTACCGGAGACACAAAGGACTCGAAACAGATACTGAAAAGAGCAGTGATACAGAAGAAACTGCTGAAAAGAAAGCCGAAGAATAACAGATGGCTGAGCGTTCCGTTGTATGGACGCAGTATATCATATGCATCCGTACAACGGAAGGCCCCCATCCGGGGACACATAATGCCGGAATGTTTGGGCCGGTTCAGGCTGAGAGAAAGATTCAGCCTGAACGCACCAAACCACCAGGGCCGCTCACCAGGTTTGTGGAAAGCGTGGTGTTACTGGAGCGGTATGGGATCATTTCTGCCCATCCCGTGGGGAACGGACGGAAAATGATCATACCTTGTGATACGGCCACAGGCTGTGAACTCCCTGTCCATGAGATTGGTTTTGCCCCCCATATGGGAAAGTTGATGATTCCACACTGAATGTGTGTGTGAGAGAGAGACAGGGTAGGACACGGGTTCATGCGGGCGGAAGGGAGAGGAAAACCACCAGAGAAACCGGCACGGAGAGAGGTGGGAATGCTCTGAATGAGCTTCTGGGCGAGAATCCCGTAAACGGCCAGGTTTTACCGGTGATCGGCAGGAGGTATGAAAGAACATAGGGTGTGGTACTATATGCCCCCATACCTGTTACCCGAAGCCCCCTTCCGAAAGGGACTTCGACATCCAGTTCAGATATCCTCATCAAAATATCAGGTTTATCCAAATATAACTCTTTACATTTGCACAATTGTTAATACAAATACATTACTAAAGTCCGAACAGCCTGCCTGATTTTCCTCTGACATAAATTCCTGTCAGACGTACTATTATGATATTCCGGGACGAACGCATCTCTATATGTTAAAACCGCTGCAGGTCGGGGACTGGGTGCAGTCCCGCCGGTCTGACCTTGATGATGTACGTGAGCCGGTTGAGGCTATAATCCGGCAGGTACGGGAGGGAAAGGACGCTGCACTCCGTGACCTGACGGCCCGGTTTGATGGTATCGAGATAGAAAATTTCCGCGTGACAGAAGAGGAGATTGAAGCAGCCTACGATGAGGTCGACACCGAGATCACCGAACGTCTCATCGAGGCAGAGGCCCGCATCACCCAGTTCCACGAGCTCCAGAAACGCACTGGCATGTGGCTGCAGGAGATGGAGCCCGGCATCACCCTCGGGGTAAAGACAACAGCACTCTCCCGTATTGGTGCCTATGTCCCCGGCGGACGTGCCGCATACCCGTCCACTGCCCTGATGACCGCCATTCCTGCACGGGTGGCAGGCGTCAAAGAGATATGCTGTTGCACACCGCCGCCCATCCATCCACTGACGCTCGTCGCCCTCGATATCGCCGGTGTCTCTGAGATCTATCGCCTTGGCGGTGCACAGGCAATCGCTGCGATGGCACTCGGGACTGAGACGGTAAAGCCGGTTCAGAAGATTGTCGGGCCGGGGAACATCTATGTGACCGCGGCAAAGATGATGCTGCGTGACCATGCAGAGATTGACTTCCCCGCAGGTCCCTCTGAGATTGGCATCATCGCAGACAGCACTGCTATCCCCGAGTATATCGCAGCAGACATGCTGGCACAGGCAGAGCACGACCCAAAGGCCGCCTGTATTCTTGTCACGACCGATCCAAAAATCGCAGATGCAGCGTCTGCTGAAGTGGCCCGGATGTTTGAACAGAGTCCAAGGAAAGAGATCATCGGGAAAGCACTGGCAAACTCCGGCTACATCATTGCAGAGACGCTGGGTGAAGCCATAGATCTAATAAACGAGATTGCACCCGAGCACCTCTCCATCCAAGTGGCAGACACCTTTGCGGTGCTCTCGAAAATCGAAAACGCAGGTTCCATCTTCGCCGGCCCCTTCACTGCAGTTGCCTGCGGGGACTATGCATCCGGGACAAACCATGTTCTCCCGACGGCAGGATATGCCCGCATGTATTCAGGGCTGAATGTGGATCACTTCTGCAAGACCTCAACCATTCAGATGATTGACCGGGAAGGACTGGAAGCGATTGGTGATATTGTCGAGACGCTTGCCGATGCCGAAGGGTTGCATGCCCATGCGGAGTCGGTGCGGGTGCGTCGGAAATAAGATAAATAAACCTTTTTTACTCAGGATAGCAGGTTGGTGTTGGATTATGCCAATAGGTGGGCTTTCTGACACCACAGGTGGGAAAACTGATGAGATCAACATGTGAACAGTAGCTCCAAACTTTCTCTTATGTTTGCGCGTTTTAACTGACCCCGCGTATCCGCGTTAACAATGAATCCCACAGTAGTTCTATAATATACCCTCATATTCGAATCAAATCGGAATTTCAAATAATTTAAGTGAATTTTTTGAAAAAAGTTCAAATGAGGACTAAATATACCACGAAGGCAACCCATTAAAGTGATGGCAGATCCAAGTTTTGATGAGTAATAGAAATATAAGAGAGATGGCCAAACTTCCAAATACAGCCATCAAAGAACACTTTGCAATACCATATAATATGTTAACAATATTATAGCTTGCGATTTTGAGCTCTTCATCTCTATTACGAAGATTTAAGAGTGATAACTATGCTTAAAACCAAAGATAACTTTTCCAAATTTCAATGTAGAGAACCTTTCGGTATTGCACATCATGGTGTAATACCCGGGATTAAATTACGTGAACCAGATACCTATGGCCCGGGGGAGATTACCGGCCATGATGTTTCTGTTATCAGGATCCATGATCTTGTCTCATCCAATGGAACCAAGACAAACGATTATTTTGAAGCGATATGCAACGCAGGAGGCCTTCAGGAATATTTTGGGAATGGAGGGAAATACATCCTCTCATCAATCGCACCCGATAAAGTCCTAGCTGGTCTTACCCCCTCACTTTTTCTAGAGATTATTAAGGAGATCAAAGCTGATTGGTATCTCACTCCTGATGCAGAAACCTATTGCAAAGATGAATGGGATATCAGAACAGCTGAGAAAGAGATTGAAAAAATTCTTGAGGAAACTGAATGGTTGCTAAAGTCTAAAGTTGCACAACCAATTGGACTTATCAAAGGAAGTACGATTGAACAGGTCAGGTATCATGCACAAAGTCTCAGAAACCTTGGCATCTCAGTCTTTGCCTTTCATACTAGTGATTTTCTTTTACATAACAACCGGTCAGAACTGGATATAGGAACTAAATTCTTCTCAGAAGCACGAAAAGAAGTTCCATATTTAATAGCGTATGGCATCGGATCTCGCTCATCAATGAAATTGTTTCAGGCTGCTGATCTCTTTGTAACACAATCGCATTTCGCTCAGGCATTCAGACACTATGGATACATGAATGGGAGAGAATACCGCCTTGCTAATCATGTTCCAATAAGCCGTGAGATTATAATGGCAAATCTTAAGGATATCTGCACCAGTGCTCTCTCTTTTGGAAAAGGACAGTCAACATTGAGTCAGTGGGTGTACAAAAATATATCCGTTCAAAGCAATACTTGCGATTATTGCCCACAGAAACAATTTTGTGCAATTAGTCAGGGGGCATCCTGATGGGCAATGCATTTGGTTCCGGACGGCAACGCTTTGCTCCAGATAGACATAATATTCAACCAAGATATCGGCAGTCAACACTTCTTGAAATTAAACATTCTGACAAAGTAACACCACGCGTCTTCATTAGCTTCCATATGGAGGATGAACTGCAGGTAAAACTTCTCCGTTATCAGGCAAAAAACTCAGAGAAACTTGAGTTCACGGACTATTCTGTGAAAGAACCTTTCGATGAAAAATGGAAAACACAGTGTACCGAGAGGATCAAACATTCCTCTGTTCTCGTTGTCGCAATTGGGGAAGATACTCACTCCCGTGAGGCTGTACTTTGGGAGATTAGAAAGGCACATGAACTGAACAAGCCGGTCATCGGGATGAGAATTTATAGCGATAAAAACCACCGGATTCCAGCTCCAATGCTTGAACATTGTGACCGAATAATTGAATGGAGACTCGACCCTCTCCAGAATGAAATTAATCGGGCAATGGCTGAGAGAGGTGATTTAAAATGAAAAATATACGAGCGACGGCATTTTCAAAAGATCTGATGCTGATGATAACATCAGATGTATCGTTATTAGAGGAAATTGTAAAAAAATCAGAAAGGATGAGCTAATTATGTCAAAACAGCACCATTTATTCATTAGTCATTCATGGGCATATGGAGATGCCTATGATAAGTTAGTCGGAATGCTTGATTCAAAACCATATTTTAAGTATTACAACTATTCAGTCCCAAAGCATGACCCAGTTCATACCAATGGAACTGACAAAGAACTGGCAGAGGCAATTGAACGAAAGATTAGACCCTGTGGTGTAGTAATCATTCTGGCTGGCGTTTATTCTACATATAGTAAATGGATCACTCGGGAAATTGAGATTGTTCAAAAATATGATAATAAAAAGATACTAGCGATAGAACCATGGGGTTCAGAGAAGACATCATCAGTTGTGAAAAATGCAGCAGATATAGTTGTAAAATGGAATACTAAATCTATTGTAGCAGCTATCAGGGAGTTGGATTAATATGAGAAAAGCTCTTGTGGTTGGTATTGATCATTATGATAATTGCAACTCCCTCTCCGGATGTGTCAATGATGCAAATTCTGTAAAAGCAGTACTTGAAAGGCACAGTGATGGAACCAAAAATTTTGATGTGAAAATATTAACAGCTACTTCTCGTTCAAATGTTCTAACAAGAAAGGAATTGAAAGATTCAGTCATTGAATTATTCAAAGATAATAATGAAGACATTGCATTATTTTATTTTTCAGGTCATGGATATGTAGAAGATGATACCGGGGGTTATCTTGTTACCACTGATTGTCAAAACGGAGACGATGGATTATCAATGGATGACATACATAAATTGGCAAATAGTTCTCAAGCAAAGAATAAAATTATTATTTTGGATTGTTGTCATTCCGGTGCTGCAGGAAATGTGAGTCACTGCAATAATTCAGTTGTCCTAAATGAAGGCACTACGATATTAACTGCTTCAGGTGTTAATCAATATGCAATCGAAGAAGATGGATCAGGTGTATTTACAACACTGTTTGTTGATGCAATGAATGGAAGTGCAGCAAATTTAGTTGGGGACATTACACCAGGCAGCATTTACGCCCATATTGATCAGTCACTTGGTCCATGGGAACAAAGACCTATTTTCAAAACAAATGTTAAAAGGTTTACAACTTTAAGAAAAGTCCAACCCCCAATATTACCATCTGAATTAAAAATGATTGTAGAGCTATTTCCTACACTAGGGGAAGATTTTAAACTCGACCCGGAATATGAGCCTGAAAGTGAAAATCCAGTTCAAGAAAAAATGGACAAATTTAGAATTTTACAAAAATTCAACCGAGTAAATTTAGTAGTTCCTGTAGATGAAGAGCATATGTATTATGCCGCAATAAATTCGAAATCATGCAAACTTACAATACTAGGCGAGCATTATTGGAAATTGGTGAAGAAGGGAAGAATATAACCCTTCACCTGAAATAACCCCAAAACGATTAGGACTTGGTACTCTCACAAAAGTTTATGCGTACGCTGCTAATACCTGAATATCAATACAAGGACATATTATTCATGAAACTCGATATCGTTCTTGAAAAGGAAGAAGATGGCGGGTACTCAGCCCACTGTCCGGCCCTGAAGGGCTGCCATTCTCAGGGGAAGACCCGTGAAGAAGCACTTAAAAATATGCAGGAAGCCATTGAACTTTATCTTGAGGTCGCCCACGATATTGCCTCCCGGAAGGTAACATCACAGCCGGGTTCAATCCTCGTTGATCTCGCAGTATGAGTACAAAGCGTCTTTTTCCGATATCACCTGCATTCCCGGTGACACATAACTATAAAAAGAAAAAAGAGCCAATATAATCATTTAATTGCAGTTTAGTAGACAAATTTTCAATAATCTAAAATATTCTCTCTCGTTATGTGTTGCGCATAACACCTAACGAGCACAATTATATCAATCAATTAAATTCGCCCCATTTATAATTTTAGTCGAAATTCAGCCATTTTGGATCTGCCTCGTTATGATTTTGCGGGAATCTAGGATATCAGGAAAAGATGTGGTCCGCGTTTTTTCAAAAATCGGATTTCAGGTTGAACGCAAACGTGGCAGTCACATCATCATGAGCAGGGGTGTTTGCAATGTTACAACCACTTTGCATAAAAAAACCGGAAATATTGCAACATCAGACAATGACCGGAATACAACGTATTCTACAAAAGAAGAAGAATGTACAGAGATATGTACAGAGAATAGAGAGACTTCGCGTACTTTACATGAGTCATACAGCAATCCGGGTGAAGGGGCTCTCTCTGATGGTTACGTGTGTGACCCAAAAAATATTGTAAACCGATCAAAAAATTCTATGCAGGAGAGGCAAATTGACAATTCAAATAGGGAAATGCGCCCAAACACTTTGCAAACCGGATTGTAAAGTGACTGCACACACTCTAAATGCAGAGAACAAACAGCAGTGATGGGCCACCCTCACGCTCCACGGAATCTCCAACCACCCGCTGCTGCAGAGATATCTGACCCTCCCACTACTTAGTAACAATTCCTTAGTACCAACACCGGTAATATCCAAAATCCTTTTGCAGGAAATAATCCAAAAACGGCTGCCACCGCAGTAATGTATCCGTTTCCGCACGTCCCTGTTCACGGCAGATACCCGTCCACCAACACCAGAAACTCCTCGACCGTTTCCCGCGAATACGGCCCCTCCTCATAGGCAGTGACAATCGTCATCGCATCGCGGAAGGTGGAAAGAGACATCAGAAAGCCATATGGCCAGCAGACACACGGGAGGAAGCTGATATCCCGGAGACTGATGGGGCGACCGGCAGTTCCGGCAGTTCCGGCTGTTTCATCCATTCCATCCATTCCATCCATTCCATTCTGTGGAAGAAAGTCCTCTTCCCGGAATATTCCGATATTCGAGAAGACCGGGTTTTTCTGGCCGGTTGTTTCGTAGCCCTGCATCATCCCGTCAAAGAACTCCCTGACCGCAGGCATACCGCCCGCACAAATATCTTCATAGAAGAGGATGCAGCCAAGCCCCATCCCCAGACCCTCCGCCTTCCGTTGTTTCGTCACCGCGATCACCTGACCGATGACATCCTCCAGCCGTGCGTCTTCACCGGCGGCGAGGGTGACCTCGTAGGCAACCGAACGGTTCAGGGGGAGGGATGTGTCCGTGCAGGATACACTGTCCTCCGGGCCGCATGGAATGTCAAGGAAGCGCCGGAGGTCTGCCGATGTCAGAAGAGAACGGGACGCACCGATATCCGCAGGGTCGTCCCGGATCTTTTGGAAGGCAAGGAAGAACGCAGCGATCATAATGTCGTTTATCGTGGCCCCGTGCAGTTTCCCAAACGCCTTTGCCCGCACCAGGCGTGCGGGAGAAAATGTCCGGGAGGCAATCCGGGGCATCCCCCTCCCCGTTCTCTCACAGGGAAAATGCCAGCGGTCAACGAAGGGCTCCTCGTTTTTCTGTGCCGCCTGCATCTCCTCTGCGCTGAACCGGGCAAGAACCGACACCATGCTGCGGACGTACCACCCGGTGGGAGCGGGCCGGAAGTCCGGATCGATTTCAATTTTCCGGCAGGTGGCAAAGAGCTGCCGGGCCAGATCCCGGAGTCCGCCCGCGTCACAGAAGCCGTGATGGCAGGTGACCGTGACCTGATCGCCCTCTTCTTCTCTCAGGAGAGAGACCCGCAGCTGTGGCCCGTTCCGGACATCAAGTGGTGCGGGAGGAGTTTCGGGAGGAAATGGATGGGCAATTTCCTCTCCGCCATCCCCATCCCCATCACTGGCCATGAGTCTGACAAAGGCCCGCTCCCACTCCACTTCCGGGATCTCCTCCCAGCGGGGCATACCTGCTCCTTCGGCAAACCGTGACCTCAGACAGGGATCGGATTCAAGCAGCCGGAGCGTGGCCGTCCGCAGCACCGCTTCGTTAAGGTGCCCATCGAAGGCAAAGACAAGATGCATCGTCGGGTCATAGATGCACTCGAAATAGACGTTGAAGAGATCAAAGGCAGGTGCGGGATGGCCGGAGGGGAGGGTCATATCACATACTATTCTTTCAGAGGAGGATATGTGCTTTCACCTGCCGGTTCACTTTTTTCACAGGGAAACAAAACAGAATGCCGGAATCCACCCTTTTTCCGGATACCACGGAGTAAACAGGAAACAGGGACGAACAATACGTAAATATCCATCGTAAGATTACCTTTTTCGTGAACGGTGCTCTATTCTCAATATGAAGCGACTCCCAAAGGTGAAACGTGACTGACAAACATCCTGCCTCTTACAGTGCCATCATCGGTCTTGGTGCCGGGGCAATTATCACCGGGCTCATATTCCTCTTCTCCAAAGGCTGGATGAACCTCATTTCATATAACCAGAATTTCATGGGAATAGAAATCGTCCACATGTTGATATCCCTTCTGCTGGTGCTCTTCGTTGCTGGATGCTGCATTCCCTTCATGCTTCATACCGGTTCCCGGCGCACGATTCTCCTGCATGCCGCCATGACCGGCCTCATCGCCGCGGCCGTGGCCCGTGTCCTGCCATTTATCGGGAATCCTGCCTATATTATCTCCTCGCTTCTCTCAACCGTGCCCCAATTACTCGTGATCCTCGCAATCGGTGTGCTGGCGGCCACCTTCGGGGCACTCTTTGCCTCATTCATCAGGAAAGACGAGGAACAGGGATTCGCACCTCTCATCCCGGTGGCAATCGTCACCGTCGCCGTGATCTTTCTTCCGCTGCTTCTGGCCGCAGGGGGCGTATCCACAGGCATCATTCCCCACGCTCCGTATTCGTGCGGCCCGTCAGAACAGCCGACCGACCTCTTAGTAATCAAACTCACCTCCGGTGGCGATCTCGAATGGAAAACAACCGTGGACATCAATACCTACGACGGAGCAGACGCCCTCACCGAATATGCAGACGGCTATGCCATCGCAACAACAGAATACTGTCAGGAATCCAGTATCGTGCATCTGATTCTGTTTGACCGGGAGGGAACCTCCCTCAGGCAAACGGAAGTCAGAACTGAATTTGGTCAGGTATCAGCCATCGTCCCCGCACCCGACAACAGGTTCTTCCTTGCAACAGACACGCCGGGAATCCTTCGCATCGGTCACGAGGGAGAGACCGTCTGGACAAAGTCTCTGGTAAACAAGAGTCAGGGCCCGGCACCAATCTCCCTTTTGGCACGGAATGACGGCTCCTTCTGTGCCGCCTGGCAAAACCAAATCGCCTGCCTGACAGACAACGGCACCATACTCTGGGACACTACCCTTAACGCCGGCAGCGGGCCGGAGGTAATGCTCATCTCCCCGGCAGATGCTGGTGGCATCCTCATCTGCAACGAGGGAAACCATGTATTTAACGGCGAACACTTTGAGATTCCCCTGATGGCGATTCGTCTAGACGCAGACGGCACCCTCCTCCGGGAACAGACGTTCGGCAGTGGAAATGCAGATACCCTGCTGGGTGTCTGGAAAAACCCATCGGGTCATACTATTCTCTATCGGACAATCACATCCCCCAAAGACCTCTGGGGAAAAATCGTTCGGGTATATACCAGCCACCTCATCACTTTGAATGACGCGGGCACTGTAACCGGATTACAGGAGGTGGAAGATACCGGTGGAGACGTCATCCCGTCACCCGTCAGAGGATACATCTCGGTCGACACCGGTGAGGAGAGCATCACCATTACCGGGTATGATGCCGGTCATGAGATCTGGAAGAGAGAATATGATATGCAGGCCAACCCGTACTCTCTCAAGGGCATGGGAACAGCAGACGGCGGATATCTCATCGCCGTCTCTTCTCCTCTCTGAAAGGAGGGAGGAATGAGGGTGTACAGGCGGGGCAGGACAGAGATACAGGAAAAAAACTGGCGAAATCCCAGGTTACTACTTCACGAAATCCCTGAGAAAAACAACAGCACCCACAAAACCGAGAGAGGGAGGGCAAGTATTCTCGGAAGGCTCTCTTTTTTTGAAGACATCCATCCGATCACGCCAAGAACGAATGGCAGAACCAGATGGTATCCTGCAAAACGGATCAGATAAGCTGTATCCATTGGATACGCTGCAAAACCAGGTGAGAGGAGAAGAATGAGAATGAAGAAAACATACGAGAAAAACCCCGCAAGAAATGCCCGGATACTGTCGCCAGTCATATATCCGAACAGCAGGGCACCAGCGGGATACGCAAAGAGCAGAATAACAGCGAGAACTGGGTACACATAGGTTCCAACAGTAAGAATCGCAAAGCCGAGAAGATACAACCTAAACAGCGCAGAAAATGATCACTAGGTTCATCTAACCCTATCTCCAAATAGATCCTTCATCCCCATTTTCTTCAGAATCTTCTTATGCTTCTCCTGAAGACCTGTGTACCAGATCTCTACTTCTGTGTCTTTCCGAA
>JAUVCV010000024.1 GCA_030595665.1 Methanogenium sp.
TTCGGAAAGACACAGAAGTAGAGATCTGGTACACAGGTCTTCAGGAGAAGCATAAGAAGATTCTGAAGAAAATGGGGATGAAGGATCTATTTGGAGATAGGGTTAGATGAACCTAGTGATCATTTTCTGCGCTGTTTAGGATAAATGAATCTCCTCAAAAATGAAAATAAAATTGATACATTCATCTCTTCTGCAGAAATTGATTCACCCGCGCCGGGACATCCACAGGAGTGCGCCCGCACCAAGGAGACCACTCATCAGCGAAAACGGCGTTTCTTTAGCCGGTGATTCAGCACCGACCCCCATATTCGCCTGTGCAAAGTGAAGGTTGCCCAGCACACGGGTATCCGAGGGATTAATTTCAAGCGCATTTTCTGAGACGGCAATCTCCTTTTCATATTCACCCAGCTGCCCGAAGGCCGTCCCCTGGATAATATATGCTTCAATCATATTCGGGTCAAGTGCTATCGCCCGGTCTGCTGCCACTACCGCCTCATCATTACGCCCGAGGTTCACGAGGGCGTCGGCACTGACCACCCATGCTTCAGTCTGGTTCTGGTTCAGGCGGATTGCCGTCTCGCCTGCGGCAAGTGCTCCTGCATAGTCACGCTGTGCTGAACTGATGCCTGCCTTTGTTATCCAGGCAAGCGTGAAGTTCCCATCAATTGCGATTGCAGCGTCAATATACTCCATCGCTCCAGAATAATTCCCTGCCTGTGCTTCATCCACAGCCAGATTGTAGAGATCGATCTTCTCAACGGCAAGAGTATCCACAGCAACATCTTCAGCAGACACAGCCGGAATACCTGCTGCGATGAGAAGTGTTACTGCAAACAGGATGCCTATAATGCCTCTTCCTGTCATCCTCTCAGAGGTTTCTTTCTGAATCTATAATCAGTTGCGGTCAACCCTGCCTGATTCCTTATTCCATTGATCCCATTATGCCATATCACCACCCACATACTGGTGTGAAATTGCTCATTGGAGTCGGAAATACGATGCCGGGTGATGACGGCATCGAGCCGTGGGTGGCAGAACACATGAAAGACACGGTGGCCCGGGACACACCGACCAGGTCCGGAAGATATCACCCCACCCCGTCAATGCCACATAGATAATTCTTACCTCCGGCGAATCCATATACCAAATACTGAGGTTAGAAAAAACGCTATGATACGATGCCCGCGATGCAACAGCAAAGAGATTTACTCTGTTGTCGGAGGATATGGCGGCAACTACTACCGCTGTAAAAAATGCGGATATTCCGGAGCGCTCGTCGTTGAGTACGACAATGACGAAGTCCCGGAAGAAGAGCATGTACTGCAGAAGGAATACCGCGAGGAAGTGCACGAATACGAAAAGAAACGCCGCCCCCTGTTCTGGGTTATCGTGGCCCTCATCCTCATCGCTGCCATTCTGTTCATCCGGTTCTAGCCCTCTCAAAAGACACCAAACATCTTCAGCGCACTCAGGAAGAGCAGGCCGACAAAGAGCCATTCCAAATGCCGGGATGGGATGCGGTGCGAGAGGCTCACACCCACAAAGGATGCGGGGATGGACGTCACCACCAATACAACCCACTGGTGGAGATCAACATATCCCAGAGAGGGAGACGGAATGCCGGTTACCCCCCACCCGAATATGATATACGCTAAGACACCTCCTGCCGATGCAAAAATAAGAAACGCCGTTGATGTCCCGACCGCACGGTGAATCTCAAAACCTGAGACAAGGGTCAAAAAGAGCACAATCAGGAATCCGCCGCCAATACCCAGAAGCCCGGACAGAAACCCGAAAAGGGCCCCTGCAAAAATAAACATCCATACCGCAGTGTCGCGTTCATTATCTGCAGCGTACGATGGTTTCAGAGCCATCTTCACCGCCGCACCGAGGAGGAGAGCGGCAAAAATATACCGGAGCCAGTCGCCGTGCACCGATGTCGCAACATATGCCCCCACAATTGCGGCAAAAAAGCCGGGAACACACATATGCTTCACGGCATCCCATGCAACGGCTCCCTTTTTTGAATGGCCTGATGCCGTGGCAATCGCCGTCGGGAGAACAACAGCAAGGCTTGTCGCAAAGGCAACACGGGTTGCAAGCGTGGAGTCCACCCCCAGAAGATCGGCTAAGACCCAGTACTGCACCGGGACCATCACAAATCCCCCGCCGACGCCAAGAATGCCTGCGCCAAGCCCGGCAAGAGTTCCTGTCAGCCCGAGAATCAGCACTGTCTGAAGAAAAATATCCATTTATTGCTCCGGTGCCGCCGGCCCCCCTCGCCGACACAATAATTAATCACCAAAAATGAGCTGAACGCATAAAAAAGAACCGATGAAAGTAACAACAGAGTTTCTCTATAATCTGAAATTCTCCTGAAACAGGCATGCCACGCGTTGCAGAAACCTGTCATTTTTTTATCATACAGAAGAAATATTTAACAAATGCGCCTATCATATCTCGGAAAAAATCACCTGCACTGGTGTGACACCTGTAACACACCGGTACTGGGAAAAAAATGCAGCTGCGGCACACAGACACGGGAGGTGGCAATCACCCCTCCCGGCGACATCAGGCCGGCATTTGATGATGACGTAAAACATATCAATCAGGTCTACCGCGATCATTTTGGTGCTGACCTTATCCCCGAAGGGCATATCGTCATCCTCAACAAGGTACCGGACGTTGACAGGATGGAAGAGATCGTCATGGGCGGCGCTGTTGTTGGTGCCATCCGGTTCTACCCGGATGAAGAACGGTGGGAAGCCATGCCACGGCCTTCTGCTGCCCTCTATATGAAACCGTCAAAACGATATATTGTGGTGGACCCTGGTGCAGAAACCTCCATCAAAACCAAGGGAGCATCTGTTCTTGCACCCGGCCTTATTTCGATTGAAGAGCATGTCGAAACAGGTGACGAGGTATTCATCATGACGCCGGATGAACGCTGCATCGCGGTCGGCAGGGCAAAGGTCTCTGCTGCCGAGGCAGAGACAATGGAACGCGGCATCATTTCACGGACACGGAAGATTAAACCGGCCACCTGTGTCCCGGCAGAGAGGACGTGGGATGATGTGCTCGTGGCCAATGAAGAAATTCTCACCAGAGTAGAAGACGAGGCAGTCCTCTTTGTCCAGCGCACAATGGAGTCAAATCCACTGCCGGCAAATGTATCCTTCTCCGGCGGAAAAGACAGCCTTGCTACCCTTCTGGTAGTCATGAAAGCGGCAGGGAAACTCCCGCTCCTCTTTGCCGACACCGGCCTTGAGTTCAGGGAGACCTACAAAAATGTCCAGGATGTGGCAGACCATTACGGCCTCGAGGTGCTCCGGACCGATATGACATCAGCGTTCTGGGACGAGATGAAACGGCAGGGCCCGCCCGCAGTCGATGCACGCTGGTGCTGCAAGGTATGCAAACTCCAGCCAATAAAAAAACTGATTGAAGATACATGGGGAGAATGTCTCTCATTTATCGGCCAAAGGAAGTACGAATCATTTAAGCGGATGAAAAGCCCGCGTGTCTGGCGGAGCAATTACATCCCCTGCCAGCTCTCGGCAGCACCCATTCAGCACTGGACAGCGCTGCATGTCTGGCTCTACATCTTCCGTGAGAATGCGCCGTATAATGTTCTTTATTCACACCGGATTGACCGGATAGGATGTTTCATGTGCCCATCATCAGACTGGGCAACGTTCCGGATGATCATGGAGGATTACCCGGAGGAATGGAAACGGTGGGAAGACGCACTGAATCAATACAAAGAAGAGCATGACCTTCCAGACATCTGGGTAGAGAAAGCACTCTGGCGCAAACGGGGAGACAAAGACTATGACGACGAAAGTAGCTATACTTGATTACGGAATTGGAAATCTCCGGAGTGTAAGCCGTGGGATGGAGAAAGCAGGCGCAACACCGGTAATAACAAAGGACACTGCTGTGATGACGGAGTGTGACGGCGTTGTCCTCCCCGGAGTCGGTGCTTTTTCAGAAGGGATGGATAAGCTGGGGATTCTTCGTGAGGCACTCTGCGAGTACGCAGAAGACCGGCCCGTTTTAGGCATCTGCCTCGGGATGCAGATGCTTCTTGAACGCAGCAGCGAATTCGGTCTGCACGAAGGACTGGGACTCGTCCCCGGCGAAGTTCTCGCCTTTGAAAAGACCCCCGGCATGAAAATCCCCCACATGGGATGGAATACCATCCACACCGAACAGCCCTCTCCCCTCTTCGAAGGCATCCCTCAGGAAAGTTATGTCTACTTTGTCCATTCGTTCTATGCAAAGACTGTCCCTGAGCACACCCTTACCTCCACAGACTATATCTGCAGATTTGCGTCCTCGATATGGAACGGGAATGTATACGGCGTGCAGTTTCACCCGGAAAAAAGCGGAGATACCGGGCTTTCCATCCTGAAGAATTTTATTACCATGCTCTGAAAAGAGCAGGATACATTTTTCGGATTTTTTGGTCTTAAATTTCAGACGACACTGACAGTTGGACAATAGAACGTGCATTTCACCCATAAATTTAACCCAACTATCAAATTCAATTCCGACTATTTTAGAGATTTTTGGGCATGAATTTCCTTCATAGGCCAAATGGCACACCTGGGATGAATCTGGATTTCTTATCACCATTATTTATCAATTTGATACATTTTGATTGAATATTTGACTAATGAATGGTATAAAAAGAGAACGAATGAGATAATCCGGGCGGCCCTGCAATGATTTTATGTGGAAGGAGGGATATTGTATCGTGACAGAGTATTCCAAATTCAGACCAATGCATTCGTCATTCAATTAGGATTCAGCATTAGAATAATTCTTTCACGGGAAGATTTTTACTATATTCAACATCCATCCAGTTTAACATAGTTAGAATACGTATTGCATTTGCAATTGATTCTCGTTTTTCTTCGTTTTTCCAATATTTTTTCCAGTCAATCACACGCTCGTAGATCAGCTCTTCAGTTATTCCAGAGGACTTCCTTTTTTTAAGTTCCCGATATACGTAGAACACGGTGGCTATTTCCTCTGCCTGCTGCGTATTTCGTATTCTTGAAAAAAGATCTACTACTTTTTCAATAATAGTCTCATTTTTTTGTATTTCTTTCCAATATTTTTGTTTAATCTTTTGATATTCTGACCCTGTTTTAATATTGATCATTGTTCCGACTTTTTTTTCGATAATCAAATTACTGTTTGAGAATTCTTTTATTATTTCCCTTACGTCATCTGAATAGGGACCATATGTGCCCTGATTAAAGGCAAACCCAAGATCCACCCCACTTTCAGTAAGCATATAACTTATTTTTTGAAATGATGTTCTTCCAACAGGTAAAACATATTTCATGTTTTCAAGACGGTATAATGTCTCAAGGAGGATTGCCTTTTGAGGTGTAATTTTTTTCTTTGATATTATCCCATTCTCAAGCTCATGGCAGATTTTACTCTGACTAAGGTATTCCTGCCTTAATTGATCTTTTGGTGTTGTATATGGTGCGTAGATACACACAGGAATATCAATATTTGATAGTTTTTGATACATCAGAGGGCCAATATCTTCCCAGATAAGGCCACCATTACCACATCCAAGTGGGGGGAATGCAACAGAAGTAATGCCCCATTCTTTGTATTTCTCAATAAAGATATCGAGACCTCTCTCTATATCCTGAATACGCGATGCAGAGCGCCAATGATCTTTTGTTGGGAAATTAACTATTGAATTGCCAAAAATATCCTTGTAGTGATAAGGGACACCAGGCATGACTTTATTTTTATTGCATCTCGACTTGTAGTCCCGGAACATTTCAGGATATTTTTTCTTAAATTCAAGGGCAATACCCTTTCCCATAACTCCGACACAGTTTACGGTATTTACCAGAGTTTGGGACTCATCTTTTAGGATATCGCCGAGTAATACTTCAACTGTCATCTGGTACCTCCGAAAAATATGTCAGGAGATATTGTAATCTCATCCTTAAATCCAACTTCTATTAATGCATCTTTCGCTTTTGAATTAAGAACATATGCTCCAATGATATATTCAGTGCCGACACAACGTGGAATCAACGTTTCTGAGCACATAATCCCCTCATGCTTTTCATCCATTATCGGATCATCAGGATGTTTCCAATATCTTTCATAAATTAATTCAAAATCCAACTTATCCAGGCCATCGGGGTATGGCATAAATGAGGTATAAACTCTTGCTGCGTTTGCATCTGTGATAACAGATTCGGGCAACTCCATAACCGAGGAGTCAATAATTAATACACATAATTTTGATATATCCCGATTGAATTTTAGAAAATACATCATAGGATTTCTGGCATTAAAATATAAATTCACATATTGGTGTAGAGGCAAACCATTTGTTACATTTGTTTTTTCCCTTCGTTCATTTACTTCACGATTTGCAATGGATTGATGAGTAAATGCAGATGCACCTTTATGTGATAATATACCATATTTCAGAATAGAGGGGACAGTATCAATTGGAATTATATAATATAGTTTACCATTGAATTTCATAACTTAACCCATAACGGAGTGAATTTCACTTATTTAGCAATCTAAGAAACGATTGCTGATATAATGAATTTTTTTTCATTGGTTTTATTTATTCCTATATTTGATATTGTGAACATCACTTCATGCAGGCTTCTTTCAACAATAATATATTTATGATCTAAACAAAATATTTGATGATTGTTTTAAATTCTCCATTCAGACTCGCAATCCCCTTTATTCCCACTCTCACTTCAATAGCCCAAGAATTGCACAATAAAAAAAGGATTATTGTCTGCGATACATCGCAAACAGTTCTATGAGAAGCATGAGGAAGATGACCACAAACCCGCCACTGAAGAACGTTACCGCGAGGACGTTCGGGGCAATTCCAGGAGCAATCTCCGAGACCGCATAATCCGCAGAAAGGAGCACCTCAGGCGGTGTTGCCGCAGGAACCGGAGCAGACGTTGAGACGATACCACCCTTCTCAGCAGCATTTGTCCTTCCTTCTGCCTCTTCAGCAGAGAATACCGCCACCTGTACCCCTGCATCGTCAGAACCTGTGGCCGGGCCATACACCGGCCCGCCATCAGGCACGAACGAAAATGTTGGCGCCATTGCGAAAAGCACCAGCGTCGCACAGATAATCAGTGCAAAGAGGGATGCATATTTCAACAACACAGACCTGAGGTCTGCCTTTCCGGAAGACATGATGACCACCTGCTGGCGCAGACCATAGATCTTTACCACCCGTCCTTTCTCACTGTAGCGGGTGCGTACAATATCAACCAGTCCCGCGTCCAGCAGGTTTTCAATCTGATATTTCAGGGTCGTAATTGGCTGGCCGAGACGTTCAGATAATTCGGAGAGGGTAAGTTCATCCTCAGAAAGAGTGGAAAGGACATCACTTGCCGTATTGCTGGCCATCGCCTTTCCAATCTTCTTTGCCCGTTCATCGCCGGGCTCAAGAACGAGTACTCCCTCTTCGGTCATTTCAGCTGCTCAACAATCATCTGGCGCCCGACAGCAAGTGCCTCATCAAGAGACTCCGCCGAGGCACCGCTTCCCTGTGCAAGAGACGGTTTCCCGCCTCCTTTTCCACCAAGCATACCACATACCCGGCGTACAATCTCACCAGCGTTCACCTGCTCCACACCGGATGCAACCACAACATGCACATGATCTCCCACGCCTGCGAGAAGGGCAACGCCCCCTTCGTTTGCATACGCGGTTGCCATCGAAACAACCTCTTTGGGAGAAGCATTTACGACATGTATCGTGACACTCACACCAGCGATATCTTCCACAGGAATACTGGCAATCTCCAGTTCGGCGATCTTCTTCTGCAGGCGCTCAATATCCTTTCTCTGCTCCTTCCACTCAGTGAAGAACCGGTCAACAGATGTTGGAAGATTATCGCGCTGAACACTCAGCGTTGCAACCGAAGAGTCAACCAGCCCTTCAAGCCACTGATTGTATGCAACAGCGGCCATGCCTGCGGAAAATTCGATACGTTCAATACCGTCCTGCACATGCTCCAGGCGCATAATCCGCACCGAACCAATCTGGCCGGTACTGCTGCAGTGTGTACCGGCACAGGCCTGCACATCACCTCCTACCCGGACGATACGAATGCGGGCGCCCGGTGGTACACCACCCTGATACAGATCAAACCCGTATTTCTGCTCTGCTGTGGTTCGGTCTTCCCAGTTGATGCGCACCGGGATGTCATTTAACACCATCCGGTTTGCGGCATTCTCAATCAGCTTCAGTTCATTCCCGGTGACGTGACGGAAATGCCGAATGTCAAGGCGTGAACTCTCAACTCCTTTCTGGGCACCTGCCTGGTGGATATGCGGGCCGAGCACCTCTTTTGCAGCATGCAGAAGGACATGAGTACCGGTATGATGGCGCATCATCGTCTTCCGGCGATCCTCATCAATCGTTCCTTTGATATGTTCACCGCGTTTGAGGGATTCACCGGTTATATGATGTAAAATCACATTACCAACTTTTACGACACCGTCAACCTTATTGATCCCCTCTTCAGAGACAATTTTACCGACATCTGCCGGCTGGCCACCGCCCTCCGGGTAAAAGAGCGTCTGGTCAAGCACCAGGTACTCATCAAACTGGTCGAGCACCATGGCATCAAAATCGGTCGCCTGCGGGAGGTCATAATACAGCATCTTTGTGGCAGGCAAAGCCTCAATCCTCTCACGGATTGCGGCATATGGGTCCTCCTTATTTTCTGACTCCTCAGATTCTGAATGCACATCTGCAATCAGGGAATAGAAGTTATCCGGAAGGTCCACGCCTGCGCCCTCTTTCTCAGCGATGTCACGCACGATCTCAGGCGGAATGCCGTGGGAGTCATACAGCATAATCAGTTCATCAAGAGGGATGGGCAGATTCTTCTGTTTATAGGCTCTTGCAGCCTTCTGGACGATTCTGCCGCCGCGTTCCATCGTGACAGCATACTTCTCCTCTTCGTTTTTGATGATTTCCCGAACAACATTGATTTCCTGTTCAAAGGAGGAAAAACCTATTTTCTGCATCTGGAATTCAATGAGGTCAGCAAGATTTTCATCCATATCGATCTCATTCATCATCCGCAGCGTCCGCCTGAGCACCAGACGGGCGAGATACCCTTCCTGCGCATTGGACGGCACAATACAGTCCCCGAGCATATAGGCAAGACAGCGGGTGTGATCAGCAATCGCATAGATACGCTCGATGGGAGCAATCATGTCCTGCAGTTTCTGATATGGCACTCCGATATTCTTTGCCACCGTCTTTCGCATCTCATAGAGATTGGAACCGGTAATATCCATGAGCCCTGCATACTTCGCATTCAGCGCGAGAATACGGGTAAATTCGGCGTTATTAAGGAGATTGGCGAGGTTTGCAGACTTAATCAGACGACTTATCAGTTCGGGGAAGACTGCGTCATAAACCGTCGGACTGCCCTGCGAGGCCCAGACCATACGTTCCAGGCCATATCCGGTATCAACAATCCGCAGGTCCATCGGATAATAGGGCACACCCTCCATGTCAACGGGTTCCCTGCCGTTGTTACGTTTTGTCATGCTCATAAAGACAAGAGTTGCCACTTCCAGCCCGCCGATAAGAACCTCAACACTGGGGCCGGCATTTCCACCACCGATCCAGGGGTGTTCCTTGTATGTCACCCGGTTCAGGTCAGCCCCGACAGATGCAAGAAACCGGTCACAGAGGCTGACGGTCTCGTCCTTCCAGTATATATTATTTTTATCCGTGTTGAACGCATGATGCGCCATCATCTCAAACGTAGTCAGATGGCGACCCGACCGCCCCACCGAATCAAGATCATTAAGCCTGATACAGGGCTGAGATATGGTCAGGGGATTTGCAGGCGGGGGCACCTCACCATTGGTCACATACGGCTGGAAATCTGCAATGGATGCAATGGTGAGATAGATATCATCACGCCAGCGGGCAGCCACCGGATAGCGCTCGATTCTTGTATGACCGTTCTGTTCAAAAAAACTGAGATATGCTTCACGCATCTCGTCAACGGTATGGGGAGAGAAGAGGGGGTTGCCAATAAATGAATAGGGTTCACATGGTGCATCACCACAGTATTCACGCTCAGGGTCCCGTGTCCAGAACGCTGAACCACAGGCCTTACATATCTTCCTGACCAGACCGTTCTCTCTGAAATATTCAAGCTGGTATTCTTCCTCGAGCATTGGTAATCACAATATCCTGAATATAATAATCACCACGGGATCTCATATAGTGTTTGTTTCTCACGGTTTTCATATTAAATCCTGATACCATTCGTCACGCTGTACAATCGTCCCAAGCGCTTTTGCCGTCCTGTACGCAAGAATATGCCAGCATTGCAGCCCCCGGTACATAAAATCACCACAGGTGCAGAAGTCCTCATCCACAACATAGGTGTCAGAGGTGCCAATGACCACACAGAAGTCACGATACTGGATTACCTGCCCGTTTTTTGCAGCAAACACCGCCTTGTCACCCTTAGTGTCATAGAGACGGCAGACCTCGGCGACCATCCATTCCGCGTCACTGTCGCTCATCAGTGCTGCACCATTGCAGGGATGTCTTCAAGAAAAGTCCACCCCATCCGCATGGCAAGCATCCGCATTCCCGGCGCTTCGGTTGCATAGTGGGTGGATTCAATGAGGGGAATTCCTGAAGAACGGATGACACTGTGTTTCAGTTCAGCCGAGAGGAATGCCTCTGCACCCTGTGCTTCAGCCTCACATATGAGATCCGGAGAAAAACATGAACCCCCGGCAACGGCAAGACGGCAGGGCACATGCACATCCCCGTATATCCGGAGGGGCGCACCCAAAAGGTCTGCCACTTCATCCAGAGAATGAGTGAGTGTGCCGATGACGCCCAGCGAGAGGGGCATAACACCGGTAAGATGGAGCGTTTCTGCCAGTGCATCATTGATGCCGCCCTCTGCATGGTCAAAATTGGTGTGCATCGCATAGACATTCAGCCCTCCGGCAAGGGCCGTCCCTATGATTCGTCCGGATTCGCCCCCGATGCAGGTAAGAGGACTCCATATAGGAGTGTGATGCACGACAAGTATATCAGCCCCCTCTGCAACCGCCGCCCTGACCACAGAGAGTGTCGCATCAAGAGCACAGCACACGGTATTCACCTCATCCTGCCCTTCTATAATACGGCCGATTCTGCCACAATCGAACTCTTCTGCAAGCTCCGGCGGCGCAATCTCTTCAAGCATTGCAATAAAATCAGCAATCTGCATAACGAATATGTAGAGAAACAACCGGGAATAAAGGTATGGATCAGGGAGGGAGGAAAAAGAGAGATAATGGCATCAGGCAAACACGGGCATTACTGAAGGTAATAAATGCAAGCATTAATTATGCGCAGTAGCATATCATAGACTATGGAAAAGACCATTGAACTCATCAACACCCGCATTCGTGATGGCAATGCCCGGGCGGTCCGGGCGGATCAGATGCCGGATATTGTTGATGAACTGGGCGTGGAGGGCGCACTCAGGGAAGTCGATGTGGTAACAACCGGCACGTTCGGCGCCATGTGCTCCTCCGGTGCATTCTTCAATTTCGGCCATTCAGATCCTCCGATACGAATGGAGAAGGTGTGGATGAACGAAGTGGAGGCATATGCCGGCATCGCGGCTGTAGACGCCTACCTTGGTGCCACCCAGAAATCAGAGACACGGGGCATCTCATACGGCGGCGCCCATGTGCTCGAGGATCTTGTCGCAGGAAACTCAGTCCGACTGCGTGCACAGTCAAAGGGAACCGACTGCTATCCCCGGAAAACACTGGATATTGATCTGAACCTTGAGGATATGAACCAGGCCACCATGGTCAATCCGCGCAACTCCTATCAGTCATATGTGGCAGCATCCAACACCACTGACCGGACCCTCTATACCTATATGGGCACCCTTTTGCCAAATGCAGGAAACGTCTCGTACTCCGGTGCCGGATGTCTTTCTCCTATCCCCAATGACCCCGGGCTGCGCATCATCGGCAGTGGTGTCCCGATATTCCTCTGTGGCGCTGAGGGTATGATCATCGGGGAAGGCACCCAGACATCACCCGGCAATGGTTTCGCCAACCTGATGACGACAGGGAATATGAACGATATGTCCACCGATTTCCTCAGGGCTGCCACATTCAAGGGATATAACAGCACGCTCTATGTCGGCCTCGGGGTTCCCATACCCGTTCTCGACGAAGACGTGGTGCGCCGGACGGCTGTCCGTGATGAAGACCTGAAGACCACCATTGCAGATTATGGCGTCCCCAGCCGGGACCGGCCAACCCTGCGTGAAGTCACCTACGCCGAACTAAAGAGCGGACATGTGGAAATGGACGGTGAAGAAGTGAAGACGTCGTCTCTTTCATCATACAAGAAAGCGCTTGAGGTCGCAGATGAACTGAAAGCATGGGTCGAGAGTGGAAAAATGGAGCTCGCCCTTCCCACCCGCAGAATGGATACGAAAAAGACCCCACGCCCAATGCGTGACCGGGCACGTGCACCCCAGGTCCGTGACATCATGAACACAAGCCTCGTCACCATCAGCGAAGACGAGGACATCCAGACAGCGGCAAAACGACTGCTCAGAGGGGAAACAAATCATCTCCCGGTGCTTGACGATACAAACCGGCTGGTTGGCATTGTCACCACCTTTGACATCTCAAAGGCCGTGGCATCCAACGGGAAGGGTGACACCGTGCGTGACATCATGACAAAACGGGTGATATATACGTCACCTGCTGAGGCAGTGGATGTAGCCACCCACAAACTGGAGAGAAACAATATCAGTGCCCTTCCTGTTGTGGACGAAAACGGCAAACTGGTAGGCATTCTTTCGGCAATTAATCTGAGCAAACTATTTGAACGGGGGTGGAAGCAATGAAACTCTTAGTCACATTTTCCAAAAAAGGCGGCAAACAGCCACTCATTGCTCAGACCGTGAAGGATACGGGTGTGCTTATAAACGTAGAGCGGGCATTTATCGATTCAAACGAAGGTGAAGTCTTAATCAGCATCCCTGACAAGGATACGAAGATCATCTGTGATGCGATGAAGAAGGCAGGTGCACGCGTGAAAAAGATGGAAGACTCCGTTATCAGAGACGAGTCTGAGTGCGTAAACTGTGGTGCATGCATCAGTGTCTGCCCGCAGGATGTGCTCTCCTTTGATGAGACATGGACGCTCTGTGTTGACGGTTCAAAGTGTGTCCTCTGCGGCAAATGTGTGGATGCCTGCCCTCACCAGGCACTCTCACTTTTGCCATGATCCGGGAGCATTTTCAGTACCGGACAACCATCACCACCCTCCTCGCTGAAGAGGAGGCACATATAAAAGCAGCAAAAATTGCAATGGTGGACGCCCGGAGTGAACTGGAACGCGAGATACTCCGGGACCCCTTTTTTGGGTCAACCTATGACCCGTACATAACTGAGATATCCTCGCCGGTGGCACAGCGGATGGCCGCCGCATCAAAACCCGCAGGAGTCGGCCCGATGGCCGCAGTCGCAGGAACAATTGCATGGTACGGTGTGGAAGCGATGCAGGATGCCGGAGCCACCTTTGCCGTGATTGATAATGGTGGTGACATCGCCCTTATTGCAGACCGCGATGTCACCATCGGCATTCATGCAGGTATCTCACCCTTCTCCGGGAAGCTTGCCTTCCGCATTCCGCCACAGGACACCATACTGGGCATCTGCACCTCCTCTGCCACTGTGGGCCCGTCAGTCTCATTTGGAACAGCCGATGCCGTTACCGTATTCTCCCGGAACGTATCCCTTGCAGACGCCTGGGCAACATCGCTGTGCAATGACTTTACCAAATGCTCAGATGAATTTTTTCAGGCGCGTGACCTCAGAGACATATGCGGCATCTGTGCTATTGCAGGTGACATCCTCTGCCAGTGGGGCACCCTCCCGGAGATTGTACAGGCATCTGTTGATCCCGGTCTGATTACTGCAGGCAGATAACAAAAAAAATAACGAAAAAAATAAAAAAAATACAACAGAGATCAGGCGTTGTCCACCCATTCTGCTGCGTCCTGGTATGCGCCTTTCCCACTGAAGGTCACGAGCGCTTCTTCCCCGTCAGTAACAACCATCTCGGGAAGAGCATCCGCAACACGGAACCAGATTTCATATATATCGCGCTCCTCAATCAGCACACCTTTTGAAAGTGATGATGCAGACGAGAGCATGAGGCGTTCTGCTGCAAGAATATCCGGTTCATACCAGAAGAAATACCAGAATACCTGATAGGCGTTCAGAAAATCAGAGACCAGTAATTCGTTTCTCACACCTTCGTCCAGCTCATCAAGGACAGATGCCAGCTTTGCCACATCCTCGTCACTGATTGTGAGCATCCTGTCGGCAAGCTCTGCCAGTTCAAAATAATCGGTCATATCCTGCCTGCCTGTTACTCATAAAAATCTCTCTTCTGTTGTTGTTGCACCATGAAACGGTAAAAAACTATATGCCCACATCCGGGTAATCTTTCAATGTGCGAGCAGAAGACAGAGATTGGCAGATATACCATATTATCGCAGATAAATCCGAAATAACCGTGGATGAAGTTTGCAAACTGACTGGCAGAGAAGAAAGCATTGCAGAAGAATCACTAGAGCGGCTGAACAGATATGGCCTTATTTCACGAAAAGAAGACAAATACGCAGCAAACTCCATCCAGGCATTTATGATCACTGCAGAAATGAAACGGGCAATGAAGGACTCACCCATCTACATGGAAGATGGGGTCATTAAAGTCAAAAAAGAAGGGGGGAACAAATAAAATGGTATCAGATGTACGGGTCCTGCGGCTGGGCCACCGGCCGGAACGTGACCAGCGGGTAACAACACATGTGGCTCTCACCGCCCGGGCGCTGGGGGCAAAAGGCATGTACCTTGCAGCAGACGACAAGGGCGTGCGCCAGTCAGCGACAGATGTCGCCAATCGCTGGGGCGGCACCTTCTTTGTTGAGAATAATGTCTCATGGAAGAAGGTCATCCGCGAATGGAAAGATGCCGGGGGCGTTGTCGTTCACCTGACAATGTACGGCCTGCGAATGACCGATGCCATCGGTGAAATCAAAGAACACGAAAAAGTGCTTGTTGTCGTCGGGGCAGAGAAAGTCCCCTCTGACATCTACAACCTTGCCGACTACAATATTTCGGTCACCACACAGCCCCACTCAGAGATCTCAAGCCTGGCCCTCATCCTCGACAGGCTCTTTGACGGAAATGAACTGAACCGCGAATATCCCGATGCAGAGATGGTAATAATCCCGACAGAACATGGCAAGAGGTTTGAGGATTGAAGGGTCGAATCCTTGTTGCAGGGTTTGCAACCCGCCACGTGGTCAGGTCTGCCTATGCCACAGGCTTTGAGGTCTATGCCATCGACCATTTCTGTGACCAGGACCTCACCTGGTACACAAAAGAACACCAGACCTTTGAGGAACTGGCTGAATTACCGGACATCATCGCGGATATGTGTTCGCGGTATACGTTTGATGCCATCGTCACCACCTCCGGCGCAGAAGATATGGACATAGGGCAAACCGTCTGCGGGACACCGCATGATGTGGCTGCCCGGTTCTGCACAAAAACAAGCATCCAGCAGTTCTTTGAGGAACATGAATTTCCGGTGCCCCCCCTTCTTTCCAAGGGGGAATATCCCGCGTTCATTAAGCCTGACACCGGCGCGGGCGGTTGGCGCAACACGCTTGCTACCACACCGGACGACGAGGCGGCATGGACTAAGTGCTGGCCGGACACCCCCTATATCCGGCAGACGCCTGTGGAAGGGATTCCCTGCAGTGTCTCCTGTATCGCGGACGGCACGTCTGCACGGGCTCTCAGCCTGAACTGCCAGTTCAACCGCGGCGGAGAAGGGGAACGCAGGTTTGGATTTGCAGGAGCCATAACACCTTTCCAGCCGAAAGAACGCGAAAGTCTCCTCGCACTTGCAGAGGATATTGCCGCGAAAAGCGGATGTATCGGCTCACTGGGAATTGATTTTATGCTGACCGATGACGGCATCCGCACCATTGAAATCAACCCACGGTTCCAGGCAACGCTTGACATCGTAGAGATGAGTACAGGCATAAATATCTTTAATCTGCACCGCAATGCAGCCCGGGGCATTCTTCCCGCATCCCGGCCAGTCCCAAAAATGACTGCTGTTCGCACCATCATCTTTGCAGAACACGACTGTGTGGTAAAAGATGACCTGAAATCACTTCATCCTGACATTGCAGACATCCCATGGCCGGGAACAGAGATTGAAGAGGGAAATGCAGTCCTCAGCGTCTATGGCCGTGGCGCAAATGAGGACGAAGCACTCGCAATCTTGGATAAGACTATTACCAGAGTATACAGATATATGAGCAGATGGTAGAGGAGATAGACGTGCTGGATAATCCTGCAGTCCGCTCATATTTGATTCGGATGGTAGGAGAAGAAGGACTAACCCTTCTGGAAAATTTTGACCGTACAATTGAAAAGACCGATGAGCAACTGGCCGAGGAAACCGAAATAAATCTCAATTCAGTCAGAAATACACTGTACACGCTCTACGGGAAGCGTCTTGCCCAATACCGACGGGAAAAAAACCAGGAGACGGGGTGGCTCACCTATAAGTGGAGACTCAGGCTGGATAACCTGGACGATTCCCTCGCCGAGGACATGGAGAATGCATTTGATAAACTAAGTGAACGGGAAAAGTATGAAGATGAAAATGACTTTTTCATCTGCAATACCTGTGGTATTGTTTATACATTCACGGATGCCCTTGCAGTCGAGTTCACCTGCGCGTGTGGAACCCATATGGAACACTTTGATAACGAACTTCTTCTCAATGCACTCAAAGCACGCGTTGCTGCAATGAGGATTACATTAGGCAAAGTCTGATGCTCCCATCAGAAAACCCATTTTTATTTCTTCAACGGGCGGGATGCCCGGATAATGTAATTGCCCACTGTCATGTGGTGCATGATCTTGCCTGCCGGTATGCAGCGTTGCGACCGGTGGACAGGGAACTGGTGTCCTGGGGCGCAGCCCTCCATGACATCGGGAGGTCACAGACACATTCACTTGCCCATGCCCAGATAGGTGCAGACATCTGCCGTGAATACGGTCTCCCCGAAGAGGTGGCACGCATCGTAGAGTGCCATATCGGCGCCGGTCTGACCGCAGAGGAGTGCAGGGCAGAGGGCCTGAAGCCAATTGACTGCGTCCCGCAGACACCGGAAGAAAAGATTGTGGCCCATGCGGACAACCGGGTCAGAGGCACCACTATTATTTCAATTGAAGAACGGCTGGAGACTGCATCCGCCACACTCCCGGATATTATTCTCAGGCGCATCGCAGCCCTTGCAGCAGATGTGGAATGTCTTTGAAATAGTCATGTGCCACCTCTCTTTTCCAAAGCCAGCGTTATACCAGCTGTCCGGTGGGTAGTGGAGATTCCGTTGTGCAAAAACAGATGATTGCTCTGGTGTTCGGTCAGTTCTCTAATGTCAGAAATATGACCGCATGACATTATGTATTTCCCTGATCGACCGGTTAGATAGTGCTAATGTGATACACTATCCGCATGAAAACTGTCAGGGTAAATATATCTGGATTGCCACACATAGTATATATGAATATTTATTAAAATTTTCAGTTACATAATTAGATGAAACCATCTGCCCAGATGGAATCTAATCAATCTGATCCTCTAACTGATTAGATATGTTTGACAGGTCTATATTACAGGCCATATTTAACCAGGGCATGCATAAAAATGTACCATTTTATGCCTATGCCTTAATGATAATTTTCGTCCGGAAGTATGGCCTGTGACATTTATGTTTACGGAAAAAAACAGGCAGAAAGCCCGCGAATTTAGTCGTGGGAGTATGTCAGTCAAAAACCAGAGGTGAATTAATTTTGAAACTTGGATTTATAATACCGGCATTTCCCCATGAAAAAAGGGTTGCTCTGCTGCCCGAACATATTGGAAACTTCAATAATGAAATCATAGTTGAAAATGGATTTGGCCGGAACCTGGGAATCGATGATGAAGAATATATAATGGCCGGATGTGCTGTTTCTGACAGGGAAACCATTTTTTCAACATGTGAAGCGGTGTTTTCACTAAAATTGCTACAGCCTTCAGATTATCCGTATATTAAGAAAGGTCAGATTATCATAGGGTGGACACACCCGTCTGGTTCTGGCAAAGAATTTATGGAGTCTCAGGCAAAACCGAAAGGGCTTGTTATTGTAGACCTGGATAATACCCGGCCCTGTATTTATTATAACGATCATGTGATACCCATAGACTGGCTCAAATCAAATTTTATTTACCGGAACAGTTTTATTGCGGGATTATCTGCCACATATCATGCGATTTTATCATTTGGAATGATGCCTACATCATCTACGAGGGTTGCAATACTTGCCCCGGGTAATGTTTCCCAGGGAGCATTTTCAGCAATATCAAAATGGGGAGCTGATGTCAGGTTGTTTTACCGAAAGACAATGCATGAGTTTAAAGCAGACCTTGAGAGCTTTGACATTATTATCAGTGGAATTGAAGTTGACAGGCCTGACCTGCATATTTTAACACTTGAGGATCAGAAAAGGCTGAAGAAAAATTGTCTTGTCATAGATGCCGCAGCCGATGCGGGGAATGCTATAGAAGGCAGTCACTACACGTCTATAGATAATCCGATATACGAAAAAGATAACGTCCACTATTATGTAGTAAATAATGCCCCGTCTATCTTCTACAGGGATTCCAGCAGGGTAATAAGCAGTTCTTTTAGCAGACATATTTACGACAGGGATGTGCAGGTTTACTTTGATCTGATTGAAGAATATCTAAAAAAACAGAATAGGTGTTGTTTGTGAAACTGGGTATTTTTAATGAGTTTATGGGACTGGAAAATAATTATATAAATGCATGTGAAGAACTGGACATTGAGTATGAAGTGATTGATATCATTTCATCTGACTGGATTGAAAATATAAGGTCATCTGATTGTGATGGTTATCTGGCCAGACCTTCGTATAAAAAAGATGCATGGAAACGGATGTATGATGAACGATTATACTACATCAAATATATAACCGATAAGCCAGTCTATCCCGTGTACAAAGACATATTTTTACATGAAAGCAAAAAAAACATGGCATACTGGCTACAGACACACGACCTGCCTCATCCCAAAACATGGGTCTTTTATACCAAAGATGAGGCAATGGATTTTATAGAAAACAAGGCCTGTTTCCCGCTGGTATTTAAACCGAATATAGGCAGTTATTCGATGGGGGTCAAATACATCAGCAGAAAGCATCAGGCAAAAAGACTGATTAATAAAGTTTTTACAAAGTATGGTTTTTATAACCGTGGTTATGCAAAATGGCAGAAGACAAAATTCGGTCTTTCTGTTCCGTTAATGGATGACAAACAGTCCAATTATATTATGTTTCAGGAGATGATTGATGTAAAACACGAATGGAGGACGATTAAGATCGGAAAGTCCTACTTTGGACACCAGAAAATGAAAAAAGGGAAATTCCACAGTGGAAGTGGCGAGGTGGGATGGGTTGCACCTCCGGAAAAGCTTCTGCAGATGACTCAGCACATATGCAGTCAGGGTAATTTCAGTTCCATGAATATTGATATTTTTGAGGATATAGATGGAGATTATTATGTCAATGAGTTGCAGCCATTTTTTGGTGCTTATAACGATTCACAGATGTACATAGATGGAAAGCCGGGAAGATATCTGTCAGAAAACGGTAGCTGGGTTTTTGAAGAGGGATACTTTTGCCAGAATGCATGTTGTAATCTGAGAGTTCTGGATTTTGTAGAACAGCTCAAGGGGTCTCTGTCAGAAGAAGTGAACCCGGAGTCACTGACCTGAGAGAGAAAGAGTCAGGCCAGATTCTTCCGATTCTCCTCCATTTTGCCGGAGGAGCGGGAGTGCAACAGGCTGGCCGACAACAGCTCCGGATGCAGTATTTTGTGCCGTATTGAAAGAGCAGCGTTTTCAGAATGCCCACATTCGGACCGGGACATCCGGTGTTCTCTGCAGTTAAACAATTTTTAGATCTATGTGCCACCAATGAGTCCACACCTTCTACACATCTGTGAGTATGAGACAATCTCTGATTTTTAAATTATTAACGCCGCCTGAGTATACAAAAATCGTCGATTTCCGGGGGGTGCAGCCCCTGGATGGAGAAACACTATAGAGATACATTAACTCACTCAATAATGAGTTTTCTGACCTGCGGGAGAGCACGCAGGGCCTCATAGACGGACGGCGGAAGTGCTTCATCTACCACAATGACCAGCTTCGGGTCTTCTGAGAGATGAGAGTCCGTGACAAAGATCTGGCGGATAGCGATGCCATTGTCAGCAATGACCCTCACGGCTTCACCCACCACACCCTTCTGTGCTGCATCATCCGGCATTACGGTGATCACCGTAAGACCAAGTGACTCTGCGATACGGCTGACGTCCGGCGTGGCCCTAAGTTTGAGGAAGATGTCCGTAATCTCAGGAAGGGATAATATCCGCTTCACGGTGGCGTCAACGACCCGGCGGTCAGTTCCAATCTCCTTTGATAGATGGGTTGCAGGGATTTCTATGCCATTTACCGTTACACGGCCCCGAACATTTATTCCCAGACCATTTTCGAGAAGAAAACGCACAACCTGCGCCTGAGAAGGTGAATCATTGAATGCATCCAGTATCTTTGCCCACATTACGATAGCATTATACCTGATTCCTAAAAATACCACTCATCTTCACCCACAAAATTCGAATCATGCATATAGGCCCGACGGGGGGCAAAAAATCAAATCAAAACATATATTTCCCAGTAAGTCATTCTATGTAGAGTAACATGGCGCACTCGCCTGAACTCCCCAATACGGAGGATCAGTTGGTGTCGATACCATGGAACCGGTCCTGGCTGTTTCTCACATTCCTGTGCGGGGGTTGCCGAGCCAGGTCAAAGGCGCTAGGTTGAGGGCCTAGTCTCGTAGGAGTCCGAGCGTTCGAATCGCTCCTCCCGCATTTATTCTCAGAAATTATTCTAAAGAGCTATGCGTTTATGGAATTATATCTTCCAAACAGTGTGATTAGACGTTTTTTTGACTTCATTTTGGTTACCCCATGGGAGCACAACACGGGTCCGTGAGATTCCACGTATGATTATACTTACGTGCTGAGTTCGTGAAGTGTAAACAAGGGCAGGCAGGAGAAAGTCTCCGATTTCCATGGAATGCATATCGCCCCACCTGATTTAGAAATTCTACAAAACGAATTCATGGATTCTTCGTTGGAATATTTGGCATATACCTGGGGCACACTGCAAAACGGGATCTGCCACCACCAATTGTATCACTGAACGTTGCAACAGCACCTGAATTGCCAGAATAAAACGTGAAACCGACAATTGCTATGCCTAAAAAATAAAAAAAAGACGATTCACCTCCGGGCAGACTTTTTTGCCGCACCGCAGATGCCCTCCTAAAACACATACACCATACAAATGTGCTGTTTATTCCTTGAACCGGTAACACTCTTCAGGCACCCCTATCTCAAAGCGGGCCCCCACTCCTTTCGTCCCCGTCTCACGGATGGTCAGGTCGGTGATGGAGAGAATTTCCTGCACCAGGAAAAGTCCGTAACCCGTATTTTTGCCAGTTTTCTTCCAGAATATCTTCTCCTTCATATTCTCCGGGACACCGCATCCGTCATCTTCAAAGATCAAGAGACCACCCCCGTTCTCTTCACGGAATGAAACAGTCATCCGGGTCACCGTTTCTCCGTGGCGCACCGCATTGTCAAACAGATTGAAGATGACACGCTTCAAAAGCGGGTCAGCAAACACCTCAAGACTACCAGTCGTAATCTCAGTTACAATATGACGGAACGCTGTGCCTTCTGCCACTTCCGTTACCAGTAACCCGACATTCATCCATTCTGCAGTCTTTGATCCCAGCGTCTCATACTCACGGGTGAAGGTGATCTGGCCCTCCATCGTTGCAATCACGCTGTCCATGATCCTCAGAGGCTGCTCTGCTTTCCCGTCTTCACTCAGATTTTCTTTGAGAAGTGCAGATATCATCGAAAGGGCATGAATCTGGTTGAGGATATCATGCCGGGTAATGCTCGAGAGCAAGCCCAGTTTCGTGTTTGCACTCATCAGTGATTTTTCCGCTTCCTGTGTCCGTTTCAGTTCAGAGTCAAGATCACCTGATGTCTTTTGCAGCATCTGGATTTTAGACTTCAGACGCTCCACAAGAATATTCACACTCCGCCTGAGAGTTTCCGTCTCCGCGGACCGCGCCTCCCGTATCGGGTGGTCCAGATCCCCTCCTGCAATATAGTCAATATCTGATATTATCGCATTCAATGGCCGTGTCAGGAAACGGGAGACATAGTACGCAAAAAATACCCCAATTCCAATTCCAAGCAGACTGAGAAAAATCACATTGAAACGCAGCAGATTGAGCGAATCCTGAAGTGGTTGGGTTGAAAAGACAATCTCACCGACGAGGTTCATCTGGGAAGAAGATGGATATCCCTCATTTTCCAGGTCAATATAAATATAGCGCGTGATGATTTCATTCGGTTTATCAACGACATCAAACCCCAACCAGTCAGCATACACCTGTTTTACATGCGCGAGGGTCTCCCCTTCCACAGATGCACCATGGCCTGCGATCCGGCGATAGGTGATATCAAAAATGGAAACCGCACGGAGGGCAGAGTCATCCTTCATCAGCATATCTGATATCGCTGTGTATGGAAAGTTTTTCCGCCCCTCCATAAACGAATCAGACCAAAAACTCAGTTCTAAGAGATACCGGTGATCCGGCGTGGGCATATAGACATATTTTTTTCCGCATTTAGGATCGGAGAGGCTGGCGCAGACCCGGTCTGCAGAAAATTCATCACCCTCACGGATTTTTGTGATTGACGAATAAAACTTAGGAATTGTACTGAAATCAAATCCTATGTCAGGTTCAAAGGTAGCAGATTCAACCACACCGCTTTCATTGATAATATAAAGGTCAATCTCCCAGTCAGAAGACCGAATTATCTCACTCCTGAGGGCATCAAGGTCCATTGCAGCCGGATTTCCACCCGACTGTTCATATGCCTCAAGAAAAGGGACAAATCCATCTTCCAGCTGCTGGCCATAGGCCTTTTCATAGAGAATGAGCCCTTTGTCTGCGAGAATGGCAGAATGGGTGACCGATATCGCCGTCTGATCCATCTTCTCCTCAAACTGGCTGATACTATTCTCTTCAACCGAGGAGTAGAGGATTATAGAAACAGAGACTGTCAGGAGGATAAATACCAGAAAGATGGCGAAAGCAAAGCTTGACTGAAGGGACAGTTGCTTTTTGTCATCTATTTTCATTATACGTTTTTTTGGGAATGAGATCTATTTAATATATCTTTTTTAGTGCATGCTAAAACAAAAAACGGTGTCATAAATCAGTTCATTTTGCATCATGCACCCAAAACAGCCCGGGTGGAATCATTCCCTCACTCTTCACCGGTGATCTGACAATCCGAACATTCATTGATAGAGAGAACAAAAAATCAGAGTATGAAAAGTCCCTTCCATGTGATGCTGATACCAACCCTTGGCTGTCCTGCCAACTGTGCCTACTGCTGGAGTTCTGAAGAGAATTCGCCGGTGATGAGCATGGATACTATCCGGGACGTGGCCACCTGGCTCAAATCTTTTGACGACCGGCAGGTGACAATAACATTCCATGGGGGAGAACCCCTGCTTGCAGGGGCGGACTTTTACCATGAGGCACTTGCCCTCCTCTCTGAGGAACTTGCACATCTAAAACCCACGTTTGCCATTCAGACCAACCTCTGGCGGATGACACCTGAACTGGCACAAATATTTGCTGAATACGATGTCCCCATCGGCTCCTCCATTGACGGACCAAAAGAGATAAACGATTCCCAGCGGGGTGATGGTTACTTTGATAAGAATATGCACGGCTACCGGATTGCACGGGAAAACGGTCTGTCAGTGCGCTACATCTGCACCTTCACCGCACAATCTGTAGAACACCGCGAAGAGATCTTCAATTTCTTCATGGAAAACGGTTTAGTCCTGAAACTGCATCCGGCACTCCCGTCTCTAAGAGGCGATGAACCGGAAAAATGGGCACTGTCACCGGAAAAATATGGAGACCTCCTCATCTATCTCCTCGATAAATATCTGGAAAATCTGAACACTGCAGAAATTATGAACATAAACGATCTCTTCAAGTGTGTCTTCACACGGACAGGAACCGTCTGCACCTTCAATGACTGCATGGGAAACACCTTTGCCGTCGGCCCTGAAGGCAACATCTACCCCTGTTACCGGTTTGTGGGCATGCCGGAGTGGGTGATGGGCAATGTCTCTCGTCACCCGACAAAAGCAGATCTGGCAGAATCACGTGCATGGAAACTGATGCACAAATTCAAAGACTTTGTGGATGAAAACTGCAAAGACTGCCCACACATCAAATATTGCCGTGGCGGATGTCCCTACAATGCCATCACCCCAACCGGGGGGCGGGTGGAGGCAGTTGACCCCCACTGCCCTGCATACAAAATGATCTTTGACGAACTCACTGAGCGATTCAACAAAGAACTCTACGGCCCGGGAGCAATGGACATGGGAATGGGCGGCCCACGACGCCGACAGCAGAATAAAAAAGCAGGCATCATGGATTTAATGCAGAAAATTGTGTCTGAATAATCAATATCATTCTGTTTTTTTCATGATGAATCACAATCCACACGAGTACAACACAACTCATTAACAAATCCAAAATGTTCCGATGATTTATTCAGATACAAAATCTGAGTCTATTGACTGAACAATATGAATACAGAAAACAGGCAAAGAAACCAAAGGCCATCATTCATCCGGATAGCGATGGCACTATTCCTTCTGTCCTGCGCGACAGGCATCACTGCTGCAGAGACAGGTGCAGAAGAATCATGGACACTCTCCCTCATCGGGTGCGGGACACAGACTTTCACCGCAGATGAATTTTCGGCGTTGAAATCTGACCACAGTATCACATTCACCGGTCCAAACGGGAATATATACTCCGGTGTTCCCCTTACTACACTCATCGGTGCCGTAGATGATACAGACCAGAATTCCTTCAACACTACCCGTGCAGCTGCTGGCTATAGCATCATCATCCGGGCATCTGACTGGCATGACCGAATCTTTGCAGCAGCAGACCTGACGGACACAGGATTCTGTGTGGCAGATTTAGTGAACGGAGGAGCACTTCCAAAACAGGACGGCGACATCAAGATTGCACCTCTCATTCTTGTAGGAAAAGACGTCCCTAAGGGTATGGGTATCGGAAACATTATGGACATTACCCTCGCCGGTGCTGCAATTTCAGGTAAAAAAGAAGAGGCAGTGACAATGACCATTACCCGGTATGACGAAGATGGCGGGACTATTCTCAATGCCACCACCAAAGACTGCCAGTGGATGAAAGAAAACCTCCCCGTCTATGGCGACGGTGAAACCACCTACAGTTATCAGGGTCCGACATTTGATACCGCAGACCTCTGGAATCCCACTGAGGATAAAAATCCTGAAAAAGTGAAAGACGAGCCGATGGGCACTTCCATCCGTGACCTATGCAATCTGGTGGGCGGCATGCAGAAAGGGGACGAACTGCGCATGACTGCCATAGATGGATATGTCGTTGAATTGATGTACGAAAACATCTACACACCAAAAGAGAAACAGGGCACCGCAATCCTTGCATGGCAGACCAAAAAAGAGGGATTTGTCCCGGAATACACCGGCGGCCCTGCTCTCTTTTTCCTTGCAGATGACGATGTCTTCGGCAGTCAGGACATGAAAGAATGCATGGATCCCGGATACTGGCGGTACTACTGGTGTTCAGGAACCGCATATCCGGCCGCTTCAGGACTGGCCGTCCGCAATGTAGATAAACTGGAGATATACCCACGGACACAAGCTGACTGGGAGTTAAACCTTACCGGGTATCTCACCTCATCCATCTCCAAAAAGGAGTTTGAACAGGGACTCGCCTGTGGTAAACGTGCACATGGCCATTCTGTAACATATACGGATGATGACACGCATGTGTGGACTGGCATGCCCCTCTATATGCTTGTCGGCTGGGTGGATGACGCATGCCAGCATGACGAGAACCTCGTCAACAATAAAGCATACAACACAACTCTTGCAGAGAATAATGCCTACACAGTCATTCTTGGAAATGCAGACGGGGAGACGGTATCCTTCACCTCGGGTGAAATAATGAAAAGCATGGATTACCTCATCGTAAACCAGGCAGACAACCACACCTTCAGCGCTGATGGCGACATCTGGCCGCTTGCACTGCGCGGGGAGTCAGTCCCGGTAGATAAGGAAATTGACGGAATCACAACAATCACCCTTGACTACAGGAACCGTTCTTCCAGTGACACACCGTCTGATGCCACAAAGTCCGATGCCATCCCTACACCCTTCCCATGGATTGCTGCACTGGCAGGAGCATCGCTTACCGGATATATACTGCGAAAAAAAGAGTGAATCATCTCTTTTTTTGATCACAGAAGTATTACCCTTTTTTTCCCACAATTCCACATAAAATGCAAGGACAAAGTCCGCATCCGGCCCGCAACCGATGTCAATCACCGTATCCCCCTCCCGGATGAACCGCCCGACAATGCGTTTGGCAGGATGCATAAGGCGTCGTACACAATTGTCCGGATGGTGAGCGTGGGATACCGGACAGACGCGGTTATCCTTCATAACAATCTCATTTTTCACACTGATAATGCAACATATTTGTGGCAGAACGGGGCTTTCATACCAGGTAATTATTCCGACAATTTATTTTTCAGTAAATTATTACAATGGATAAGAGATATGAAGGACAAAGACCCACCGGATCCACATAAAACAGCTAAAATGAAATTTCGGCATCATCTTCCATCTCTTCTGCCAGACGAAGGGTAAACCGGATGGAAAGCCCTTTGTCAGGACGACCGGGCATCCTGTCACCCGGGCTTATTTTCCCCCCATATCTCCGAATCAAAAGGCGGGTGATGTGCAAACCAAGACCACGTCCCCCCCGTTCGGTTGTCGATTCCTGAAAGAGCGAAAAGAGCTGCATCTTCTTATCGTCAGAGAGGCCCGGCCCGTCATCCTCAACAGAGACGGTCACTTCATGGTCGGTTTCCTCACTACTGATCCAGATGCGCACCCCCGGCCCACCATATTTGATGCTGTTTCGGATAAGATTCATGAAGACCACTGAGAGAAGACCGTCTGCCAGGACCGTACATCCGGTTCGCATAAAGGAAATTTCCCCCTCCGGATACTGTGAAATCTCTGCGTTGATGAGTGCATCAAGATTGATGGGGGTCATCTCCGTTGACTCATCAGTGATTCTGCGGATTGTAGTCACATTGTTGAGAATATCCGTGATATGAAGGGTATGCCACTGGACTTTTGTGGCATACCTGCTCCCTTCCTCCCTCGTATGACCCATCAGACGCCGGGAATACCCCAGAATGGCAGCATTCGCATTCTTAATATCATGAAGCATAATATCCAGATAGAGACTTGCGTCACTATAGGCATCCTCCAACCGGTCCTGCAGGATTCCACGGAGAATCGTACTCCCGATTTCATTCCCTATCATCTCCAGCGTCTTCTTCTCAAATGTAGAAAAGGAGTAGTGCGACCGCCTCCCGACGTAGAGCGCACCGACAACAACAGAATCAGATATCAGCGGAATACCTGCATACGAAAGTGCATCAATCTCTTCTAACACCTTTGAATCAATTGGTCCGGGCGGATGGTTTGGCAGATTATCCACATAATGCTGCTGCATAGCAAAAAAGACCAGGTTAAACGGATAATCCAGAACATTCTGCCGCATTCGTGTCTCTATAAATTGTTCGGGAACACCGGATGATGCAACAATCGTTGCCCATTTCGCATCTGTATCACGCAGATATATCCAGCCGAGATCAAATTTCATCTCACGGATAACTGTCTGAAGGATTTCTTCAAGCATCTCATCTAAGGTATCTACTGAATTTGCCACCTTCATGACATCATTCATCATTAAAAGCTGATTGTTGCGCTTCAGAAGTTCTGACTCAGCATTTTTCTTCCGGGTAATATCACGGAATACCACCAGAAGATTCCGGGAATTATCCCGCAATGGGACAAGCAGAATCTCCACATCAATACTGCGTGTTCTGCTGGTGCGAATCTGATCTTCAATCATCCGGGGGTCAGGGGGCGATGAACCGGCATGAGATTTCATGGCATCTAAGAGTTCTGAAAAATCGTTGTGTACAAGACGAATTTTAGGAAGACCGTCCTTCAGAAACGCATTTTTCCCCAGCAGTTTGTGTGCTTCCGCATTATGATACCGACATACCATATCATAAAGAACAATGACCGCATGAGGATATGACTCAAATAGTTCAAACGGAATTCTTCCGTCATCCCCTACAGGGTGAACGGTTTCTTCATCATGCAGAATCACCAATGAAGGGGAAACAGGGGGCCCAGGATAAATTGTTGCGGCAACAAGGCGAGAATCCGGAATGTCTGAAACTGAGACCAGCGAAGGGACAGCAATCCCCTCAGAGTCAATCACACGGGCACGGACAAATGTTCCGGGCCTGAATACATCACAAATACCCCCTGCTGTATCTGGATTTTCCTCCTGATTATCACAGATATCTATTATTTCAGTGATATCAGGTGAGGCGGCCATAAAATCCTCAGGATAACGGTATTTGCGGTGAAATGCCTTGTTTGCAAAGATTACACTCCCCGTTTCCCCAAAAAAAAGGACAGGAATTTCAGAATAACGCATATATTCATAGTAATCATGAATATCCGATTCAATATGTTCCGTTTGGAATGGTGGGGGGAGTTCATTCTCTGCTGAATTGTTCGACATAGATGGCAGCACCCGGAGTCAGGCGTAACAGATAAAATGTACCTATTAGAACAATTGAAAGTATGGATTTATATATTCATCCCATACTTTAATTCAACAGATATATCGTGCCGGTCAATACCGCGGCGAAGGATAACCAGGCAAGATACGGAACAAAGAGATATCCTGCTTATTTGTTTATGCAATAAAGATAGACATTTTCCCATCATTACCGCAATACCAAACCAGTTATCTGCATTATGCAAACCACTATACACAGACAAAAGGTCTTTTTAACATGGCTAAAACAGTGACTAAAAAAATACCGGAATATGTCCTCTTTGATATGGATAATACTCTCTATGACTTCCATTTTGCCAAAACACAGTCATGTGAGGCAGTGGCAAATCTCGCAGGCGTCGGAGAGGGGAGAGAACTCTTCCGGTATTTTATGAGTGGAACCCATGGGTTTGAACACCACGACAATATCCATGATTTCATGGAAGATCGCGGTATCTTTGAACCCCGCCTGTATGAAGAAGCATGCGCGGTTTATGAAGAGGTGAAACTCGCGTCACTGACTCTCTATCCGGGAGTGGAGGAAACCCTCCGGCTTCTTGCAGATGAAGGAGTATCCATGGCAATTGTCACCGATGCACAGAGCAGCCAGGCAGAAAAACGTCTGGCCGCAACCGGAGTCAGGGACTACTTTGACGGCGTAATGACGCCTGACCGGTCAGGAGTCAGAAAACCAAAGCCTGAGATATTTCATGCAGCAGCAGCCATTCTGAAGTGCGGTGTCCATGAGGCATGGATTGTTGGCGACAGCCCGAAACGGGAGATTGAACCCGGCAATCTCTTAGGCATGACAACCGCTTATGCAAAATACGGCGACTGGATCGGCATTCCCTATCCTAAAATAAAACCAGACTACACCCTGCAGTCCTTCAGTGATTTGCAGGACATCATGCACCTGTAAAATTATTATACGAGAGGGGAAGGACCCTTTCCTTCTGAATAGGGCAATGAATGCCCGGCAATCACCACCTGTGTCTGTACAGATGCAATCTTTGCAAGCACCACCTCTTTTCCGGCCGCAGTCATGGCAAATATCGGGACTGCTTTGCCGCCCTGCAAAAGGGCCAGTTTTCCGGCAATCTCATACAATGCACGGGATGCACACGGGAATATCAGGTCACAGGATGCAGCAAATTTCTCTGCATCTTTATCATTTGTGCCGGTGGTATGCACTGCTACAATGAAGGCAGCAGGGCATCTCATGCGCAGGGAGACTGCTTCATCTGCTGATGCCGTTGTCACCGCAGGTGCATGAAAGCCCTTTTCCAGAGCCATCCGCACCCCATCCATTGCATTGAGTGCGGCATCATGGGGGGACACCACAATGCCACCGTTTTCATGAATGCGGTCAATCACGGCAGGAATCGGTGTTGTCGATACCAGCCCGGACATTCTCCCTCCAATGCCCTGGATAAGCCGCGGCGATGTCGCAATAACCGTCCCGGCCCCGTCACAGGCAATAATCGCTGCATCAATGATACCACACCTGAGAGCAGATGAGAGTAGTTCAGATGCCCCAAAGAGCACGAAGTCGTCATCAGAAACCACAACACGTCCGGGAGTGCACATCCCGAATGCAGCAATGCGTCCTTCAATATTACAGCGAATCTCCTCTTCACTAAACGTTCGCACCGGCTCACTGAATCGTGCCGCAAGCGGGCAGGAGGTAATACAGGCCGGACCGACCGATACCACATGCCCGTCCCGTACAACAACACGGGCACGACCGGCTGCCTCAATAACATGCTCATCACCCTGAGTCATCACACTAATGCGTATTGCACCCCCATATTATAATGAAGACGAATGGAGCAGGCAAAAAATACACAGACCAGACCCACATCACGATTCTGGGAGATTGATGCAGTCCGCGGCATTGCCATCATAATGATGGTCACCTACCACCTGCTCTTTGACCTGATCTACTTCGGTGTGGCAGACATTGCTGTCACCAGTGGATTCTGGCGGGCGTTTTCGCTGACCTGCGCCTGCACCTTTGTCTTTCTTGTCGGACTGTCCCTGCACATCAGCAGGGAACGTGCCATACAAAAAGGGGTGAAGGGGAAAGCCCTTGTGCAGAAGTTCCTCATGAGGGGATTGTTTATTCTCGCACTCGGGTGCGGCATCACCCTTGTCACCTGGTACGTGATTGGAGAAGGGTACATTCTCTTCGGCATCCTCCACCTCATCGGCCTCTCCATCTGCCTTGCACCGCTCTTTTTTTCTCTGCAAAAAAAGAACCTCATCGCCGGCGTGATTGTCCTGGCACTGGGCCTTGTGGTGACAGGAACGGTTGGACCACTCTGGCTTGCGTGGCTGGGGATACATCCTGCCGGTTTTTATTCTGTGGACTATGAACCGCTCATCCCCTGGTTTGGTCTTGTGCTTATGGGACTGGGAACAGGTGCATACCTCTACCCCGGTGGGTGTTCCCTGCTGCAGATTAGGCAGCCCTGCCCTCCCGTTACAAACCTTCTCGCAACGGCCGGCAGGCATTCACTTCTGATATACATCATCCACCAGCCAATTCTGATACTGATTATGGTAGTGGCGGGAATAATCCCTCCTGATACCTTCGGTATATTCTAAAAAATTATTTTCCGCGGGAAGAAAAGAGCGGCACATCGGCAAAAGCGCCCACATCAAAGACGCCGCGTTCGGTTACCCGGATTTCAGGAATGACCGTGAGTGCGCAGAAAGAGAGATACATAAACGGATTAGCGATACACCCGGTTGTGCGGATGCAGGCCTCAAGTAAACGGAGAGACGCTGCCACCTCATTATACGGAAGGGATGACATCAGGCCGCCGCATTCCAGCGGCAGAAAAGCAGATGTATCTCCTGAGACTGCTGCCATGCCGCCATCGGCTGCAATGACCATCTCTGCAGCACGGATGATTGAGGCATCATCACTTCCGACTGCAATGAGATTGTGGGAATCATGAGCCACACTCGCTGCTATGGCACCATCCCGGATGCCAAATCCTTTCACAATCCCTACACCACAGCCGGCACTGCGATAGCGGTCACAGACAACAATCTTCAGGAGATCCCGCGACGAGTCAGGAAGGGCCGCCCCATCTACCTCAGCAGACAATGCATGGGTGAGAATCTGGCCCGGCACCAGACCCACGACCCGGGCCGTCCCGGACCCGTGAATGGTAATGGACTCCTCCGTCAGAGGGGCACACGAAAAGGGCACATGCAGGACTTCAGGACGCTTGTACCCGGGGTCAGTCCACCGGACACCCAGAATATATGTGTCCGTTACGGTGCATGGCCCGGTGTCGTCCAGCACACAGAAATCCGCCCGCCGGCCGGGGGAAAGCGCACCACGGTCGTTCAGGCCGAAACGTTCTGCAGCAGAGAGGGTTGCCATCCGATAGGCCGTCTCCGGTTCAGTGCCTGCGGCAACTGCCCTGCGGATACAGTCATCGATGTGGCCATCTTCAGCAAGCATATCCACATGCCGGTCATCGGTTGCAAAGGAACACCGTGGTGCAGTCGCGGGTGTCACAACCTCAGCCAATGCAGCGAGGTTCTTCTCCGTTGACCCCTCACGCAGCATAATATACATCCCACGCCGGAGTTTTTCTGCAGCCTCATGGGAACCCGTGCATTCATGTTCGCTCTGGATGCCTGCTGCAATATAAGCACAGAGTGATTCCCCGGAAAGGAGCGGCGCATGACCGTCCACAATAGGGGACAAGCCAATTTTGCAGATCAGGTCAGCATCTTCTGCCAATACCCCCGGCACATTCATCACTTCACCGATGCCCGCCACTCCCTCTTCACCGGCAAAGGCGGCGAGATCACGGCAGGAGAGAACAGCTCCACCTCTGTCAAGGGGTGTCGCCGGCACACAGGAAGGAAGCATATACCTGATGTCAAGCGGAACTTCAGAACGCTGACGCAGCATATACCGCAACCCTGCAGTGCCTGCGACATTCGCAATTTCATGCGGGTCAGCAAAAACCGTGGTTGTCCCGTGCGGGCACACGACCCGTGCATACTCAACAGGAGTCAGAAGAGAGCTTTCTATATGCACATGGGCATCAATCAGGCCAGGGATGACGCGTTTTCCCCGCAGATCAATCGTATGTTCTGCAGCATATGCCCCAAACCCTGCCACACGCCCGCCTTTTACCCCAAATGATGCATTTTCTTCCCATTCTCCCGTAAATGGGCAGAATACTCTGGCATTGATAAAAACGGTGTCACAGGGTTCTTTCCCTGCGGCAGCCTGAATAAATGAAGCCATCTTCATGCCTCAATATCCTCAATTACACATCCAAGCCGCTCATCATCTTTCATCATATAAACATAGAGACGATAGAAACCCGGCTGCAGACCAACATCAAATGTGACATCATTTATTCCTTCATTAAGATTCACCGAACGGACAATTTTATCCACTTCGACCTGCTTGAAATCGGAGAGATCGAAAACCGTGATCTGCATCGAGACATCCCTGACTCCCGCTTTATTATCCACAGAGACGTGCACGACATCACCATCATACGAAACGGCTCCAATAGAATATGACAGACACCCCGCAGAGACAGCAACCACAGCCAGAAGGAGGATAAGACCAGTTACAACACCAATCCTGGACATAACTGATGTAAGTAAAACCCGGAACAAATTATACTATTTGCTTTGGATCGGACGTGCGGAATATGTGTTTAGAAATGGATATCCAGAAATTCGCACAGTGCATCTACAGTATTCCCACCGGCAATAGCTGAAATCTCCGGTGAAAAGACCGTCCCTGTCACCGCCTGGTAGCGACCGGGAGATGAATCCGGATGATCACATTTATTCAGAAAAACGGCATAGGGATGCCCCGATGCGCTAAGGGCATCGCAAATTTGCACCGTTAACCCATCCAGATCATGCGTGGTATCAGCCACAACAATTGCTCCGTCCATACCCTGAGAGATAATCCCGCGGACAAATTCAAATCGTTCCTGGCCCGGTGTGCCAAAGAGATATATTTTCCTGTTATTGATCACTGTCCGACCAAAATCAAGCCCGACTGTCGTCGGAATGCCACCGTTATTTACTTCGATATGGCGGGAATCAGGATCAATTGCCCGTATAAACGATGATTTGCCTGCATTATATGCACCGAAAATCACAATCTTTAGTCTGGAACGGTCCATTGATATTATCTGTTTGGTTTACGCTTCATATAAAATTTTCAGTCAAAAACAGGACATTTACGGGCGGGGAACAAACAAACGGTGTTTCACATGACACTGCGAAATTCCGGTTAATAAAAAAGGGAAACAGATCCGGATTATTGATTGCGACCCACAGGCAAATGCAGCCACCGGACGTAACAAACACCAGGAAACACGAGAGAATATGTCTGATGCCTTTATGTGTCAGGCACAGAAGGATATTATCTCGTGTGCCTCAAAGACACAGTATATACACACACAAAAATAGTATCTACAGACTCTAAGGTATTGATCTCTGCTCCCCGTCACCTGACATATCGTATGGATGAAGATTACCTGTATGAACGTGAAGACCTGATTTTTGTTCTGAAAACAAACGACAAGCTGATTTTCAGTCATTATAGAGTTACAGACCAGCCCTGACACCCTGCCCGGCATGGAATAATTCGTCATCAACAGGAAAAATATTCATTCACAACATACCCGGTGATTACCACACCGGACAGCGGGATGGTTACGCCTGCAGGACTAACGTGCACGGCAGACTATTTCTTCACGATTTCACAGATATGTCGGGGAAAACGGAAGAGACGGGAATCTCAACAGAAGAAAAACGGGCCGTGAAAAAAAGTGTCCACGAACATAATGCAATATGGCCGAACGCCTGCATTCCCCAAAAAATAGTATAACAGTTCAGCTTTGAACAGGTATAGTTGATATCACAATGGAAACCAGAGGATTTCAGTCGGTTCTGCGCACGATAGAATCGAAAATAGGCATACAGTGCGCAAACTACAAACAAGACTATCTCCAGCGGAGAATTCAGTCCAGAATGCGCATGAACAAAACAGATTCATATGCTGAATATAATTCCCAGCTCATTTCAAGCACGACTGAACAGGAAGCACTCCGGAATGCTCTCACTATTAATGTGACAAAATTCTGGCGGGATCCTGAGGTGTTTGAACTGATAAAGCGTGAAGTTCTTCCGGAGATCAAACGCAGGAAACAGAAAATCCGGATATGGAGTGCCGGATGTGCCACCGGGGAGGAACCATACACCCTTGCGTTGATGTGCCATGAAGCCAGGGTGCTGTTCCCGGATGTGCAGATGACCATCTTTGCCTCAGACATCGATAAAGAAGCTCTGAAAAAGGCAGAAGAGGGCATATACCATAGAAAAGCACTGGTAAACCTATCCGAATCCCAGATTCGCAGGCATTTTGATGGACAAAAAGACGGGACATACAAGGTAAAACAGCATCTCAAAGATCTCGTGAAATTCTCCCGGCATGACCTGATGAGCGGACGGGCGGTGACCCAGTATCTGGACATTATCCTCTGCAGGAATGTGACCATCTACTTCACAGAAAAACAGAAGGATGAACTCGCACGGATATTTGCACCAGCGCTTGCAGAAGGCGGGTACTATGTGATGGGCAAAACAGAGTATATGGGAAGGGATGTAGAGCACCTGTACGACCCATTTAATCCGATACAAAAGATCTACCTGAAGAAGAAAAAGTGATCAAACCATTTTTTGTATGTCATAAGTTCTTCAGCGCTTTTTATTACCCGGATTGTTTCTCTCAATACGAGAAACCCTATCCATCAGTTCTTTCTTTTTCGAGGCCTGTTTCACCTGACTGAGCATAAACATAAGATTGATTCCAATCACCACGAGGAGCATGGTGAGGCCAACTCCCATCAGGACACCTTCTGACGTCAGAAACACGGAGACCAGCAATACCACAAATGAGATCAGGTAAAATATAATCCATGTGCGTGATTCCTGCAGATCCATAGATTATCAAAAATTGCAGCCCGATGCTATTTAACTGTGTGTGTATATGTGTGCGTGCACTGGAATTCCACCCCCACCTCTGAAAAAATGAGAGAAAAACAGTTATCAGAAAGGCTATACAAGGTTATGATGTGAAACGGGCAGACATCCTCACCTTTGCCGGTGCAATCATCATTGTGGTTATCATCGCAGTGGCCTCTCAGGGGATTGGCAGCATCCCGGGGATTAGTAGCATCCCGTGGTTAAATGGATTTATTTCGCCAGAATCACCATATGAAAATCCTGCAGGCGAATTTACCCCCCACACCCCGCAGGTATGGAAGATTCCTAAAAATACTGATCTGAATACCGTCTTTGTGAGTGGTGAGGGAGGATACCCGGTCACGGATTTTCCGGATGACATGACGCATTTTGGTGCATCAGACCCTGAGTATTCTGAAATATGGATGCCAGGAGAGATAGTCCGGTTTGCAACATACACCGGTCCGGGTAATGGATTTTCAGAGAAATTTCATGTTCCGTTTGGATTCTGGCGGATAAATGCCAGCATGACAGCAGTCAATAAACCGGAAAGTTCCCAACTAACCTGGATACTTGTGGACGCTGAGACCGGTAACATTGTCACCGGCAATCAGATGCGGTATGGGGAACATGTGACGAAGACGGTTCAGGCATCAGGGGACGCATTTTACGTCATCGTGAGTACACAGGACGTGAATCAGTATAAATTCATTCTGGAAACAACAAAAGCACTGTATGGTGACAACCTGATACAGTCGCCAGTCAGGAGACTCACTGCATTCCTGAACGCAGCATAAAAAAACAGGTCATCTCACCCATTAAGGGCGAGTTCGATTGACCGTTCAAGAGAGGTAATAAGCCCGGCAAAATTGACATTCAGGGCCTTTGCTTCAGCAATATCCAAATGCATCTCTGTTGGGACCAGAGTCATATTAATTCCATTCATGCGGGTATCAGAAACAGAGAGTTCTGTACGGGCAAGGGCAAGATTGCCCTGAGCGGCATCCATCTCCATATACCAGTCATCATACTGGTAGATTTCTGCTGCGTCACCTGCATTCAGGATGTGAATCTGGGCGGCTGACACGTCCCGGGCAGCGGAGACATATGCCATTTTTCCAAAAATCATTTCACGCAATGCATACGGAGCACTGGGTTTAGTGGATTCAGGTTTCGGTTGTATGGCATCCACAATTAAAAATGCCTCGTTCAGGTCCGCCTCTGCTCCCTGAAGTTTCGCATCAGTCAGTTCAGGTGGACTGGTGTCCCAGTTAATTTCACGGATTTTCGTATCAGCATTATCATACAAAGATGATGCCGATGAATATGCATCCTTATCAGTAACACACCCACAGATACAGATTCCTGCAAAGAGAAATACCAGCGCACTATATGCAAACCAAGATGAATTCATCAGATATATACCACCATGTGTTGTCGATTATTCAAAGGAGAAAGAAAAAGGAGAAATCAAACTCCATTTTGTGTTTACTCTCACCAGACTATACTTTCTCAATGATTATCCGGATTTTATCACCTGCAGTCAGTCCGAGACCTTTTGGCACATCAATATTATACCAGAGGCCAAGTGGATTGCCTTCCGTTGCCGGGGCTTCATCAGACTGAGTGCCCTGGTTCATAAGACAGTCTTTTTTTTCATCAATATTTGCGACAAATTCAATATCAGATACAAATTCAACGATTCTATCAGTCATATAAATGAGTTTCCTCTAATCAAGTTAATGCTTTGGTTTAACTCGCGGGGTGAAGGGGCAGAGCGAGAAGTCCCCGGTCTTTAGGCCGGGGATGAAAGCAGAGCCCCTTCTTCACTACGATAATTATATTGTGTGTCGTCACGCAAATTGCATCAGGAGTATCCTGCAACCATAAAATTGTTGTGGGGAGATGGGTTATGTTCTCCCTCATATTTCCTTACAACATCCGGGCAGGTTAGTCTTGATGTTCTGAAAAGTTACGTTGATTCTCAAATGGAGAAATGAATGATCGTTTCCTACAAGTATCGGGCATATCCAGATTCGGTTGCAGAGACGCGACTGAATACAGCACTTGATACTTGCAGGTGGCTCTACAACAAACTTCTGGAAGAATGTAATGAGGCACGGGCCTTGTGCACCCCTCTGAAGAAGCAGGAAACACAGGCACGAATCGTCTCTCTAAAGGATGAGAATCCTGCACTGAAAGACGTCTACTCCAAAGTGCTCCAGATGGTAAACTACACACTATGGAGCAATATTGCCGCCCTGTCACAGACAAAACAGAGGGGGAGAAATGTTGGGAAACTCCGTTTCAAGAGCGCATTCCGATATCGGACTCTAAATTATAACCAATCTGGATTCAGGATTGACAGAGAACATAATGTCATCACATTCTCAAAGATCGGTGCCGTCCGGGTCAGGATGCATCGACCATGTGTTGGGAGGGTGAAAGGCATTCTGATCACCCGCTCCGGTGATAGGTGGTATGTAATTATTCAGGCTGAGCAGGAAGTTTCTGAAACAAAGAAATGTGGCAGG
>JAUVCV010000046.1 GCA_030595665.1 Methanogenium sp.
AGATCTGGGGGCGGAACGGGCGTATTTTCCGCCAGCCAATTCTGGAGAAAAAATACGGAACATACGCCATTTATGTGAGGAAATAACCGTCAATCGTGGGGTATTACGGGGTCGTTATTGAGGGATATTTTAAGAGGATGGATAGGGTATCTCAATGGAGAAACAGCCGCTCCGGGCGTCTGTGGGGATGGCATTTTTCCAGGGCAGAAATGCATGGGATGTGCGAGGTAAGCACTATCTGCCGCTCAATTCACGGGTCTCCCACAAATCACAGGAATAAGACATCACCGTTACAGGAGAAGCTAGGCAGCACATAGTTGATGCAATGTGCGCAGACGATTGAATACCCGGTGAAGAAGGGGGTTGCGGGGACGGTTATCGGAATCGGGCGGGTGATAATCACGGAAGGAATTTCTGAAAAAAAGGTTTGGGAAATGGTGCCTTTACCGTAATTCTCTGCTACTCTTCTTGTTTTCCGGACAAATGCAAAACCGAATCCGCAAGCCCGGTAATTTCTGCCGGGACGGACTCCGGGATACTGCCGGTAAGCCCTGCATAGATGATCTCCGGACTGTGATTAATCACACAAATAATCCGGGAAGGATCACCAATATTTCCACGAATTTCCTTGGAATACATTTCCTCCCACTTATTAAGGATATAATATACGGGAACGCCGGAATGTTCAGACATCCCATACACTTTCTCAGCAAGGCGTACCGACTCAAAAGAGGGATCAACAACCATAAGGACAAGATCCGCCTCTGCATCAATCCCCCGGCCGAAATGCTCAATACCGGCTTCGGTATCAACAATCACGACATCATCGCCAGACGTCCGGATTCCGGCAAGGAACTCCCGTGCAAGCATCCCCATGGGACAGGCACAGCCCTCCCCCGCCTCATGAATCTTCCCGACTGATACAAACCTGACACCATTCTTTTCAGAATAATAGCCTTCAGGGAGGCTGTTTATATCAATGCCCTCATCCAGAAGTTTCGCTGAAGCATAATCCGGTGCCGCTTTCATAATTTTCTCCGTTACGGCTGCCCTTCCGCCAAGATATTCCATCAGATCAGGAGGCGAAACGACACCCAGAAGGGAGTTCAGACCGGTATTGGATTCATCAGTATCAACGACCAGCACATTTTTGCCCATATCTGAAAACTCATGGGCAAGCATGGCGGAAATTGAGCTCTTGCCACTTCCGCCTTTTCCACATATTACTACTTTCATTGTATCATCCGTTACATTGCATTTATTTTTTCACCGTCGGTTCCAGATCAAAGATCAGTTTGCACATGTCGGGCATCCCTCAACGCACCAGTCCATCCACTGGGTGCTTCGGAGCTCCTTTGCTGTCGCCTCATCAACACCGTAAACATTTTTGTAAAAATCTAAAAGCCATTCCTCAAGTTCAATATCTTCAAATAACTCCGGATAAGACGCCTTTGCAATCACCATGACATCAATCGGATATTCAAGCCTTTTTGCACAGTTGCAGGGTGTCCAGGGAAGTGCAGATACCCGCCGGTTTTTCACCGCTGAGAGTTCCTGCAGATTCTGGTAATAAGGAGCAGAATAGAGTTCTTCGGGCGGATGGTATCCTGAGGCGGTGCACAGGACGATGACATCAGGATCACGGGTTAAAATCTGCTCTTCCGAGACGGTTTTGAAGTATCCGGGCTCATAGAATGCATTTTTGGCATGACAGATATCGGTGATGAAATAGGACTCAATAGTATCAAGCCCGAACACCTGTCCACATCCTCCGGCTTTTCTCGCCCGGGGAGACAGACCAAATACCAGCACTTCCGGTTTGTCATTATCCGGCACATTCTTTGTCCTCTCGGAGACGAGATTCACCTGTTCTTCAAGATAATCCGCAAGTTTTTCTGCCTTTGCCTGATCATTAAAGACATCCCCGACAATCCTTATCTCATCGGATATTTTGGAGAGGTCTGGCTCTTTGTAACAGTTCGGCCCATACACAACTACAAGCGGAATTTCCAGAGATTCGATGGTGTCGATGGATTTCTGAACGGATTCGTCATCGATATTACGCACCGAACATGAACCGACCCTCATGATGACAACATCAGGACTGAGTGCCGAAAGCGCCTCAAAGTTAACTGCCGAATTTGACTCGCAGATCCGCGGAAGATCCATCACCCAGCGGTTCAGATAAGTCACAGGATTCATCCCGTTACTATATTCATAGGACTCCCCGCTGATTGTGGGATAGGTGTAGTTGAAATTCCTCTGAATACAGGATGAACCAACCCCGATGATGGTATCTTCAACACCCAGAACGGTCATCACCCCCTCAACCATACCGTCTGATATCGTGACAACCCTCTCAATATCTGCCGGGATTTCAACTTCAACACCTCTCGAATCAATAACTGTCCGGTAACTACCCTGCGGGGAATCACCGGAAACATCTGCGGACTGGGCCGTGCAGCCGCAGAATGTAACAAGTACGACACCGAGAACTAACAGTGAAATAATCGCTTTATTATTCATTTAAAACCCCTGTCGGGTGGGGAGACCTTCCAGCTGAAGTGGACATGATTGGTGATGCCGCCGATTTCCACTTCACCCCTCCGATCGGTCTTATTTTCCAAAAGATAATCCTTTAAAATATTCTCTTTTTCTTCTGAATCCGCACCATAACGCTCTTTAAATTCGTTTACAGCCGAATCAATACTATCAAATTTCCGGATCGAATTAATTTCATATGATTTTACATCAGGGTAAATGCCCATCGAATAGAGGACATTGTAGATAATGTCAGCCTTTGGCCCGGGATTATGGGCATTCCCATGAAGAATTGGCCAGAGATCGTCCTGCATTCTCTCCCAGTCGGTAACACCCGCAAACCAGAATATATGACATGAACCTGAAGATGCTATACACATGGATGTTATCGCAGCATTAATATCCGGCACGCCAAGTGAGTAACAGGCAGTCACAATATCATACTTTCTGCCAAGATCCACCTCAACATCAACATCCTCCCATCTTTTTTTCAGAATGTCGATATTAGATACACTTTTTCTCCGGGCATATTCCTCCATTACTTCAGCCATCCCTTCTGATGGTTCAATGGCGGTTACATGATCCGCAAGACCGGCGAGAGGAACTGCAAGAGTGCCCGGCCCGGAACCAATGTCCAGAACCGATGACCCGGAAGTTACGGGAAGGCTTTCAATAACCCGTTCAATTCTTTCAGGATTTTTTTCGGACTGTTCCAAAAACGATTCTGCATTTTTCCGATCTTTCCATATTGAGGCGCAATCACAGTTGAACCTGCTCTCAATATTCTTCAGGTATGTCTCACTCCATACCTGATTCCAGTCAATACTTTTAACCATTCAATCAAACTCCATTTTTGTTGGATTTACCGGGAAATTGCAGATGCAAAGACAGCCGCTGTGGCTACTGCTATAACAGCACACACTGCAACTGAGACAATAATTAATTCCATTCGTTTTCATAATCGGATTCTCCCCCGGTGGTTACTCGTCAGCACACCAGTCCATCCACTGTGCCGACCTGAGTGATTTTGCAGTCTCCTCGTCCACGCCATAGACATCCATATAAAAGGAGAGCAGCCACTCACCCTGATTAATATCTGAAAATCGTTCCGGATATGCCGCATTTGCAATAACCATCAGTTCGATGGGATATTCCAGACGCCTTACACAGTTGCAGGGCATAAACGGAAGGGCTGCCACCCGGTTGTTTTCTACGGCTGATAACGAATGAAGATTCTGGTAATTTGTGGAATCGTATAACTCATCCGCCGGATGGTGGCCACACCATGTGCACAGCACAACAACATCAGGCTCCAGTGCCAGCACCTGTTCGGTACTGAGCATCTGATAGGAACCAATATCAGAGCGGAAAGGATTTTTCGCATTGACGATTTCTTCAATCATATATGACTCGGTTGTACCCAGCCCGTAGGTAACACCAGGTCCGTTTGTCGCGTAGCCAAACTGTGCGTTGTGTGAGGAGAGACCAAACATCATCACCCGGGATTTATCTTCTTCCGGGATATTTTTGGTTCGCTCTTTGATCATCTCCAGCCGGGACTCCAGACAACCGGCGATCCGTTCAGCCTCTTTTTCCTTCCCGAAGACCTCACCGATAATGTTGATCTCATCAGAAATAATTTCCAGATTTGGGCGGTCATAGCAATTCGGACTCTGGAGGACAACAAGGGGAATCCCAAGTGATTCAAGCGTCCGAATGGTTTTTTCTATCTTATCACTTTCTGTTGTCGGCACGGTGCAGCATCCCGGACGCATAATTACAACATCCGGTTCGAGCGAGCAGAGGGTCTCATAGTTCATTGCCATATCACAGTTCATAACCTGGGGGAGGGCATTCATACTGGGTATGAGAATTCCCACCACACCTTTCCCACCGGTTCCATTGACCATCCCTTCAGCAGTTGAGTAGGAATACGTCCAGTTCCCTTTCCCCGGAATGCAGGATGAGCCATGACCGACAATCTTGTCATCAACGCCAAGTGCGAACATCGTCCCCTCAATGAGACCATCGGATACGGTGACAACACGTTCAATATTTACCGGTACCTGCACTTCCACTCCGCGTGAATCGGTCACTGTCCGGTAACCGGTCTTGGCATCCTCAGGATCCGGTGTAACCCCGGACGCATCTCCTGTGGTGCATCCCGCAAAGAAGACGGACACAAATGCCAGTACGAGAACGATAACCAGCCATTTGCAGTTGCCATTCATTCGCATTTGTTCACCTTCCACCGGAGTTTCATCATTGATTACTCCCGGGCTGCATTACGGCCAGACCCAAACGGGTTCGTTCATTGTGATAAGGGGCACCACATTCTCTCAACCGCACCTCTGACACCGGACATCCCAGGGGGATGTGGTGCAATGTAACGATCATATTTTCTTCAGGGACAATGGGGAGACCGATACCATCCATCCGGCAATTCCGGTCGATAACTTTAATCATTCAATCAAACTCCATTAATTTTTGTCGGGTTTGCAGGAATTTTCCATCTCAACACCATGCATGTCGGTAAATGTCTCCGGGCTGTTTCCATTGTTTATCATTGGTAACAACTCTCCTTTAGCAAAAAACTGCAAATGCAAAGAGAGATGCTGTGGCTACAGGCATAATGGCAGATATTGCAATTGAGACACTGACAATGTCATTCATTTTCATATTCGTGTTCTACCCGGGCAGTTTTATTCGTCAATACACCAGTCCATCCACTGGGCTGTTCTGAGTGATTTTGCAGTCCCCTCGTCCACTCCATAGACATTTTCATAAAAGTCCAGCAACCACTCATCAAGATTTATATCATCAAATCTATCCGGATATGCCGCCTTTGCAATAACCATCATATCAATTGGATATTCCAGACGCATTGCATGATTACAGGGTGTCCAGGGAAGAGCGGTCACCCGGTGATTCCTGACAGCTGAAAGATCCCTTAGGGAACTGTAGTAACTTGCCTCGTATAGTTCACCTGGTGGGTGGTAGCCACGCGAGGTACAGAGGACAATAACATCCGGATCCATTGCAAGTAACTGTTCGGTACTGACTGTCAACCTGCCGTCCTCACGGAAGGCATTCTTTGCATTGATAATATTTTCAATAATGTAACCTTCGGTTGTTTTCAGCCCATGTGCATTTCCGGCACCACCCTTTGCACGTTCTCTTGGGGACAAACCCAGACTCAGAACAGCGGGTTTATCAGATTCAGGAATATCCTGTGTCCGTCCCTCAATAAGTGCTAACTGTGATAAGAGGTACGATCCAATACGCTCCGCTGTTTCTCTGTTCTCAAAAAGCTCTCCGAGAATTACAACCTCATCTGAAATTGTCCCGGGACTTGGCTGTTCATAGCAGTTGGGACTGTAAAGAACCAAAACCGGAATCCCAAGCGACTCAATGGTTTCGATCGTCTGGATAGTCTTTTCATCATCTGCTCTCTGGATTGCACAACTCCCTACCCTGATGATAACCAGATCAGGATCGAGTGATGCAAGGGTTTCGTAATTCATCGCCGTGCCGGACTGAATAACGGCAGGCTGTTCTGAAACACGGGAGGACAGGACTTTCACGACATCACGACCACCTGTGCCGTTCACAAAACTCCCGTTATCCAACGGGTAAGAATATTCAAAATCCTTTGAGATGCATGCAGAACCAATTCCGACAATCTTATCATCAACACCAAGTGCGAACATCGTTCCCTCCACAAGTGCATCGGATACGGTGACAACCCGCTCAATATTCTCAGGCACCTGCACTTCAACTCCGCGTGAATCGGTCACAGTCCGGTAACCGGTCTTGGCATCCTCAGGATTTGGTGTATTCTCACACGCTGCCCCACCAATACATCCCGCAAAGAAGACAGACACAAATGCCAGTAAGAGAACGATAACCAGCCATTTGCAGTTGCCATTCACTCGCATTCGTTCACCTTCCGCCAGAGTTTCATCATTGATTAATCCCGGGCTGTATTACGGCCGAACCCATACGGGTTCGTTCATTGCGGTAAGGGGTGTTACATTCTCTCAACCGCACCTCTGACACCGGACATCCCGGGGAGATATTATGCAATTTTATGGTCATATTTCCCTCAGGATCAATGAGGGGGAGGCAATTCATCCGGCAATTCCGGTCGATAACTTTAATCATTCAATCAAACTCCATTACATTCAGCATTCGGTATCCACAACAGTATTGTGAACCCCGGTGCGGGTTTGGACATTTTCCCGGACAGATTTCGGATCATAACCGACAGAGGAATGGTTATTTTTCATAATACAACTCGGCATCACCATCTGAATCCCGTCCATTGAACGAACGGAACATGAATCACTGTATATCTCGGATAGAATTTTTTCAGAAATTACTTCCGATGGCGGCCCGTTGGCGACAATGCCTTCCATCCCTACAACAACAACCCTGTCACAGAACCAGGCGACATGATTCGGATCATGGCTGCATGCAATGATTGTCTTCCCGTCTTCTGCAATGTCACGCATAATTTTCCAGATTTTCATCTGGTTCTGAAAATCAAGAGCACTTGTCGGTTCGTCAAGGAAAAGGACGGGGGTGTCCTGGGCAAGCGCCCGTGACATCAGCACCATCTGCCGCTGGCCGCCCGACAACTGGTTATACGGTCGGTCGGAGAGATCAGATATTCCGAGTGTCTCGATGGCATCAAGTGCAATCTCTTTGTCACGCTTTTTTACGCCGAAAAATCCTCCGAGATGTGGAGTTCTCCCCATGAGAACCACTTCCCGTACAAGATAGGGAAACGGCGGTTTGTGATCCTGTGGGACATAGGAAACAATCTTTGCAAGCTCTTCTACCTTTTTTCCGGACATGAACTCGCCATTCATAGATATCGTCCCCCTTTTGGTTTTGAGAAATCCAAGACAGCACTTAAAGAGTGTGGTCTTTCCGGTTCCGTTCGGCCCGAAAAGGCCACACAGTTCACCCTTATCCACGTTAAAGGATATTCCGGACAGAACCGGAACATTACCATATGAAAAATGAAGATCGTTTACCTTAATCATAAAATCACCCAAATATTACCCCGCCTTTGTTTCTGAGCAGATAACAGAGGTATGGGGCACCGATAATGGAAGCCAGAATACCTACCGGAATTTCCGCACTGGTAAGAGTCCTTGCAAGGGTATCACAGACAATTAGGTAAAATCCGCCCATCATCAGGGAGGCCGGAATTACAAACCGGTTGTCCGGGCCGAATATCATTCTTGAAGCATGAGGCATCATAAGGCCCACCCATGCAATGATGCCAACAAGTGAGACGGCAATCGCTGTTACGGCAGTAGCAAGAACAACAACAATAAACTTGTACTTTTCCGGATTTACTCCGAGGGTTCTCGCCTCTTCGTCACCCATCGAAAGGATATTGAGCTTCCAGCCGAGAGCCCACAATATAAAGAAGCAGATGAGCACAATAGGGCCCAGAAGAATTACATCATTCCAGGTCGCGTAATAAAATCCTCCCATCAGCCAGAAGACGATCTCCCGTAACGCCGTGTCGTCTGCCATGTATTTCAGCAGAGACACCAGTGCGGCAAATATGGATCCGATGATCACTCCGGCAAGGATGAGCGTTACAATAGGGGTTTCGCCTCTGACACGGGCGAGAAAGTATGCCATTGCCACAGCCATTGATCCAAATGCAAATGCGGATAACTGAATGGAAAAAAAGATGGCGGGAAATACGATTCCGAGAGCGGCACCGAAGGCGGCTCCGGATGAAACTCCAAGAATATATGGTTCTACGAGAGGATTTCTGAACACTCCCTGGAATACTGCACCAGCGATAGCAAGGGCACCACCCACAAATACAGCCAGAAGTATTCTCGGCACCCGTATGTTCCATACAATTGTGTTATGAAGTTTTGGAATTTCTGCTGTGTTGCCAAACGTAAGATGAGTGATTATCGTTTTATAAACATCGTATATCGCAATGTCGTAGGCACCCATAACTACGGCAACTGCGGCTGTGGCGACGAGGATAATGGAAAGGATACCAAGAATAACAATTTTTCGTCCTTCATTAAAACCGTCATTACTGTCATAGCCTATGTCTGAAATCAATTTTTTAGATCCGGTGATTTCAGTCATCTCGGATTTTTCCTCCTGTATTCGGGCATGGTCATAAATGCATATGTATGAACAAATATTTAATTTGTGTTACTTGTTGTTAATTTAAATTTTAAATGTTTTTAAAACTGATACCAAAACTATATTTTTGGATAAGAATGACAATTGATTGATGGATAACGTTACACATTTTAAAGAACATGTGCTGGTTGCTCTGATTATTGCTTTTGCCGTAATCATAAGTGGGTGTACAGGAACAGCAACTGATCCACTCCAGAGTAATCAAGGTACTTTAAAGACAGTGACCGATATGGAAGGAAGAACGGTCAGTATTCCGGATGAGATTGAAAGAGTGGTAGTTATAGATGACGGATTTGTTGAAGGAATCCTGTACAGGTTTGGAATCGATGATAAAATCGCAGGGATAGGTGGCCCATGCTGTCAGAAGACCTGGGACTACAGCTTTGAAACCGCAGACGGTGAAGCATATGAATTTAAAAACGGGATGAATCCTGTCAGGTACCTGATGCCGTGGCTTAAAGATCTGACCCTTGTAACAAACGGGAATACCGGCATTAATTATGAGACCCTTGCATCACTTGATCCTGATCTTGTAATACTCCGGGAAGGGGCATCTGCTTTCAGAGCAGGGAGTGAAGAAAATCTTCAAAAAACGATATCCACAATTGAATCGCTTGATATTCCCCTGATAATCCTTGTCGGCCCTCCATATCAGGAAAGCCCGACTGTTGATGAGATTGGAAGGGAGATACACCTGATCGGTGAAGTCTTTTCAAAAGAGAAGGACGCTGACGAACTTGCATCATATCTTGAAACTCAGGTCTCTGAGATAAGGAAGAGGGTGGAAGATGTGCCCGATGATGAAAAGCCGGTTATGATGCAGTTTGGACTGTCACCAAGGGTCAGACAGGGCGGCGGTGCCGGAATGGCATGGGGTGGAGACACAATTGAATCCTACTTTATCGAGGATATTGCAAATGCGAAAAACGCATATGGCGGTACTGGTGCATTTGTTGTTATCTCAACAGAACAGATTTTAAATCTGGATCCGGATGTGATCGTTTTACCAACTGCACAAGGGTATCATCCGGCAAAAGAACTGTATACGGCTTCATATTATGAAAATTTACAGGAGCTCTCAGCTGTTAAAAATAAAAGGGTCTACTCACTCCCCTGGACACCCTACAACTGGGCAAAACGGCTCGAATACCCAATTGAAGTGATGGTTATTGCAAAAGCAGCATATCCCGAGAGATTTATGGATATAAATCTTGAAGAATGGCTGAAAGAGTTCTACCAGAATGTTTACGGTGTTGATGAGGTGACTGCGGGAGAATTGCTGTCAGCACAATGGATGGATTGGTGCACTGAAGAATCCACCAATTTTGGGTGATAATTATGAAATATGCCTGGACAACATTCACAATACTTTTAATTTTGGTATTGGCGGCTGTTTTTACAGTCGGCTGTACCGATGAAGCAACAGATATGGATGAGAATAATCTTTCACCAGAATATAAAACCATTACAGACATGAGGGGTATGGAGGTTACAATCCCTAAAGATCCTCAGAGAGTGGTTGCAATGAGCCGTTCTTTGATAGATACTACAATGTATAGATTCGGGATTGAGGATCGAATCGTTGGGGGAAGTATATGCAATAGTCCACTAAAAAAGGGCACGTATGTTTGGAAAGGCACCGATTACACGGTGAATACGTGGATCGGCAAGATCCTCTATCCGGGGCTGGAGAAACAGATCAATGTCGGCGGATTCGGAGGGCCTTACGGCCAGCCGAATGTCGAAACAATAGCCGAGCTTGATCCGGATCTCTTTATCCTAAGAGATCTGGGTGAACAGGAGGAAAATACAAAGAAGTTTATTGAACAGCTGAATGGAATGGGTATACCGGTTGTAGTTCTCAGATATCCATCCTGTTATGAAAATCCTGATGTAAAAACAATTTATGAGGAAGTCATGGTTCTTGGCAGGGTATTTGGTAAAGAAAATGATGCTGAGAGAATTGTTGATACAATGGAGTCAAGAGTTGATTTCATCTCAAAGAGGACAGGAGAGGTTACGGAAAACCTGAAAAAGGATGTTCTTTACTTTGGTGCACCGACCTGGGCACAGGACAAAGGCGGTGTTGGCTACGCATTTGGAAGCAGGACAATAGAAGTCTCCCTTATGGAGGAGATTTTAAATGTCAACAATGTTTATCCGGAAAACGGAAGAAATTTAATTTCATCTGAGCAGTTGCTTGCACTTGATCCTGAGATCATTCTTCTCAGCACATGGAGCGGATATCATCCGCCAAGGCAGCTTTATGATGAAGAAATTTACGGCAATATCCAGGAGATGAAGGCTATAACGGAGGAGGAGATATATTCTCTTGCTGCAACCCCATGCAAATCAGAACGGCTTGAATTCCCGGTAAATCTTATGATCAGTGCTAAGGCTGTCTATCCTGAGAAATTCGAAGATATTGATCTTGAAACCTGGATACGTGAATATATTATTGAACTGTATGGTACTGATAAGGAGATGACTGATGAGATAATGGATGCGTTTATGCTTGAATATCTTGAGATTGTCTGAGATACTTTTTCAATACACATTTTTACCAGAGGCCTGTTTCCGGATATATTTTGGGAATTTTTGGCGATTCTGTTCAAATAATATAATTGGCATTATCAATATTAAAAACAAAATCGTTTTTAGATCTAATGATGAATTCGGTTTTTTGTCACCCTCTCCCCCCCGAACCTCATCTTTCTGAATGCCGGTATTGGCTAATCGGGAGGCGGAACGGCCGTATTTTTCGCCCACCAGTTCTGGCGGAAAAATACAGGACATACGCCATTTATGTGAGAAAATAACCGTCAATTGTGGAGTATTACGGGGTTGCTATTGACGAATATTTTGAGAGGATGGGATAGGGTGTCTCAACGGAGAAACGGCCGCTCCGGGCTTCTGTGGGGATGCATTTTTCTCCGGTTGGTTCACGGATTTCCCGGTATGACCACCCATTTTGATCCTCTGCGTTCGGGAATCGGAGGACAAAATAGACGTATTTTCGGCACGGGTTTCCCACTGTGGAATGGAGGACGTAACTCCCGGTATTTGCCGAAAATACGGAGGATTGAGGATTATTAAGGGATCTCTATTGACGGGTTTTTTGAGAGGATGGATAGGGTGTCTCAATGGAGATAAACCCGCTCCGGGCTTCTGTGGGGACAGTATTTTTTGGGGACATAAACGGGCGGATGTGCAAGGAGCGGGTTATTTTGCGGTTGATTTCAATATGGGGGCCAGCATAGCGGGAATGAGATGCCTCCTTTGCAGGTATGGGCAGACGGTATATCCAATGCCCGCCCGTCACCAGGAATAATAATAAATTCATTCGGGGATAGTGAGAAAACCACACGAGACTGCTTTTCTCATGCCTTCAGGATACGTATTTACAGGACTGGTGTGTCTGTTTTCAGACATGAACCGAGGAACTGTGGTCTGCTTTTGGTCAAAAATAGATCCGGAGATCCTATAGGATTGATCTTCCGGTTGCTATTTTTCTCGGGGGATTTCTACACGGTCAAATAATTTTAGGAAAAATCTCGATCATTGACATTCATATTTTTCTTATTTGATCCACTTTACCTAAAAAAGTCGGGAAGATCAATCTTTATTGGTTTTATTTTGGGCTGCGAGATTCTTGGGGCTCTCATCTTCACTGGTGAAGAGTTCCCATCGGTCACCTTTGGCCGATTCCGCAATATACTTCGAATTTCTTTTTTTGCAGGCTCAGATCGTTTTTTAATCCACCCTTTCTGAGTGCTTTTGGAAATCGGTTTATGATGAACATCATCATGACAAATAGAACACAGGACGAGTAGATTGCTTGGTGTGTTGAGATCTTTGGCACCAGAAGCTTTTGCGGCCTCTTCAATATGGTGGACTTTGAGATTTCTCACGGGAAACTTTTTTCCACATTTTTCACATTTATTACCTAACGCAGACTTGACCTTGTTTTTTTTCGTCTGAGTCAAAGCTTGTCGTGTTTTTTCCTTATCGGATCTATCATCAAATATGCCTGCCATGCTATTCCCTCCTTACTCCCTTATATTTCCCACCAGTCTTTTTGCCACTCTTAATCTGTCCGGTTTCTGCATCCCTCTTATAATTCAATCCAGTCCGCGGATTGCTAAACTGGCTCGTCTTTTTTACGGCCCCTTTCCGATATCCATCACCAGTATTTTTTGCCATAAAATCACCACAATGAAATACTATATTACCATCTATACTTAAACCTTGCTTACAATCCAAAATAGTTAGATAATGTTGATAAAACAGGAAAAATAAAAAGAATCTCCAAAACCCATCCCTCTAATCCCACATCCATTATCTGCTGCTGAATGGACATCATACCTTCTTCAATGAATTGAACCCCCCAATGAAAAACCCATAAATACCATTCAACACATCTTTCCCCCTACCAAAAGGAATCAACCATGCTCTACCGCACCATACCAAAAACCGGCGAAAAACTCTCCATACTCGGCTTCGGCTGCATGCGCCTCCAGGAAACAGACGGGCATATCGATGAGGAACAGGCCACCCGGCAGCTCAGATACGCCATCGACCACGGCGTGAACTATGTGGACACGGCCTGGAGTTACCACATGGGAGAGAGCGAGCCATTCCTCGGACGGGCACTCTCGGACGGATACCGGGAAAAGGTGCGGCTGGCGACCAAGATGCCCTCATGGCTGGTGACAAGACGCGAAGACATGGACTGGTTTCTCGACGCACAGCTTGAAAAACTGCAGACTGACCATATCGACTACTACCTCATCCATGTGCTTGACTCGACAGAAAAACTCGCCCGCCTCGAAGCATGTGGCATGACCGCGTTCCTGAATGAGGCAAAAAAATCAGGGAAAATAGTCAACGCCGGATTCTCCTTCCACGGCCCGGCAGAGGACTTTGCCCCGATTGTCGATGCCTACCCCTGGGAATTCTGCCAGATACAGTACAATATTCTCGACGAACAAAATCAGGCAGGTACAAAAGGGCTGAAATACGCTGCCGAAAAGGGCCTTGGTGTCATCATCATGGAACCCCTCCGGGGAGGCAACCTGACCGATCCGGTCCCCCCTGCAATAGCGAAGATCTGGGACAATTCCCCCGTTCAGCGGACACCTGCAGAGTGGGCACTTCGCTGGGTATGGAACCACCCGGAAGTAACCGTTGTCCTTTCGGGCATGAACCGAGAGGAACACATCCAAGAGAACATCCGGACGGCACATGAAGCCCACCCTGACTCCCTCTCCGATACAGAACTGACCGTCATCAAAATGGCAACCGAAAAATACCGTGAACTGATGAAGGTCGGCTGCACCGGTTGTCAGTACTGCATGCCCTGCCCATCAGATGTTGATATCCCACTCTGTTTTGAACTCTACAACAACAAGTACATGTTCAAAAATCCGGATGCAGAGATGTTCTATGTCGTCCGGCTCTCCGGTGCACTCACAAACGGCCCGGAACAATTTGCATCACAATGTGTTCAGTGCATGGAATGTGTGGAAAAATGCCCCCAGCATATTGACATCCACGCCCTGCTGGAAATGATTGCGGACGAGATGGAAGGAGAAGGATTTGAAGAGAGAATACAGATGGCACGGGATATGTTTGCGGAGTAATCAACAAAATGGCAGACATACCATCTCAAGAAATATAAACCACACACCAATTTTTGCGTTCTCAATCTCCAGTGAAGAGGAAAAACATCCCATATCGGATCTCAATTAAATCAGAAATATATTTCCCCTGCGAGGATGATGCAAACACATGAAACCGGGCAGGAAGATTGCAGTATCAGAGTCCTCAATGACAGGACTTCCGCCGGGAACTCTGATACACGTCGGGGACAGGGATCCTGCCCCTACCCATGTCCGTTATTTTGAATATAACGAGAATACTACCACAGAAAAAAGCCCCGCACACCCGGACGAATTATCTCCGGATACCGACACATATACCTGGATTAAGGTATCAGGCCTTGCAGATATCGAAAAAATCAAACAAATCGGGGCATTCCTTTCTCTCCATCCGTTAACACTGGAAGATATTCTGAACACAAACCAGCGCCCGAAATATGAAGAGTTTGACGATTATCTGTATCTGGTGCTCAAAATAATCCGCGTCGAAAATGGTGGGGAGGCATCCGGTGGAGGGAGACGTGCAGACGACAATATAGATATTCCCGGCATCAGACCAGAGAATGACAGACAATCCGATGACAATTGTAACCTCATATCCGCTCAGTTAAGCATTATCCTTACCGAAAGAGGCGTTTGTTCGTTTGAAGAGAATGAAAGTGATATTTTTAACGGGGTCATCAAAAGACTCTCTGACGAAAAAAGCCGTATTCGAAAACGGGGTCCGGATTACCTGATGTACGTCCTCACTGACTGCGTCGTTGACAACTATTTTATCGTCTTCGAAAGAATCGGAGAGGAAATCGAAGACCTTGAAGAGGTAATCATTGACGGGACAGATGCAGATGTCATGGAAGATATCTATACCCTTAAGAGAAATCTGTTTGACATACGAAAACGGATCTGGCCACTTCGGGAGACAATTGCAGGCCTTATCAGGAATAAACCGGACTTCGTATCCGAACAAACGGAAGTATTCCTGAACGATGTCTCCGATCACCTCTATCAGTTAAATGACATATTGGAATCGTACCGGGAGATGTCAACCGGACTCTATGAAATTCACCTATCAACCCTCAGCAACCGGATGAATGAAGTGATGAAGGTCTTAACCATCATTGCAACCATCTTCATTCCCCTGACCTTCATCGCAGGCATCTACGGGATGAACTTTGCATCCATGCCGGAACTGCAATGGGATTTGGGGTATCCGGCAGCCATCCTTGCCATGCTTGTTACAGCAGGGATTATGTTACTGTATTTCAGAAAAAAACACTGGATCTGAATGATATTACCCGGCTGAAAAAGCCCCCTCCAGCCAACTGTGGCGAAAGAGGGAGTAGCTCTTTTTTTGCAGGAAACTGGTATGTCGTTACAACCCCTGAGAAGCAGTCTCTCCGGTGTGCCGGGTGAGAATCTCCTGATAGACTGAAGTTCCATCTTCTCCGAACTCGTTTTTGATCTCGTCAATCGCCTGCTGGAAGGCCATTACGATTGTATCAGGCGTGTCAGGGCTAAACGCGAAATAATATTCGTTTGTGGCAAGGGTGTAGATTGGGACATAGGCATCAGCATTCGCTGCATACTGTCGGAGAAGATACCGCCCGGAAAGGTCACCGGTTGACCATGCATCAATTGTCCCTTCTTCGAGCATCAAAACGAGCGCCCGGGCATCATCACCGATTGTGATTGACTCTTCCGGGACGCCTATCGCCGTTAAATGGGGAATAGATGAGGTATTTGCAATAGCCCCGATACGAAGTGCCATCAGGTCGTCGGGCGATTGGATGGATAAATGCTCTTCTGCCGGAGCAAAGAGAACAAGCGATCCTTCGGCATATGGTCCGGCCCATTGAAAGAGTTCTTCACGGCCTGACACACGTGCTGTTGAAAAGAGCACCGTTCGTGGGCCAGTGAGTGCGGCCTGGTATCCCTCCTCCCAGGGTAAAAATTCGCAGACATCGACTGAAATATCTGCATTGTACAGACTGAAGATTTCCTCAAGGACATAAACTGCGATTCCCTCTGCAGAACCATTATCATGGTAATTTAAAGGAGAAAACTCCTCAGTAATATAACGGAGCGATGATAATTGCGCCGCAGATATGTTTTCAGCGGGAATCTGATTGTCTTGGGCGACATCTCCCCCGTCTTCTATTGTTATATCAACTATTTCCGGCGGCGATACCGTGCCTGTGTCAGTACACCCGGCGAAAAACGTTCCGGCTACGATGAGCAGGACAAGAACAGGGAGATAAGCCGTTCGTTTCCGGCTATTATATTCAGGTTTTTGATTCATAGTAATAAGTGACGCTTTGAACCAGCCGGTAAAAGAGGTTATGTTTTATTCCGGAGGATAGTGACCAAATACATTAACCCTAAACAGCGCAGAAAATGATCACTAGGTTCATCTAACCCTATCTCCAAATAGATCCTTCATCCCCATTTTCTTCAGAATCTTCTTATGCTTCTCCTGAAGACCTGTGTACCAGATCTCTACTTCTGTGTCTTTCCGA